>NZ_JAERKU010000003.1:0-456789 GCF_018256955.1 Acetobacter persici
TTGATGACGGGGAAGAGCCGGAAGCAGCCGTATTCCGGGAAGTGCATGAAGAGCTAGGCCTCCCCTTCGCCATGCTCTGAGGCAGGAGAGAGCCACCGGGCGCAGCGGCCCCATAACGCCAATGGCGTGTCCGTTCCTGCGGGCAAGCTGCTGGAGTTTGAGCAGAAGGATATCAATTGTGACGATATCCGCATCGGTATTGATCACAACATCCGCCGTGCCAGCCACACCGGGCCGGTCCGCAAACGGTGCGGTGGCAGCGGCCGTTCCGGATGCCGCTGTGCCTGTTGCCGCCCTGTCTGCGCGGGGAGAGGCTGAGGCCGACTTGTCCGGTGCTGTGCCGTTTGGGGATTTGCTGTCTGGGGATGTGCCGGGCGGGACGTTCAGGTAAAACAGACCGCGTTGCGTCAGAGCAGCCACAAGAGGGGCGAACGCCGGAGACTGCGCATAGTCTCCGCCAGTCTGGCCGGAATACGCATTTGTCACACCCGCATAGCCCGCCAGATGGGAGAGAATGTCCGTCAGGATCGCGCGGTTTTTTTCAACGCTCAGAGCGGGCCGTAATGTCGTGGGTCCGGCATCTTCCCCGGCTGCCGCACGACCTGCGGGCGTGCCCTCTATGGGCAGGGAAAGCAGCGTTTCATGGTTGTGGGATCTGGCCCGCTCCATGAGGCTACCGGGGTCTGACGCATAAGGCGAGACGGCCAGAGAAACCGGGCCGGGCAGGGTATCAATCGCCTGATTGCTCAGTTCATCATCCGCCTGACCAATGCCGTCAATCAGCAGGGCGACCTGTGCGTTGCCGGCGGCCACCGGCACGACGGGCGCGGCATAAACCTGCCGGGGCATGAGCCCATCCGGGCCTTTTTTGGGGAGGGCAAACCCGCCGGGGCCGATGTCATCTGTCAGCAGATCCCCCATCGGGGCGGGAATATCTGTTTTATGCGCGAGGGTCGCGAGGACCGTGGGGGTGGCGGTGCCTACGTCAATGTCCTGCCCGCTGACCTCCGCATAGGGTGGCCCCATGATCTGCAGGGTCAGGGCGACAACACCCGCCAGCGCTGTGCAGCCGCCCCAGAAAGACAGGAAGGCCCGTCCAGACGCAGGCATCTGCTGCCACAGAGAAGCCTTGCGTGGCTCCTCAGGCGTGCCAGAAGATGAACTGGACATGGCGGACGGGCCTCGCGCTGCTGTTAGTGGTGGGCTTTGGCGTCTTTGTCCGTTTTCTCTTTATCCGCGTCTTTCCCGGCGGGGGGCTTGGCCGCGGGCAGAGAGGCTGACGGGTCCGGCGCAGGCAGTCCGGCCATGGAACGGACAACCCGCAGCCCCTGCTGGAGCTGGAAGTCGGTTGCGGGTTTTGTGTAGTCAAATTCCGGCCAGTTGGCCGGCGGCTCACCGGCAATATCCTTTGCAATGGCCGGCAGGTCCGTGCGCGGCACAGCCTTGGTCTGGTTCCCGCCCTGATTTTTCAGGATATGTTCAAGGTCAGCTTCATGCAGGCTGAAGCCGGGGTCTTCCCGGGTTTCCTTCACAGCGATATCGGGCGTGATGCCCAGCCCCTGAATGGAGCGGCCGGAAGGGGTGTAATACCGTGCGGTTGTCAGCCGGATCGCGCCATTGCCCGGAATGGGCATGATGGACTGCACCGAGCCCTTCCCAAAAGACTTTGTGCCCAGCAGCACGGCGCGATGGTGGTCCTGCAACGCGCCGGAGACAATTTCAGACGCGGAAGCAGACCCGCCGTTGATCAGCACGACAATCGGCAGGCCATCGGTAATGTCTGTGCCGTGGGCATCCCAGCGCTGGCTGTCTTTCGGGTGGCGGGCGCGGGTGGAAACAATCTCGCCCGAGCGGATAAAGCTGGAGGACACATCAATGGCCTGATTCAGCAGGCCGCCCGGGTCATTCCGCAGGTCCAGCACCAGCCCAGCCAGTTTGCCACCGGCCTGCTGTTTCAGCTGGTTGTAGGCCTTGAGCAGACCTTTTTCCGTTTCCTCATTAAACTGCGCAATGCGGATGTAGCCAATCCGGTCATACAGCGCGGACTTAATGACTTCGATATGGATGTTCTCACGCGTCAGCGTCAGGATAATCGGCTTGGGGGTTTTCTCCCGCACCAGCGTGAGCGTGATTTTGGTGTTCGGCTTGCCGCGCATCTTCTTCACGGCTTCATCCAGCGGGGTGCCGTCCACGGGGTGGCCGTCCACGGCAATAATGTAATCCCCCGGCTTGATCCCGGCGCGGAAGCCCGGCGTGCCATCAACCGGGGAGACAACGCGGATGTGCCCGTCCTGCTGTTGTAGTTCCAGACCAAGGCCGCCGAATTCGCCCTTCATCTGCACCATCATGTCCGCGTACTGTTTTTCGGTCATGTAGGAGCTGTGGGGGTCAAGGCCGGTCAGCATGCCGTTCAGCGCATTGGTGATCAGGTCTTTATCAGAAACCGGCTCGACATAATCGGCGCGCACAAGGTCCAGCACGGTGCCGAACAGGGTGAGCAGGCGATAGGTTTCGGCATGGTTGCTGGTGGGAGAGGCGTCCGGTGCCTTTTCCGCCATGGCGGGGGAGGCGAGCATGCCTGCGCCCGGCAGCGCTCCGGGGTGGGAGGCCACGGCAAGGCCTGCCAGAAAAGTGGCGCCAAGCATCAGACCTGTGCGGAACTTCATGCGATCTCGTCTCCTGTCGCCGGGTGCACCACCCGTGCGGTCGTGTCCTGTCGAATGTTACAGCGTATGGCTTAGTTTTGCGTTGTAGCGCAAAGTGCGGCCTGTGTCCGCCATGCAGTTGGGCGAGATTAGCCGCTTCCGCCGGGCTGGCAAACTGTCTCTGGGTTTTTCCTTACAGGAAAGGCGCCGGATTGACGGGTTTTTGCCCGTGCCGCAACTGGATAAACAGCGTGCCGGAACTGCCTGCGCTGCTCATATGCCCCACAGGCGCGCCTTTGGATAAGGCCTGCCCGGTCGCGACGTCCAGCGCAGAAAACCCTGCCATAACAAAGCGGTAATGCTGCCCACAGTTGAGAATCACCATCTGCCCGTAGGTGCGGAACGGCCCTGCAAAATCAACGCGGCCCGAGCAGGGCGTGCGGACGGAGGCACCGGGGGCTGTGCGGTAGGTCATGCCCGTGGCGGGGCCAGATTCGGTGGCTGACCCCCAGGTGCTGATCAGGCTGCCCACCACCGGACGTGTGCCGCCGCCTGCGGGCGGGTGGTCTGACAGGCCGGGGCCAGCGGCGGTGGCCATGGCCGCCATTTTTCTCCGGGCGGCGTCCGCCCGTTCCTGCGCGCGGCGGCGGGCGGCTTCATCCCGCGCGGCCTGATGCGCTTTTTCAGCCGAGGCAATTTCTTTTTGCAGGGCAGCCTCGGCCCCGGACTGCAAAGCTTCCAGCCGGGAGACAGCATCCTGAAGGCTGGAGGCGCGTTGGGTGGCATTCTGCAACTGTGCGGCCGCGGCACGGGCAGCGACATTGGCCTGCTGCTGGGCGGCGCGGGCTTTTAAGGCCTGCTGCCGCACCTGATCCCGCTGGTGGCTCTGTGTTTCCTGTAACTGGCCCAGTCTGGCCAGTTTGGCGGTCAGGTCCGTATCCAGCGCCGTCAGTTTTTCCTGCCGGGCGCGCATGTCTTCCGCCTGACGTTCCAGCCCGCGGGACAGGCCACGCAGTACCAGAAACCCCGTAACTGCCTCGCCCTGCGGAACCGGGGCGGCCAGCAGCGTATCGGACGGATACAGGGAGAGGCGTTCTGCCAGCGGCAGAACCGGCGCAAGGGCTTTTGCATCTTCCCGCAGGGCGTCTTTCAGACTGGCCTGTTCCTTGCGGAGATCCGCAATACGGGAATCGAGATCCGCAACCTGCTGCTCTGTTGTCTGGAGCTGGGCCGTGGCGGAGACCGTCGCGGCGGAGAGGGCTGAGGCTTTGGCCGCACTCTGCACGGCAATGGCCTGAGCGGCCTCATTTTTCGCACGGGATGTGGTGACGGCAGCGGCCTGCGCGGCTTTCTGCTTATCCATGGCGGCCCGTTCCGCCTGTGTGGCAGCCAGTGCGGCCTGTGCCTGCCGGACTGAGCGCTCGGCGTCCGCCTCCGCACGGGTCATGGCGGTATGGGAAGAAGGCGACGCTGCGGCGTGCTTCCCGGAGGACGTGTGGTGGGCACTCCCGGATTGCACGGCTGACCGGTGGAGCGTGCTTTTTGCAGTGCTGTGGTGCGTGTGTGCAGGACTTTTCTTAGATGTTCCGGCCTCGGCCTGCGGCAGGCAGGCGAGCACGGCGAAAATCCCGATGGGCAGGGTTCTGAAAACCTGCCTCCCACGGGCCGGTTTTCCCTGCCTGCACAAGGCAGGAAGGGGATGGGGAGCCGGGGCGGGAGGCTGGGCGAAAAGCATTCAGTCCGTTAGCAGGGAAGTCCCTGTCATGTCATCAGGTTTGGGCAGGCCCATCATATCCAGCAGGGTGGGGGCCAGATCAGCCAGTCGGCCATCTTTCAGCTTTTTGCTGCCCACGCCAAAAGCCACCAGAGGCACCACATTTAGCGTATGCGCGGTATGTGGCACGCCTGTCTCCGGGTCTTTCATGGTCTCACAGTTGCCGTGATCTGCCGTAACCAGCAGGGAACCGTTCTGTTTTTTAAGGGCTTCCATAATGCGGCCTGTGCCCGCATCCACGGTTTCAACCGCTTTGATAGCCGCTTTGAGGATGCCTGTATGACCGACCATGTCCGGGTTGGCGAAGTTCAGCACAATCAGGTCATACTGTCCGCTTTCAATCGCGGCGACGGCTTTGTCCGTCAGTTCCGGCGCGGACATTTCCGGCTGGAGGTCATAGGTCGCGACTTTGGGGGAGGGGACCAGAATACGGTCTTCACCCTCAAACAGCTTTTCCCGCCCGCCATTCAGGAAGTAGGTGACGTGCGGATATTTTTCCGTCTCGGCCATACGCAACTGGGTGCGGCCGGCGCGGGCCACAACTTCGCCCAGAATATTCTCCAGCGAGTCCGGCGGGAACAGCACCGTCAGGCGTTCCGCCAGTGTGTCGCTATAGTGCGTCATGCCCAGAACGGTGGAGAATTTGACCACTTTCTTGCGGGCAAACCCGTCAAAAGCCGGTTCCAGCATGGCGTCCAGAAGCTGGCGGATGCGGTCAGCCCGGAAGTTGAAGGAGAGCAGGCCGTCTCCATCCTTCATGCCGGTATAGCCATCCAGCACGGTGGGCTCGATAAATTCGTCGGAAATATCGGCCTGATAGGCCTGTGTCACAACATCCTGCGCGGTGGCCGCTTTCGGGCCTTCCGCACTGACCATCACGTCATAGGCTTTTTCCACGCGCTCCCAGCGTTTGTCACGGTCCATGGCGTAGTAGCGGCCGGAGACCGTGGCAATTTTCACACTCTCCGGCAGGGCCGCGCGCAGCGTGTCCAGATAGCCCTGTGCGGAGCGGGGCGGCGTATCGCGTCCGTCTGTAAACACATGGAACGCTACCGGAACCCCGGCTTCTGCCACCATCCGGGCGAGGGCGGCAGCGTGGTCCTGATGCGCATGGACGCCACCGGGCGAGACAAGGCCCAGCAGATGGCAGGTGCCGCCGGTTTTCTTCAGGGTGGCGATAAAGCTGGTCATGGCGGTGCTGCGGGCAACGCTGCCATCCCGGATGGCGGTGGTAATGCGCGGGAGTTCCTGCATCACAACGCGGCCTGCGCCGATATTCAGGTGGCCGACTTCAGAATTGCCCATCTGGCCTTCCGGCAGGCCAACATCCTCACCACAGGTGCGCAGGAAGCTGCGCGGGCCATTTTTCCACAAAGCGTCAAAAACCGGCGTATGCGCCTGCTGGACAGCGTTATCTGAAGAGTCTTCCCGCCAGCCGAAGCCATCAAGAATAACCAGCATAACGGGGCGTTTTGTCTGGGAGGGTGCTGCTGCACTCATAGAACCATGCCTTCTTATTGTTTTAAGGCGTCACTATGCCACTAAAACAGCAGGGCACAAGTGCCCGGCAGGCATGGTTCTGATGCGTCAGGCGCGACGAACGATGTAGTGTTCGCCAAGGGCTTTGGTAATCAGGGCCGCGTGTTCCGGGTCACGTGCTTCAATCATCACTTCAAGTTCCGCCGCCTGTACGGAGGGTGCGGCAAACAGGCGCTGATGGGACACTTCAATGATATTGCCGCCCGCTTCCCCGATTGTTCTGGAAATATCAGCCAGAACGCCGGGGCGGTCGGGGATTTCCATAATCAGGCGCAGGATGCGGCCATCGCGCAGCATGGCGCGCAGCAGGGTGTTGGCCAGAATACGGCTGTCGATATTGCCGCCGGAAATGGGCAGCGCCACCTTTTTATCCCGGAACAGTTCCGGGTAGGTCATGACGGCGGCAAGCCCCACCGCGCCAGCGCCTTCCGTCACCTGCTTTGCCCCTTCGGCCAGCAGGGTAATGGCGGTTTCCACCGCACATTCCGGCACCACCAGCACGCGGGAGACCAGCTTACGGATAACCTCATCCGGGCGCTGGCCGATCTGCATCACGGCAATGCCTTCGGCAATGGTGGAACCACCGGAGGGGTGCGTCGCCGCGCCGGGGAAGGCGGAGAGCGAGTTATAATTCTGCACCTGCACGCCAATCAGTTCGACCTCCGGGCGCATGGCTTTGGCAGCCACGGCGCAGCCGCCCAGCAGGCCGCCGCCGCCAATGGGGGCCACCAGCATGTCCAGCGGTCCTGCGTCCGTAAACAGTTCCAGCGCGCAGGTGCCCTGACCGGCCATGACGGCAGGGTCATCATACGGATGGATAAAGGTCCGGCCTTCCCGCGCCTGAAGATCATGCGCAAACAGCAGCGCTTCCGCAAAGCTCTCGCCTTCCAGAATGACGCGCGCCCCCCAGTTGCGGGTGCGGACTACTTTGGCCGCAGGGGTGAATTTTGGCATGACGATAACGGCATCAATGCCCAGCAGGCTGGCATGGCGGGCCACGCCTTGCGCATGGTTGCCAGCCGAGACCGCGATCACACCGCGCCTGCGTTCATCCTCAGAGAGCAGGGCAAGCTTGTTGGCTGCTCCGCGTTCCTTGAAGGAGCCAACCGCCTGAAGATTTTCCAGCTTCAGGGTAATGTCTGCGCCGGTCGCCTTGGACAGTGAGTGAGAGGAAATCGTGGGGGTGCGGAGGACACTCCCGCTGATCCGCGCGGCTGCGGCGGTGATATCCTCAAACTTCAGCATCTCAGATAAATTTCACAGACAGGATCTCATAGGTCCGGTCACCGCCGGGGGCGGGAACGGAAACGGTGTCACCTTCATGCTTGCCAATCAGGGATTTAGCGAGCGGGGAAGAGATGGACAGCAGGTTCTGCTTGATGTCGGCTTCATGCATGCCAACAATCTGGTACGTCGCTTCCTTGTCGGTATCTTCATCAACAACGGTGACGGTGGCACCGAACTTGACCTGATCCCCGGACAGGGTGGTGGGGTCGATCACCTCAGCGGTGGAGATGATGCTTTCCAGTTCAAGAACGCGGCCTTCGGTAAAGGACTGCCGCTCACGCGCTGCGTGGTATTCCGCGTTTTCGGAAAGATCGCCGTGGCTGCGGGCTTCCGCAATGGCGCGGATGATGGCCGGACGTTCTACAGATTTCAGATTACGCAGTTCGTCTTCGAGCCGCCGTAAACCTTTTTCCGTCATCGGAGTTTTCTGCAAGACATGTCCCCAGAATAAAACTGCCGGACGATCAGACCGGCATGGAAGTTACAAAAAAACACGGGTACAGGCGGCCATGCCTCTGGCACGCCGCTTGCCCCGCGGAACGCAGCAGGCAGGCCGTAAGGCCCGCCCGCTCTGTTCAGAACGATCCACTAAAGTATGACTGAAGTGGCGCAACTTCAAGCGGTCCTTCACGCATTGCCGCAATTGCATAGGTTGCAGCGCGTGCGCCCGCCATGGTGGTGTAGTGCGGAATGCCCAGAACAAGGGCAGAGCGGCGGATATCAAAGCTGTCCGCTACAGACTGCGGGCCACGGGCGGTGTTGATAACCATCTGCACCTCACCCGAGCGGATGGCGTCCACGCAATGCGGGCGGCCTTCCAGCACCTTGTTCACCACATCCACCTCAATCCCGGCATCGCGCAGCTTTTTGGCTGTGCCGCGTGTGGCCAGAATTTTCAGACCCATGCTGGCAAGCTGACGGCCAAGGGCGGGGAGATGCGCCTTGTCACTCTCCCGCACGGACAGAAAGACCGTGCCGGAGGTGGGCAGGCGCACACCTGCGCCCAGCTGGGACTTGGCAAACGCGCGTTCAAAGGATGTATCCAGCCCCATGACCTCACCCGTGGAGCGCATTTCCGGCCCCAGAATGATGTCCACTTCCGCAAAGCGGTTGAAGGGGAAGACGGCTTCCTTCACCGCAACATGCGGCACAACGGCGCTGTCATCCAGATTGAAGCTGGAGAGCTTGGCCCCGGCCATAACACGCGCGCCGATCTTGGCGACCGGAACACCCGTGGCTTTCGCCACGAACGGCACGGTGCGGGAGGCGCGCGGGTTGACCTCAAGGACAAAGATTTCCTGATCCTTGATGGCGTACTGCACGTTCATCAGCCCCACAATGCCCAGTTCACGCGCCATGGCTTCGGTCTGGGCTTTCAGCTCCGTCACAATGGCGGGGGAGAGGGTGTAGGGCGGCAGGGCGCAGGCGCTGTCACCCGAATGGATGCCTGCTTCCTCAATATGTTCCATCACACCGGCCACATAGACGTCCGTGCCGTCTGCAATGCAGTCCACGTCGGCTTCAATGGCTTCGTTCAGGTAATGGTCAATCAGCACCGGGCCGGAGGCAATGTCATGCCCGGCAAGCTGAAGCGCACCGCGCATATAGCGCTGGAGGCCCGCGCGGTCATACACGATTTCCATCGCCCGGCCGCCCAGAACGTAGGACGGACGCACCACAACCGGGTAGCCAATGCGTTCTGCAATATCCTCGGCTTCCGCTGGGGAGCGGGCAATGCCGTTGGCAGGCTGGCGCAGGCCAAGCTTGTGCAGGAGCGCCTGAAAGCGTTCCCGGTCTTCCGCGCAGTCAATGGCGTCCGCCGGGGTACCCAGCAGTGGGATGCCCGCTTTTTCCAGAGCATGAGACAGTTTGAGCGGCGTCTGGCCACCATACTGCACAATGCAGCCTTTGACGGTGCCGTTCTGCTGTTCCTTGCGGATCAGCGCGACAACATCTTCTGCCGTCAGCGGTTCAAAATACAGACGGTCCGAGGTGTCATAGTCGGTAGAGACCGTCTCCGGGTTGCAGTTGACCATAATGGTCTCAAACCCGGCCTCCCGCAGTGCGTAGGCGGCATGGACACAGCAGTAATCGAACTCAATACCCTGACCAATCCGGTTCGGGCCACCGCCGAGAATGATGATTTTCTCACGGTCCGTCGGTTCGGACTCACAGGCCGGAGGGGCGAATACCCCTTCATACGTGGAATACATATAGGGCGTGCTGGACGCGAACTCACCCGCGCAGGTGTCAATGCGCTTATAAACCGCATTCACGCCAGCCTCGTTGCGCAGGGCAGACACTTCTTCTTCCTGCAGGCCGGACAGGCGGGCGAGCTGGATATCGGAAAAGCCCATGGCTTTCAGGCGGCGCAGGCCCTGCGCATCACGCGGCAGGCCGTGGTTCTGGATGGCGCGTTCTGCGTGAACGATTTTTTCCAGCTCCCGCAGGAACCACGGCTCAAACCGGCAGGCTTCGTTCACATCTTCCACGGACAGACCAGCGCGGAGCGCCTGTGCGGCCATCAGGATCCGTTCCGGGCGCGGCTGGGAGAGGGCTGCGCGGAACGCATCTTCTCCGCCATCTCCGGGCACTTCTACCGGGTCCAGCCCGTGCAGGCCGGTTTCCATGGAGCGCAGACCCTTTTGCAGGGCTTCCGTAAAGGAGCGGCCAATGGCCATCGCCTCGCCAACGGATTTCATGGAGGTGGAGAGCAGGGCAGGCGCGCCGGGGAATTTTTCAAACGTAAAGCGCGGGATCTTGACGACGACATAGTCGATGGTCGGCTCGAAGGACGCAGGGGTTGAGCCGGTAATGTCGTTCTTCAGTTCATCCAGCGTGTAGCCCACAGCCAGCTTGGCGGCGATCTTGGCAATCGGGAAGCCGGTTGCCTTGGAGGCCAGCGCTGAGGAGCGGGAGACACGGGGGTTCATTTCAATCACCACCATGCGCCCGTCAGCCGGGTTTACGCCGAACTGCACGTTCGAGCCGCCCGTTTCCACGCCAATGGCGCGCAGGCAGGCAATGGAGGCGTCCCGCATCCGCTGGAATTCTTTGTCCGTCAGCGTCAGGGAGGGCGCTACCGTGATGGAATCCCCGGTATGCACGCCCATCGGGTCGATGTTTTCAATGGAGCAGACGATGATGCAGTTGTCCGCTTTGTCGCGCACAACTTCCATTTCATACTCTTTCCACCCCAGCAGAGATTCTTCAATCAGCACTTCCGTGGTGGGGGAGGCGTCCAGACCGGACGTGACAATCTGCTCAAACTCTTCCCGGTTATACGCAATGCCGCCGCCGGACCCACCCATGGTGAAGGAGGGGCGGATGATGGTGGGGAAGCCGATTTTCTTGAAGGCTTCCCGCGCTTCTTCCATTGTATGCGCAATAAAGCTGCGGGGGCTTTCAATGCCGATGGCATCCATGGCTTCCCGGAACTTCTGACGGTCTTCCGCGCGGTCAATCACGTCGGCCTTGGCACCAATCAGCTCCACACCATGCTTTTGCAGGAAGCCGGAGGCATCCAGCGCCATGGCGGTGTTCAGCGCCGTCTGGCCGCCCATAGTGGGCAGAATGGCGTCGGGCTTTTCCTTCAGGATAATGCGTTCAACGCAGTCCGGCGTAATGGGCTCCACATAGGTGGCGTCCGCAAGGCCGGGGTCCGTCATGATGGTGGCGGGGTTGGAGTTCACCAGAATAACCCGGTAGCCTTCTTCCCGCAGGGCCTTACAGGCCTGTGCGCCGGAATAGTCGAACTCGCAGGCCTGCCCGATGACAATGGGACCAGCGCCAATAATGAGGATGGAGCGGATATCTGTCCGTTTTGGCATGATGCGTTAGTCCTTGCTGCCGTGCGCATCAATCAGCGCGACAAACCGTTCAAAGAGATAGAAGCTGTCAGACGGGCCGGGGCTGGCTTCCGGGTGATACTGGACGGAGAACGCCGGGAAGCGGTCAGACGCCAGACCTTCGTTTGAGCCATCAAACAGGCTGACATGCGTAACGTGCGCATCCGCCGGGAGGCTGTCCGCATCCACCGCAAAACCGTGGTTCTGGCTGGTGATTTCCACGCGGCCGGTCTCCAGATCCTTCACGGGCTGGTTTGCGCCACGATGCCCGCGGGCGAGCTTGTAGGTCTTCCCGCCCAGCGCGCGGGCCAGAAGCTGATGCCCAAGGCAGATGCCAAACAGCGGCAGCCCTGCGTTCAGCACACCCTGAATGGCGGGCACGGCATACTCTGCCGTGGCGGCCGGGTCTCCGGGGCCGTTGGAGAGGAAGACGCCAGCGGGTTTAAGGGCCAGAATTTCTTCCGCCGTGGTGGTGGCGGGCACAACCGTAACATCACAGCCAGCAGCAACCAGACACCGCAGGATGTTGCGTTTCGCGCCGTAATCCACAGCCACGACCTTGCGGCGGTTTTCCGGCGCGGGGCGGGTGCCTTTCGGCCATTCCCACACGCTTTCGCTCCATGTGTAAGGCGCTTTGCAGGTCACGGTTTTTGCCAGATCCATGCCTTCCAGCCCCGGCCATGCGCGTGTGGCTTCCTGCAGGTCGGCCAGATCAAACTGCCCGTTTTCCGGGAAGTACAGCGCAGCCGTCTGGGCACCGTGGTCACGGATTTTCAGGGTGAGGGAGCGGGTATCAATCCCGGCAATGCCCGGCACATCCTGCGCCTTCAGCCATGCGTCCAGACTTTCCGTGGCGCGCCAGTTGGCCGGTTCCGTCAGGTCTTCCTTCGTGACAAGGCCGAGGGCGGCAATGCGTGAGGCTTCATCATCTTCCGGGGTGGTGCCCACATTCCCGATATGCGGGAAGGTGAAGGTGATGATCTGGCCAGCAAAGGACGGATCCGTCAGCGTTTCCTGATAGCCGGACATGCCGGTGGAAAAGCAGATTTCTCCAAGGGCAGGCTTCTGCGTGAAGGCACCAAAGCCTTTCCCCCACAGAATGGTTCCGTCTGCAAGAACAAGGGCGGCGGTTGCGCCGTCCGGGCGGGCGTCTGGCATGGGTATTCCTGTTGTACTGCCTCCCGGCACCGAAGAGGAGGGTGCAAGGGGGGATGGGTCAGGGGATGTGGGGCTTGCGGGGTCCAGATCTGTCAGTGAAAGACCTGTGGCCCGGGCGATGACGGGCCAGTGGCGGGACGGAATGGCCTGAGCCTGCCGCCATTTGCGGATGGCTTCCGTGCCAACGCCGGTCAGGCGTGCTGTTGCGTCCGGCCCGCCAAGTCGGGCAATGATGGTATCGATTGAAATGGGCATGAGGTAGACTGTGCCTCCCGTGCTGCATGGTTTAGCAGTCTGCGGAGCGGGTGGGAAGAAATTTCCCACCGGGTTATGCTGGTTTTAACGGGCGATGGGAAATTTCTTCCCACCTGATGATTTTATGCCACGCCTCTGCCGTGTGGCCTCTGATAGACATGATATGGAGTATGACAGGTTATGTCCCTGCGTGAACGCCTGATGGCTGATCTCAAGACGGCAATGAAAGCCGGAGAAAGTGCGCGTGTGGGCACGATCCGCATGATTACGGCCAAACTCAAGGACGTTGAAATTGCGGGCCGCGCTAAAGGTGGCGAGGGTGTGAGTGAGGATGAGGCTATTTCCGCGCTGCGCGGCATGGTCAAGACCCGTACCGAATCGGCCACGATGTATCGGGATGCCGGTCGGCCGGAACTGGCTGAAAAGGAAGAAGCGGAAATTGACGTGATCCGCGCCTACCTGCCCGCTGAAATGGACGATGCCGCGCTGGACGCCGCTGTGAAAGACGCCGTGGCTGCGACGGGTGCTGAAACCATGAAAGACATGGGTAAGGTGATGGGTGCGCTGAAAGCCAAATTTGGCGCAGGGCTGGATATGGGCCGCGCCAATGCGGTGGTGAAGGCAAGCCTGAGCTGATCACTGTATGAGGCATGATCGGCGGCCCAGGCTTTGAGCTGAAAGGGAGCTGGTCATGTGCGGTGAGAGTATCTGGTGGGGTGTGGTTCTGCGTGCACCGTGCCAGAGCTCTGGTCGCGGAGGCTGGCGGAGGGTTCGCGGGTCTCCCGCTATCCGTCCGTTTTCCCGATGCGAACAAGACGGCTCTGAAAAATATTTCTCTGCATCGGGCGGGGGTGGGGCTACCGAAGTCTGCCCACACCATCAGCAAAAAATCTGAGTGTCGTTCACTGTATCGTGTGGGTAAGTCTGCCCGCAGCGATAATTCAGCGCCGCAGGACTAAGACAGAAAACACACAAAATGATATCAGGCCGGTATGGCAATTGAGGCAGGGTTTCTGGATGAGCTGCGTGCCCGCACACCGCTGTCTTCAGTGGTGGGGCGGCGGGTCAAGCTCGCGCGTTCCGGCAGGAACTGGAAAGGCTGCTGCCCCTTCCACGGGGAGAAAACGCCGTCTTTCTACGTGTATGATGATCACTTCCATTGCTTTGGCTGCGGTGTGCATGGGGATGTCATTTCCTTCGTCATGCAGATGGAAGGCAAAAGCTTTCCGGAAGCTGTAGAAGAACTGGCGTCCGCGGCGGGGCTGGATGTCCCTAAAGATAACCGGCGCTCTCAGGAAGAGGTGGCACATACCCGGTCTTTAGGGGATGTGCTGGATCTGGTGCAGGATATCTGGTCCGCTGCCCTGTATACACCTGCGGGCCGGGCCGGACTGGACTATCTGCTGGGGCGCGGCCTGACACGGGAGACCATTAAAACCTTCGGGCTGGGCTGGGCTGGAGACGGGCGCGGGAGCCTGACGGCCGCGCTGGGGGCCAAAGGTGTCACGCCCCGCATGATGGCGGAAGCCGGGCTGATGCGGCTGGATGAAGACGGGCAGCCCAAAGGGGAGCTGTTCTGGGGGCGTGTGACATTCCCTATTCGTGACCGGAAAGGGCGGCTGGTCTCCTTTGGCGGCCGTATTCTGGGTGATGGCCAGCCTAAATATCTGAATGGCCCGGAAACTGCCCTGTTTTCCAAGCGCCGACTGCTGTTCGGGCTGGACCGGGCGCGGGCGGCTGTGCGTGGCCCGCGCCCCAAAGGTGCCCCCGCGACGGATCTGGTTGTGGTGGAAGGGTATATGGATGTCATTGCCCTGCATCAGGCCGGATTTGGCGGCGCAGTAGCTCCCCTTGGTACGGCTCTGACGCCGGAGCAGCTTGAAGTTCTGTGGCAGGTTGATCGTGCGCCGGTGCTGTGTTTTGACGGCGATGCCGCGGGCCGTCGTGCAGCAGCACGTGCTGCGGAAACAGCCCTGCCGCTGTTAAAAGGGGATCACACCCTGCGTCTGTGCCTGCTGCCGGACGGAGAAGACCCGGACAGTCTGGTGCGCTCCCGTGGGGCGCAGGCTGTGGGAGACCTGTTTGCGTCGGCCAGCCCGCTCTCTGACGTGCTGTTTGATCTGCTGGCAGGCGGGGTGAGTAACCCCGGACCGGAAGAACGCGCTGCCCTGCGGCGCAAGCTGGTGGAAGCTGCGGCGCTGATCCCTGAAAAAACGCTGGCTTCTGAGTATCGCTCCACGCTGCTGGACCGGTTTTTTGAGACCTTCCGGCGGAAAAAAGGTGGTGGGGCGTTTGGCGGACCAAAGTCTTCCGGTGGCGGGAGTAGTAGCCGCGTGCCGCAGGATATTCAGCCCTCCCGCGTGGACCCTGTGCGGGAGCGGCAGCGTATTCTGCTGGCTCTCCTGCTGCGCTACCCGGAACTGGTGACGGAGGTGGAGGAAGCCCTCTGCCGCCTGAGCCTGCCAGAAGATTATTCCGACCTGCGGGCCATGCTGCTGGATATGTCCGCAGAAGGACTGTTGCCAGAGGATGGAAAGGTTCTGCTGGAGGAACTGAGCGGCCGAGAGGAGGAAGCTCTGGTGCGGGCTGTGCTCACAGAAGGGCCTTTGCCTTTGAATCTGGAAGAAAAAGACACCTCACTGGCTGTGGCGATAAGAACACAGTGGTGGCATTTTTACGGACTGCTGAATTTTAGTCAGTTTCGAAAAGAAGTGGAGCAGGAGGTTGCGCGCTTCGCACAGGATGGGGCAGATATGGCAGAATGGAAGCGGTTACAGCCAAGGCTGGAAGCTCTGGCTGCGCTGCGGCGTGGGGAGATAGACGAGTAGTTTTTCAGAGGCGCGGGGAATGTTCGGCCCGCGTTCCTCTTGACTTCGCGGGCAGTATATCCCACGTCCTGCCCGCCTCGGAAAACTGAACAATTTGTGTTGAGCTGGTCGTTCTGCATCTTGTCAGAATGAGGGCGGGGGAGGAGCAGGTCAGGCATGGCAACAAAGACAGCATCGGGTAACGGAGCGCACTCAGCTGAGCAGGATGGTGACACCACCACTCTGGATACGCAGTCTGCCGCGGTCAAAAAACTGATCGCGAAGGGGCGTGAGCGTGGGCACATCACGTTTGACGAGCTGAACGCCGTGCTGCCTCAGGACAAAATGTCCTCCGAGCAGATTGAGGACATCATGGCGATGTTGTCCGAAATGGGAATTCAGGTCGTCGAGAACGAGGAAAGTGACGACTCCGACTCCCAGAAGTCCGAAAAAGCCGAGGATGAAGAGGCCGAGGACGACGCCGAGGAAGCGGAGACCGAAACCGCCTCCGGGAACGTCAACGCAGAAAATCTCGGCCGCACGGATGACCCGGTGCGCATGTATCTGCGCGAGATGGGCACGGTGGAACTGCTCTCCCGCGAGGGTGAGATTGCCATTGCCAAGCGCATTGAGGCTGGCCGTGATGAAATGATTGGCGGCCTGTGCGAAAGCCCGCTGACATTCCGCGCCATTATCTCCTGGCACGAGAAGATCCGTAACAATGAAATGCTGCTGCGTGACATTGTGGATCTGGAAGCCATGCAGGCGGCCACGAACCCCATGGGGGAAGAGGGCACCGGTGACGCGTTTGAGAATACCGAGGGTGAGAGCGAAGACGCGGACGAGCCGGAAAACGAAGCTGAAGGCGAAGTTGAGGGGGAAGGCAGCGGCCTGTCTCTTTCCGCGCTGGAAGAAAAGCTGAAGCCGGAAATCCTCGCGCATTTTGAAGATATCGAGCCGCTGTACGAAAAACTGCGCAAACTTCAGGTCCGGCGCATTGATGTGCTGACCACCGGCGAGGAAGTGCAGGACCGGTCCGAGCAGATTTATGCCGCTCTGCGGGATGAGCTGGTTGGCAAGGTTGAGCAGGTGCATCTGCACAACAACCGGATTGAAGATCTGGTGATCCAGCTCAAGGAACTGTTCCGCACACTGAACGTGCTGGAAGGCCGTATGCTGCGTCTGGCGGAAAGCTGCCGCGTCTCGCGCGAGGACTTCCTGCTGAAATATCGCGGGCGTGAGCTGGACCCGGCATGGATGGACATGGTCTCCGCGCTGCCGGGTAAATCGTGGAAAAACTTTGTCGCCAAACATTCCGAGACTGTGATTGACCTGCGGAATCAGGTTGCGCAGCTTGCACAGGATACAGGTCTGCCGATTGGCGAGTTCCGCCGTGTGTACGCGACGGTGGCCCGTGGCGAGCGGGATTCCGCGCGCGCCAAGAAGGAAATGATTGAGGCCAACCTGCGTCTGGTGATTTCCATTGCCAAGAAATACACCAACCGCGGCCTGCAATTCCTTGACCTGATTCAGGAAGGCAATATCGGCCTGATGAAGGCCGTGGATAAGTTTGAATACCGCCGTGGCTATAAGTTCTCCACCTATGCGACATGGTGGATCAGGCAGGCGATTACCCGCTCCATTGCGGATCAGGCGCGGACGATCCGTATCCCGGTCCATATGATCGAGACCATCAACAAGCTGGTGCGGACCTCCCGCCAGATGTTGCATGAGATCGGGCGGGAACCGGCACCGGAAGAACTGGCTGAAAAGCTGGGCATGCCGCTGGAAAAAGTGCGGAAAGTGCTCAAGATCGCCAAAGAGCCGATTTCTCTGGAAACCCCGATCGGGGATGAGGAAGACAGCCATCTGGGTGATTTCATTGAGGATAAGACGGCCATCATTCCGCTGGATGCCGCCATTCAGACCAACCTGCGTGAAGCCACAACCCGCGTTCTGGCGTCTCTGACGCCGCGTGAAGAGCGCGTGCTGCGGATGCGCTTTGGGATTGGCATGAACACGGACCACACGCTGGAAGAAGTTGGCCAGCAGTTTAACGTGACCCGTGAACGTATCCGTCAGATTGAAGCCAAGGCTCTGCGTAAGCTCAAGCACCCCAGCCGCAGCCGTAAGCTCCGGTCCTTCCTGGATGATAACTGAGGTCTGCATCCGGCAGGCTGAGCCTGCCACGCGCATGAAGGTGGACGTCACCTTCATGCGGATGCTGCGCGCCCCTGCGGGGGAAGCCCTGAGATTGCCGGAAGGCTGGACGGTTGAGACGAATGTCCGGCCGGATGTGGCAGGCTATCGCCTGTTGCAGGACAAGGTTGGCCGCCCTTACTGCTGGTGGATGCGGCAGGCGGCGTCTGACCGTGACCTTGCGCATTTGCTGGAACAGGCCTCGATCAGCATTGCCGTGCTGAAGCATGGGCAGGCCATTCGTGGTTTTTACGAACTCAGTCTGTCCAATCCGCAGGATATCAACCTGTCCTATTTCGGGCTGTTCCCGGAAGCGATCGGGCATGGGGTCGGGCGTGCCTTTCTGGATCAGGCGGTGCGTCATGCCTGGTCACTGGGGCCGCTCTGTGTGCGGGTTAATACCTGCACGGCAGACCACCCCCGCGCTTTACCGCTTTACCGGCAGATGGGGTTCGAGCCTGTCAGCACAATGGAAGAAGTGTGGGATGTGCCGGACAGGCTCGGGCTTGTCATTCCAGAGAAATTTCTGGTCTGAACTCTTGCGTTCCGGGCAGAAATGTGGTTGACACGCCATCTTCCCTGCCGGGTGCGCGGCATCGCTCCGGCTATACCCGTTTGCTCTGCCTCAGCAGGGCGCTGTTTGCCGGAACGGTCTGGCGCAGTCGGGTTGATACGATCCGAAGGGAGTACCCATGCCACTTTACGAGACCGTGCTTATCGCACGTAATGATATTTCGCAGCAGCAGGTTGATGCCATCATTGATGGTGTGATTGCTCAGGTTGAAGCTGATGGCGGTTCCGTCAAAAAGCGTGAATACTGGGGCCTGCGCACTCTGGCTTACCGTATCAAGAAAAACCGCAAGGGCCACTACGTCCTGCTGGGTCTTGAAATGAAGGCCGAGATGCTCAAGGAAATCGAGCGTCAGCTCGCCATCAATGAAGACGTTCTGCGTCTGCTGGCGCTGCGCGTTGATGAAATTGATGAAGCTCCGTCCCCGCCGCTGTCCCGCAAGGGTGATGACCGCGGCGAACGTGGTTTCCGTGGCCCGAAGCCTGCCGGACGCTTTGAAAGCGGCCGTGGCGGCCGTCGTTCTTCCGAAGATCGTGAAGAATATCGCGCCCGTGATGAAAAGCCGGCTGAAGCCGCTGGCGCCGAAGGGGAGTGAGCAGCATGTCTGAAACGACCGAAATCAATCCCGCCGCACGTCGCCCCGCAGTTGGTGCCCGTCGTCCGTTCTACCGTCGTCGTAAATCCTGCCCGTTCTCCGGCCCCAATGCGCCGAAGATCGACTATAAGGACGTACGTCTGCTGAGCCGTTTCCTGTCCGAACGTGGCAAGATCGTGCCGAGCCGTATTACGGCGGTTTCCGCAAAGAAGCAGCGTGAGCTGGCGCAGGCTATCAAGCGCGCCCGCTTCCTTGCTCTGCTTCCCTACGTGATGAGCTGAGAGGGCGATCATGGCTGCTACAGAAGTGATCCTGCTTCAGCGCGTTGAACATCTGGGTCAGATGGGCGATGTGGTGAAGGTTCGTCCGGGTTATGCCCGTAACTTCCTGCTGCCGCAGGGCAAGGCTATTCGTGCAAACGAAGCCAACCGTTCACGCTTCGACCGTGAACGCGCCCAGCTTGAGGCACAGAACATCAAACGTCGTGAAGAAGCCGAGCGTCTCTCCGAGCGCATGGACGGTCTGGCTGTTGTGCTGATCCGTCAGGCTGGTGACAGCGGCAGCCTGTACGGCTCCGTGTCCACCCGCGACATTGCTCAGATCGTGACCGAAGCTGGCTTCACCATCTCCCGTCAGCAGGTCTTCCTGTCTCATCCGATCAAGTCTCTTGGTCTGTATGAAGTCAAGGTTGCTCTGCATCCGGAAGTTGTTGTGCCGGTTATCGTCAACGTGGCCCGTTCTGCTGAAGAAGCTGAGCGTCAGGCACGCGGTGAAGCGCTGAGCGTTGAAGAAGAAGCGGAAATTGCTGGTGATGATGCCGTGATCGAAGGCGAGATTGTCGCTGACGACGCGGAAGCACCGGCAGCAGAAGAAAACAAAGCCGACGCCTGAGCGTCGTCTTTTTTCTGCTATGCCTTCAAAAGGGGTCCGGAAGTATTTCCGGGCCCTTTTTTGTGTTTTACTATCAGGCGTTTTCATGGGCATGACGGAGTAAGTGCATGAACCGCATTCTGGACCGGATATTACGGCACTTTATTTCCTCGGGGCGGCTGCATGTTGCCTGGCCCGATGGAAGTCTGACGCACTACAGCGGCAGCAAGCCGGGGCCGGAAGCAGGCATGACGCTGGTGGACAATGCCAGTGCCCGCGCGCTGGCCATGAACCCCGGTCTGGGCTTTGGTGAAGGCTACATGAATGGCGGCATCCGGCCGAAGGACTGCACGCTGTATCAGTTGCTGGATCTGCTGATGCTCAACGCCATGTCTCCTGGCCACTTGCCCGAGCAGATTGCCAGCACGTTCCGCTATGCCTGCCGGAGCTGGATCCAGTTCAACCCCATCAAGCGCTCCCGGCAGAATGTGGCGCATCATTATGATCTGGACAGCCGTCTGTATGACCTGTTTCTGGATAAGGACCGGCAATATTCCTGTGCCTACTTCCGCAGAGGGGATGAAACTCTGGATGAGGCGCAGGAGGCCAAGAAAAAGCATATCGCTGCCAAGCTGCTGCTGAACAAACCCGGGCTGGAAGTGCTGGATATTGGCTGCGGGTGGGGCGGTATGGCGCTGACACTGGCACGGGATTACGGAGCGGTTGTGACGGGCATTACGCTCTCCGAAGAACAGCTGACGATTGCGCGCCGCCGGGCGAAAGAGGAAGGGCTGGAAGGCCGGGTCCGCTTTGAAATGCTCGATTACCGTAACCTTCAGCGACGGTTTGACCGGATTGTCTCAGTCGGCATGTTCGAGCATGTGGGCGTGCATCATTACCATCAGTTTTTTGAAATCCTTAAAAATAGCCTGACAGAAGATGGCGTGGCTCTGCTCCATTCCATCGGGCGGAATGACGGGCCGGGCACCACCAACCCGTGGATTAACAAATATATCTTCCCCGGTGGCTATTCACCCTCGCTGAGTGAAGCCTTTGCCGCTGTGGAGCGGTCTGGCCTGTGGGTAACGGACTGTGAAATTCTGCGGCTGCACTACGCCAAGACCATTGCCATCTGGCGGGAGCGGTTTGCCGCCAACCGGGCCAAAGCTGTAGCGCTGTATGATGAGCGGTTTGCGCGGATGTTTGAGTTCTATCTGGATGCGGCGGAACTGTCGTTCCGTGTGCAGGGTCACATGAACTTCCAGTTGCAGATTACCCGCTCCATTGATGCCGTGCCGCTAACGCGCGATTACATGGCTGAGGCGGAAGCCCGATAACAGGCACGGAATATGGCGGCTCTGGTGTGCGGAGACACGCCGGAGCCTGCCTGCGGATGGTCCGGTTGCCGGCTATAATCATGGGCTGGCCATATCGGGCCGGACGGGTTGTCTGCTCAGGATGCCTCTGACGTCTGGATGCTTTTGCAGTCCAGTTCATACAGAAAGCTGTCGATATTCGGGATATCGCGGATATTTTTTGTCACGACAGGCACTTCTATCAGAGCCGCGCCGGAACTGGCCTGACTGATGCCTTTCAGTTCCAGCGTTCCATCCCATGAAAGCTGTGCCAGATAGTGCCCCGGTATAAATCGAGGCTCGGGTTTTTTTACGGTCTGCGGCGTCTCTTCAGGCTTGATGGTGAGCGCAGAGGCTGATGCGGTTTCTGCCTCTGCCTCTGCCTCTGCCTCTGCCTCTGCCTCTGCCTCTGCCTCTGCCTTAGTTTCGGTTTGAGCGTCAGCCGGGGCGGAGTTTTGGGGGGCAGGCGGCCGTGCCAGCAGGATCTGTCCCGGTTCGGCTACGGGAAGATTGGCCTGAAGCCAGTCCCACTCGGCTTCCTCCAGAAATTCCTGCTGGCGGAAAGCAGCGTCAATAAAGGGCACATCATAAGTATAGCGAATTTCAACCTGCGCAGCCCGGCCTTCACTCAGCAAATAGCGGCTCAGTTCCGGCAGTTCATGCAGGTTGGATTTGTAAGCCATAATGACATAGCGCAGGGCAACCGTTGACCCAGCGTCCCGAAAAGCTGCCAGAAGCCTGTCCCAGTTTTCCATAAAAATTGGAAAACGTGCCCCTTTTCTCATCCGTTCGTAGAGTTCGGGCGTCCGGGATTCCATGGAAATATTGATGTGGTCGATGCTGCTTTGGGCGAGAGTCCGGAAATAGCTTTCCGGCATCCGGCGCGCCAGATTGGTGGTGAAAAATACCTTTTTGCGGAACGCTGGCGGGATAGCGTCCAGAAAAGACGCAAACTCCGGGTGCAGAGAAGGCTCATGCAGGCAGGAGAACCAGAATTCACCATCCTTGGTGTATGGCAGGAGCCGGAGTGCGGCTTCCAGCGTATCGCGCGTCATAACATGGGTGCGGCGTACGGCGCTGTAATCGTAAAGGCAGAAAGGACAGCGCAGATTGCAGTTGTCGACAATATCCATGGCGACGTGCAGGAGCGGTTGCCACGAACTCAGGTTGGGGGAGCGCGCAAGGTCTCCCTGACCGGGAACGCGGACGCGCAGGGTCTCACGCTCGGCGGGGGTAATCTCGCGCGTCAGGTGGAACCAGAACCCGTATCGGCGGCTTCCGTCTCCAATGCCGGATAATCCGTAATGAAACTGATCGGCTGTGCCGTGCCCCAGTTTTTCTCCTGTTTCGGGCAAAAAGGCTTCCACATTGAGCCGTTGAGCGGGGCTTTCAGGGGCGATTGTCCAGCCCTGCACATGCCGCGTACTGATCTGGTCGATAAAGCCTGTTGACGGCGGGAGTGGCGGGGCTTCGGGCGTCGAGGTCGAGGGTGCAGTTGCGTCCGTCGTCGCATGCTTTTCGGAAAGGCGCGAGACCTTGTTCAGAAAGGTCCGTCTGAAAGCTTTCAGTCCGCTGAGCAGCATCTGTCCCATCTTATCAGGCTATTTCCCTGCCTTAGTGAGTAATACAGGTCTGGAAGGGCGTAAAGCGTGCGCTGCACAGGCTGAAAGAGGATGTGGTTTAGAGACTGCACGCTTTCGGAAAGTTGGTGGCGTCACCCGGAAGCTGAGTGCAGCCAGATCAGCTTTTGCCGGAAAGAGCCAGATGCGCGCGTGCGAGGCTGTCAAACTCGGCAATGCTGAGGGTCTCTGCGCGGCGTGTGCCGTCAATACCGGTTTCAGACAGCAGATGTTCTCCGTGTAGGCCTTTCAGGGAGCCACGGAGCATCTTGCGCCGCTGCCCGAAGGCGGCGGCTGTCACCCGTTCCATGGCCTTGAACAAAGCTGGTTCAGGCTGGTCAGCATGCGGGGTAATGCTCACCACCGCGGACCAGACGGCAGGCGGGGGAGAAAAGGCTCCCGGCGGCAGCTTCATGACAATAGCGCACTGGGCGCACCACTGGGCCAGAACACCCAGCCGTCCGTAATGGGAGGAACCCGGCTGTGCGCAGATCCGCTCGACAACCTCAAGCTGAAACATGAGGGTCAGCCGTTCCCACGCCGTTCCCTGACGCAGCCAGCCGACCAGCAATGGTGTGGCCACATTGTAAGGCAGGTTCGCGACAATGTGCCGGGGGGCGGGGCACAGGGTCGTTAGATCCTCTTTCAGTGCGTCGGCTTCCACCAGTTTCAGGCGGTCCGGGTAAAAAGCACTCAGTTCCCGGATAATCTCAGCGGCACGCGGGTCAACCTCCACCGCCGTGACGGACGCCGCTTTTGTATTCAGGAGGGAGCGCGTCAGACCGCCGGGGCCGGGACCGACTTCCACCACATGCCGACCGTCCAGCGTGCCCGCCAGAGAGGCGATGCGGTTGGTGATGTCAGGATCAAGAAGAAAATGCTGACCAAGGGCCTTCCGGGCATCCAGCCCGTGGCGGCTGATAACGTCCCGGAGGCTTTCCAGACCGGCGGGAGACGTCATACGCCCTTCAGCTTGATACGCATGTCGATCATCGCCTTACGGTGCAGGTCACTGTCCAGCTGACGGGCGGTCTGTTCCACGCGCTCGTTCATCAGCTGGTCAGCAATTTCACTCGGAGAGCGATCGGCAAAGTTCTTATCTTTTTTGGAGCAGACCATGATCAGGTCAATGCCATCGGTGGACACCAGCGGGCGGGAGACCTTGTTCAGCGGGAGAGTTTCCAGCAGGGAGCGCATCTGCGGGTTCATGCGTTCAAGCTGAAGCTCACCGGGGTCGGTCGGCCGCTTTTCACCATTCTGCTGGTTGATGGACGCAATGGCATCACAGGAGCTGACCGTCTGCGCAATTTTGACGGCTTTTTGCAGCGTCTGCTGCTGCTGGGGTGTCACGTGTTCCGGGTTGAGGGGCGCGTCAAACGGCAGGAAAGCCTGCCGGATGGTAATAACGTGGCCCGGCTGATGGCCGATCACCCGCTTGCCATTGACCGTGATGATCACAAACCCGCCCGGCACCTTGATGGGGTTGGAGATTGCCCCGGCCCCGACCGGCATCTGTTTGACCATGCTGATTACAGCCGGGTCCAGTTCATCTTCCTGCACCCAGCCCATGGAGCCGCCATCCAGCGCTGTCTGACTCTGCGAGAACTGGGCCGCCACAATGGGGAAGGGCGCGCCTTTGCGCAGTTCCTGAATAACGGTGTTGGTAAAGGCCAGTTCTTCTTCCGAGTGGCGGGGGTCTTCCACCTTCACGAAAATTTCGCTCAGGTTATATTCCGTCCGGCCATCCTGCCGCTTCAGGGCCTCTTCACGCTGGGCGATTTCCTTGGCGGAGACGCGGCCGCGTGCCCCCAGTTCCTGCCGCAGCACCTGCACCCAGCCAATCTGCACCCGAATCTGGTCGATCAGGGTTGTCAGCGAGACACCGTCCTGCGCCAGACGGTCCCGCAGGGCGTTCTGCGGCATGCCGTTGCGGCGTTCGATCCCGGCAATGGCGGCGGCAATCTGTTCCGGCGGTGTGTTGATGTGGCGCGAGAGAATTTCCTGCGTGCGCAGCCGTTCATCAATCAGCTGGCGGATAATCTGCGGACGCAGCCGGTCCATCAGTTCGGCATTGACGGACAGACCCGTTGAAAGCGCGAACAGCTTGCCGCGATTTTCCACATCCCGCGTGGTCAGCGGAATACCGTTGACGACGGCGATAATTGAATCGTCCGGGTGCGGCGGCTTGGCAGCAGCGGCAGACTGCGCGGCGGCGTCTTTCTGCCCGGCATGGGGGGCTGCATGAGCAACGGAGGCCAGTGTCAGAGCCGCAAGGGAGCAGGCCAGAGTAAGAGAGCGCAGACGCATGCAGGACAGTCTTTCAGCTTTCCGCCGGAGAACAGGAAGAAGAGTAAATACCGGAGAGGCCGGGTTTTTTGAAGCCGCGATCATTTGAGACCAAACGCTCCCAGCGTTTTGAAGCTGACAGTGAACAGATAGGTCGAGTTACGCTGCTGACCACCAATTGAGGTGTATTGTTTGAGATACATGAAATCAAGGCCGAAGCAGTCATTGCTATAGCCGATATCCCCGCCCAGAGAGACAAATTCCTTGCGGGAGAGGCTGCGGCGGGCAAAGCCGGACAGGTGCCAGTTGGCCCAGTCGGTCGAGAAGCCGCCGCTCAGCTCGCTCGTGCGGGCGTAGTAAAGCTGGGTCGGGCCGGAGGAACGGTAATCGGTCGCGTAGTAGTAATACGGTGTTACCGGCTCATAGATATATCCGCCACGGATACGGAAATGCGGCACCCCGGCGCTGAACAGCGCATCCCCAAAGTCAAACTTGGAGGTGTAGGGGTTGAGCCGCATGCGGGCCGTGAAGTCAAAATACTGGTTGGGCGCTACGCGGGCACGGGCAACGATGTCCGACACATGATGATCCAGCCCGGAATAGGGCAGGCGGTCGTGGGTAATATGTTCCTGGAAGCTGGCGCCGCCCAGAAGGTCAATTTCATGCCCGTCCCACGTCCAGTTGGCATGCACGCCCACATTGCCGCGCAGGCCGCCATCAAGCCTGTCCGTGCCCTGATAGCGATTGAGTGAGAACAGGGTGGAGTCCGTAAACTCATACGCCAGACTGTCTTCGTTCGGGATATTGTCGTTTGTGCCCGCCCCGGTGTTGGGCGCGTAAATGGCCTGCACAATGGGCTCAAGGATCTGCGTGCCGTGGCCATGCTCAAACGTACGGATAAACGGCCAGTTGGTCTTCAGCGCGATGGTCGGTAACACCTGACCGCTGACGGCAGTGGCCCCGGTTTTATAGAAATTGGGCTGCTGATAGAGCTTTTTGGCCCGGTAGACCATGGAATCCAGATGCAGCGTCAGCAGGAATTTCTGGCCCAGACGGTTGGTAAAGGGGCGGTCCCAGTTCAGCGCAAGCTGGCCGCGCATGTCGGACGTTCCGTTTTCACGCCGGACGTTAAAGTCGGTCGTGGACATGCCAAACCGGCCACCCCATGCATCAGGCTGGCTGAGGAAGCTGTAAGTATAGCGCGGCAGCACGAACGGCAGGTCCGAGTTGCGGATAACACCCTGGTTCAGCCCCTGATAATACTGGGCGTCCACCCGGCTGTATGCGCCTGTGCCAAAGCCTTCCAGATAGGCATTGGAGTTCAGGGTGTCTGACCCATAGCCCTGTACACGGTAATCGCGCATGTAGTCAGCAGATGTGGCCAGATTAACATTGGCTCCGGCGCGCCAGTATTTGTTGATGGAGAACTGGCCGTTGGCAAAAATATAGCCCTGCATGCCGTGGCCGTTGCCGCGGCCCACGGGTTCACCAAAGTTGTTGGTGTAGCTGCTGGAACGGTGGGTATCGTAAGCGATCCCGCCCTGAACATTCAGCATGCCGAAGTTGAAGAGCTTTCTGTACTGCGCGCTGAGCTGCGGGCCTGTCTTGGTGGAGAACAGGGCCTGCACGGTGACGTCAGAACTATCATCCAGCACCCAGTAATAGGGGATGGTGAAGTAGGTGCCAAGATAACGGTCATGCGGGGTCACGCCGGGCATCAGGAAGCCGCTGTGCCGTTTGGAGGACGGGTCTGTCATGGAGAAATAGGGCAGATACAGGACCGGAATCCCGAAGATATCGATAAACGTATCCCGGAAATCGATCCGCTCGTGCTCCAGATCCTGCGTGGCGTCATAGGCGCGGAACTGCCAGAACGGTGCGCGCGTCTTGTCTTTTTCACAGATTTCACAGGCGGTGTAGACCGCGCGACTCATGACGTTGACCTTACCGCCAGTGCGCCGCAGGCCGTTGGCAGCCAGTTTGGCGTTTTCCGGCAGGCGGGCATTGACGTGCAGCATGATGCCGTCCCGCATGTTGCCCGTCAGTTCCGCATAATTGGCGTACATGACGGAGCCGTCCGGCTGGATGGTGGCGACGTTGCCACGCGCGGCAACGATGCCGGTATCCCGGTCATACACAATCTTGTCGGCCCGCAGGACGTGGTCCCCCTGCCAGACCTGCACGTTGCCGGTCCATGTGACGGTATTGGCGTGGTCATCATAGTCCACGCTGTCAGCCTGAAAGGTTGCCGGTTCATCGGAGGAGGTTTTGCTGCCGGTGTTCAGATGCATGGGCTGCGGCCTGAACTGGGCATGGGCCTGTTTGGGCAGCGCTACCATAATGCACGCGGTCATGCCTCCCAGCGCCGTAGCGGCGGCAAGCGTGCGCCGGCGGTACAGACGCCGGAAGCGGGAAGGCCGAGAGGCCACGGTCAATCAGCCATCCTCCAGATGAAGAAGCAGAGAAATAGCGAGGCAAAGCCCGGCAACTGTGGGTGCCCATGCCGCCAGAACGGGGGGGAGGGCACCGGAATTACCAAACTGCTCCGCAACTTTTGATACTGTGAAAAGCAGAAATCCCGCTGCAACGCCAGACCCGATCATCTGGGCCACGCCGCCGCGCCGTGTCGGGCGCATGGAAAAACCTGCTGCTACCAGAGCCATTGTTCCCGCAAGCATAGGGAGTGCGAGCAGAGACTGGAAGTGAATCCGGTGTCGGATGGAAGAAAATCCGGAGCGGTCGAGCAGCGCAATAAAGCTGGGCAGCGCCCAGACCGAGAGTGTTTCCGGCGAGGAAAAACTTTCCTGCACGCGCGCGACCGTCAGATCCGTCGGGAGGTTCATTTGCCCGATGGGGTGAAGAATTTCATTCGGACGGACGGTCTGCGCGTCTTTAAGCTCCCAGATCCGGTCTCCCAGAATGCCGTCGGGCGATTCGATTCGCATAATCAGCCTGGCTTCATGGTCCAGCCGGAACACGCTCACATCATGAATATGGAGCACACCCGCCTGAAGCTGGACCCCACGGGCATGCAGGATAGCGACCCCTTTCGGGTCATACTGGCTGTCCGCCTGCCGGAGCCAGAGCGAGCCACTGGACAGGCTGAGCGGCCCGCCCCCCGTGCGCAGATATTGCTGATCCAGCTCTTCCGCCCGGCGATACATGGAGGAAGATAGGGGGGAGACCAGTGTGGTCGCAACGCCGCCGATCAGCATGGCGCAGGCCAGCGGACCCGCCAGAAACTGCCATGCGGAAATCCCGGCGGCACGGGCCACAATCAGTTCCGAAGAGCGGGTGAGCCGCCAGAAACAGATGATGCCGCCCAGCAGAATACCGAACGGCAGAATTTCCATAGCAAAATAGGGAACGTGCAGCCCCGCGATTTCCGTCACTACATTGGTGGAAACGTCAGGCCGGGTCGCGACACGCCGCAGCAGATCGATAAAGTCAAACAGGCAGACGATGCCCGTCAGGGACGCGATCATGGCCAGCACCGAAAAGACGAACTGGCGCGCGATGTAGAGCGAGAGGGTAACGGAGACAACCATAGGGGGCGCGTTCTTCCTCAGACCGTGCTGCGGGTGCTGGCCCGCAGGCGCAGTTCCGGCACAAACAGGATGCCCGCACACACCAGACCGGGCAGCAGAGCCACCAGCGGAATGAGCGGAATAAGCCCCATATTCCGGCTGGCAAGGTTTTGCAGCAGCAGGTTGATGGCCAGCAGGCCCACCACGCTGAGAACCGCCGCCAGAGGCCGTTTGATGTTGCCATGGCGTGAGAACACACCGCGCAGCACGGCAAACAGCCCCACCATGGCGAAGGAGAAGCAGGTGAGCGGTGAGGTCAGCCTGCGCCAGCCTTCCACCTTGAACTTGCCGGTGTCACGCGGGGCGACTTCCCTGGGGTCGGGGTTCAGCAGTTCATGCAGGGACATTTCCGCGGCATCGCGGAAGCGGGAATCTTCCTGATGTGTGGAGGAGAGGTCCATGGAATCCTGCTGGAAAACCAGCATGTCCAGACGCCCCGTTTTATGGTCGATCACCTGACGGGAGCCGTCATACAGGATGACGCGCGGCGTATCGCCCACAATCATCATGGTGCCGCGGTTGGCCAGAATGGTGGCGCGGCTGTTGGGCTGGCGGTCATCCTCCACCACAATGCCGTGCAGCGTGCCATCATGGCTGCGTTCCCGGATATAGACCGTCATCACGTCAGACACTTTGGTAAAGACGCCCTCCTGAAGCATGAAGGCCGCCATCTTGTTCCTGATCTGGAATTCAAACTGCCGGAAATGATGGTAGGAGACCGGCACAACCCACAGGTTCAGCAAAAAACCGATAAGGGTTGCCATCATGGCGCAGGTCAGGCCGGGGCGGGCCAGCGCAATGGGGGAAAGCCCCGCTGCGCGCATCACCGTCAGTTCCCGGTCCCCCGCCAGCCGCTGATAGACAAACAGGCTCACCACAAACGTGGTGATAGGCAGCACGACGGCCACAAAGGAGGGAATGAGCAGGCTTGTCAGCTCAATAAAGACCCGCAGAGACAGCCCGCGATCCACCACCAGCGAGACAAAACGCAGGGATTGCATCAGCCAGATCAGGGCCGCCAGCCCCCCGGTGGAGGCCAGCAGGGCGACCAGAAGCTGGTGAAACACGTAGCGGTCCAGTGTGGAGACACGTGCCTTCAGCCAGGATGGGAGAGAACGGACGATCATACCTGCTTATCTACCCCCTCCCTCTCTGAGAGCAACACCCCTCTGAGACAGAATAATGAGGAGGCGAGGGGAGAGTGCATCCGGCGTAAGGCTTTCTGATGGCGGAGAGGCCCGCCGCAGGCCGGATTATCTCTTTCCGGCTGACAAAAACGGGGCCAGCCGGAAAAGTATAAAAAATTATTCTTCGACGTGGGTGTCCGGGTCACCCCCCAGACGGTTGCCTGCTTCCAGCCCCGTGATGGCTGAGAGATCGTCCTGATCCAGCGTGAAGTTGAAGATTTCAAGATTGGCGCGCATCCGGTCCGGATTGCTGGATTTCGGGATGGGAATGATGTCGTTCTGGGTGAACCAGCGCAGCATGATCTGGGCGGGGGTGCGGTTATGCTTTTCCGCCAGTCTGACAATGACCGGATTGTCCATCAGCCCTTTGCCAAACGGGCTCCAGCCTTCTGTCAGAATACCATGCTGCGAATTAACGCGGCGCATATTGGCCTGCTGGAAATCTGCATGGATTTCGATCTGGTTAATGGCAGGCACCACGCCTGTTTCCTGAATGATGCGGTCCAGATGTTCGGGTTTGAAGTTGGAGACCCCAATGGAGCGGATCTTGCCGTCTTTCTGGGCGGCAATCATCGCCTTCCAGCTTTCTACATACAAACCTTTACCGGGGAGCGGCCAGTGAATGAGGTAGAGGTCCACATAGTCCACATTCAGCCGTTGCAGGCTGCCATCCAGCCCTTTGAGAGCGGCGTCATATCCCTGATCGGCCCCGCGCAGCTTGGTGGTGAGGAAGATGTCTTTTCGTTCAACATCAGACTCTTGCAGGGCATGTCCTACCCCTGTCTCGTTGCCATAGCTGGCGGCGGTATCAATCAGGCGATAGCCGGTCAGCAGGGCAGCCTGCACGGCAGTTTCCACCTCCTGATCATTCATGGGGTACGTGCCAAATCCCAGAGCAGGAATTTTGTGGCCGTCATTCAGAGTGAAAAGGGGAGCTGAGGGCATGGGGATGCAATCCTTGGAAGTCTTGTCTGAAAGTCAGAAACACGCCCTGCCAGCGCGTGAGGAAACTCCGCTGGCAGAGTGTTACCTTCTGTTTCAACGCCCCGGTCGCCGGATGGTTCAGAAAAACCAGCCCGGACCAGAACTCTTCCGGCCTCAGAACAGGAGGATGACACCGCCAGAAGCTGAGTTATCACTTTCCTTATTCGGCCCGTGCGCGGCGGATTCCGTATGCGCGTACTCTGCCACAAGGTTCAGCCAGTCGGTCAGGCTGTAAAAGGCCGCGCCGACTTCAGACTGGTTGCGGCGGACCAGCAAAGAACTGTTTTCCCCCGGTGCCTGATAGAGGTTACTCACACCATAACTGCCGACCAGCTTGAACTTCTTGGTGAAGTTATACATGGCCTGCACGTAGTACCCTTCTGACGCACGCTTGCGGCCATTGTTGGCAATGCCGTCAAAGAACAGGCCGGTGGTGCCCAGACCACTGCCCCGGTAGTAGTAAGCGACGCCCTGAAAGCCTTTATAGGTGATTTTGGTGCCAATTTCCCCGGCTTCTACCATAGCGCCACGGCGGCTGCCTGCTTCGAGATCGGGGCTGGTAAGGGCCTGCTGATGCTGCACGAGGAAGCTGGCCCAGATCCGGGTCTGCACGCCCCCGATCGTGAAGTCATACGTGCCTTTGCCCTGCACCATAGGAGAGGAATGCTGGGTGGAGGAGGCCGAGAGATCCCCACCGGCAAAATTGAATTCATCCAGCGGCTGGAAGACGCCCACAGAACCTTGCAGCCCATGATATTTGGGGGAGAGGTAGGAAATCTGCGGAATCCAGTCCGCATAGACATACCCCACGCCGATGCGGCCCAGTGACGTATTGCCCGGTGCGGCGTTGCTGCCGGTGGACCCAACGCTAAGCAGGGTGGCATCGTTCAGGATGGCATCGCTGCCGAAAATCGCGAGGTCTCGCCCGAACTTGAACGTCCCGACCTCTTTCGTCCCGACGGTCACGTAAACCTGACGCAGATCGATGCCAGCGGTGCCCAGCCCGACCGGACTACCGCCGGTATTGGCGTTGAAGGCCCCGTTTTTGGCGTTATTCACGCCCGGATACATACCCAGCACGGCCGACATATCGATGCCCGACTGCGTGGTGCTGAGTTTGAGGATAAAGCCAGCAGGCAGCAGGCCGTTACGCACGGAGGAGGAGTCAAACCCGCTGGAGCCGGTCGAGACACCGCCCGCCACCGGGCGGCCCCCGGCCGGGCTGTTATAGGTGTAAAAGCCGTTCACGAAGCCGGAGAAATTGATATCGATCGGCCCGGCTTTAAAGGTCAGGCCTTTGCCCGGCACGTATTTGGCAACGCGCACAATGCTGTTGCTGTTCAGGGCCTCATTGGTGGAGCGCATGGCTTCCTGCGCGGAGCGGGCGCTGGCCTCGGCCCGGTTGGCGGCCAGTTCCGCACGGCTGGTAGCTGCATCCGGCGCGCCCGGATCAAACCGGATCCCGTCTTCATACCCTGAGCTGACGCCGTGCGCGCCTTTTGCTGCATGGTGCGCCGCGGTGGCGCTGGCTGTCCGCACCGGGCGGGATGCCGCCCGTGCAGGCTCCGCGTGTGAGGCGGCGGCTGTGTGGCTCAGATGTTTGGCCAGAAGCGTATCGTGCTCGTGCTTGGTCAGGCTGCCTTTAAGCTGAAGGATATCCAGCAGGTCGCTATAATCATCAGCCAGAGCGGAGGGCGCGGTCATGAATGGCGCACAGGCAACGGATGTTGCCATAACAGGTAAAAGAAGTGCCCGTTTTCTCGATGCCATAAAAGTCTGCTCCCTCACGTCGTTTGTTATCTCTGAGAGATTGGCCTTCCCTCCGTCAACACCCGGCAAAGGCGGTATTTTTTCGCCCGGCAGGTCGGAACGGCTCTGAAACGGGCAGGGGATAAAGCATGCGTCATCGGGGAGCAGGGGCTGTAGCTCTGAGCATTGCGAGGGGCTCTTATGCGCTGCAAGCGGACCGGAATTTGTTAATTTCCGGGATTCTTGTTTGTTGTCAGTGCTTTATGACATAATGTTCCGGCTGTGATAACAAACTCAGACCGAAACAAAATCTGTAAGGCGCTGCCTTCTGTCTGCTTCTGGCGGAATGGAGCTATGTGGGAATAAGGCTTGTCCGCCCTCCAGAGGGCGGAAATGTCCTTTTGTTATAACGGAAAATCCTGAAAGAATAGTTCCGAAGTCACGCAGTTGTTATGGCTCTGTGGGCGTCGGGCAGACCCGGTGCCGCACAACTTCGCCAATAATGATCAGCGCCGGGCTGGTCACTTTTTCAGTAACAGCCTGTTCGGGCAGGGTTGTGAGCGTGCCGGTAATAACGCGCTGCCGGGGCGTCGTGCCGCGTTCCACAAGTGCTGCGGGCCAGTCAGCGGGCAGGCCGTGTGTTGTCAGTTGTGCGCAAAGCTGCGGCAGCATGGTCAGGCCCATGTAAATCACCACGGTCTGGCTGCGCAGGGCGATGGTTTCCCATGCCAGATCCAGCGTGCCATCGGTTTTGGCGTGGCCTGTGATAAACAGGCAGGCCTGTGCGCAATCCCGGTGGGTAAGCGGAATACCGGCATAGGCCGCGCAGCCATTGGCGGCGGAAATGCCCGGAATAATGCGGAAAGGGACGCCAGCCTGTGTCAGCGTTTCAATTTCTTCCCCGCCACGGCCAAAAATAAACGGGTCCCCGCCTTTCAGGCGCAGCACGCGCTCCCCGGCTTTGGCGCGGCGCACCAGTTCAGCATTAATGCCCTCCTGCGGGAGGGTGTGCCGGTTGCGTTGTTTGCCGACAAAAATCAGCTCGGCATCACGCCGGACATAGTTGAGGATGTCCGGGCCAATCAGGTTGTCATACAAAACCGTATCCGCATCCTGCATCAGACGCAGGGCGGCGAGGGTCAGCAGGTTCGGGTCTCCGGGGCCAGCGCCGACCAGCCAGACTTCGCCCTGCCGGGTATGGCCGTCCAGCAGGCTGTTCAGTTCGTGGCTGGCGGCCTCTGTCTGGCCGCTCATGGCGAGGTGACCGCCCGCGCCATCCAGAAACCGTTCCCAGACCTGCCGCCGGTCGGACGGGTCGGGCAGGCGTTCGCGCAAAGGCAGGCGTGCGCTCTGCATGAAGTCTGCCAGCAGATGCAGCCCGGCAGGGAGAATTTCTTCAATTTTCGCGCGCAGGCGGCGGGCGAGGACCGGGGCCGCGCCCCCCGTGGAGACAGCCACCTGAACGGCGCCGCGGGTGCTGAGGGCCGGGGTGATAAAGCTGGAATTGCCGGGATCATCCACCGCGCAGACGGGCACGTTCTGCTGCTGGCACAGAGCGGACAGCGTGCGGTTGAGCGCAGTATCATTGGTGGCGATATAGACAAGACGGCAGCCGGGCAGGCGGGCGCGTACATCCTCTTCAGACACCAGACCAGGCACATGCGTCAGAACGCCATCATCCGCCAGGCGCTGCAATTCCGGGCAGAGTGTGGGGGAGAGAAGTTCTATACGCGCGCCAGTGGGCACCAGCAGGCGGACCTTGTTGGCGGCAATATTTCCGCCGCCAATCACAAGGACACGGGCCTCGTCGAGACGAAGCATGACAGGGAACCAGCTGGTTTTTTCAGAAGAAGACTGCATAACCCCTTACAGCAAGCAGGCTTGCGCGCAGGACGCAAGCGTTCGCGGGCATCGGGCCTTTAAAAAAAGCTTTTTTAATCTTTCTGCGTTTCTGTGGCGTGCTGCCATGATGGCGCCGTCTTCCCGAGAGACAGGACACAAAAAGGGTGGAGTGCAGGCTCCATCGGAACGAGGAAGCAGAATGGCGGGAACTGTGACGCAACCCGGCACACAGAACGGACGCGGAGGTTTTGTGCAGGACGATCAGACCATTGTGGTGCCGGACCGGGAGCTGCATGCCTATGCCGGGCGGCCTGTGGCCTTTCTGCTGCGTTACATGCGCAACCGGGGCGTGGCGCATGTCATGGTGTTTGGCTCGGTCGGGCTGGCGATTGGCTGTGCGGTTCTGGCCTCTTACGCCATCCGGCATCTGGTGGATGTGATGACGGCCACCCCGCATGACGGTGCCGTGCAGGCGGTCTGGCAGAGTGTGGCTATTCTGGCGGCGCTGATTGCCATGGATAATCTGGGCTGGCGCATTGCGGGCTGGTTTGCCTCCCGCACGTTTATTGAAATGACGGGCGATATCCGGCGGGACCTGTTCCGGTTTCTGACAGGCCATTCCCCGGCCTATTTTTCCGAGCGGATGCCAACCTCTCTCGCGGCCCGGATCGCCACGGCGGGGAATGTCTGCTTCACGCTTGAAAATCTGCTGGCATGGAGTGTTTTGCCGCCCGCGCTCAACGTGCTGCTCTCCATTACGCTGATGCTTTCCGTAAGCTGGCTGATGGGCGGCGTCACGGTGGTTCTGGCCGCGGCTCTGTGCCTGCTGATGTTCCGTCTGGCCGTGCGCGGGCGCAAGTTGCATGGGGAATACGCCGCTGCGGCAGCGGGGCTTGAGGGCGAGACGCTGGACGTGATGGGCAATATTGCTCTGGTGCGGGCGTTTGGCATGCGCAGGCAGGAGTTGATGCGCTTCAACTCCCTCGCCGGGAAGGAAATGGGCCAGCGGCTGCGCTCACAGCGCTACATGGAAAAACTACGGATGCTGCACGGTGCGCTGACGGCGCTGCTCACCGTGGGCCTCCTGTTCTGGACCGTTATGCTCTGGCAGCACGGGACGGCAAGCGTGGGGGAGGTGGTGATGGTCATCACCCTCGGCTTCGCGATCCTGTATGGCACGCGGGATCTGGCGCTGGCTCTGGTTGAAACCGTGCAATATAACGCGCGCCTGTCTGAAGTGTTGTCTGCTCTGCTCGTGCCGCACGACATGCCCGACCGTGAGGATGCCGTGCAGCATCCCGGCCCGGTACGGGGCGAGATTGTGTTTGAAGAGGTCGGTTTCGCCTATCCGGGCGCGGCAAACGTGCTGGACGGGTTTAACCTCCATATTGCCGCGGGCACCCGTGTGGGGCTGGTCGGGCGGTCCGGGTCCGGCAAGAGCACGGTTCTGGCTCTTTTGCAGCGTCTGCGCTTTGTGCAGGCGGGCCGTATCCTGATAGACGGGCAGGATATTCGCAGCCTGACGGATGATGGGTTGCGCGCCTGTCTCTCCATTGTGCCGCAGGATGTCTCCCTGCTGCATCGCACCGTGATGGAAAATATCCGCTACGGGCGGCCGGACGCGGCGGATGATGCCGTTAAGGCGGCGGCCGCTGCGGCAGGCTGCGCAGACTTTATCGAGGCGATGCCGGAAGGATTTGAGACACTGGTGGGCGACCGTGGCGTCAAGCTGTCCGGCGGGCAGCGGCAGCGGATTGCAATTGCCCGGGCCTTTTTGCGCAATGCGCCCATCCTGATTCTGGACGAGGCAACCAGCGCGCTGGATACGGAAAGCGAAGCGCATGTGCAAAAGGCGCTGGAGCGGCTAATGGTAGGCCGCACCGTGATTGCCGTGGCGCACCGGCTTTCCACTTTGCGGAACTTTGATAGAATTGTTGTGATGCAGGACGGCAGGATTGTGGAAGATGGTTCTCCCACCCTGCTTGAGCAGCAGGACGGCCCGTATAAAAACTTTCTGAACCAGCAGGTGACCCATTCGAATGATGTTGCATGACGATGCGCCCGCTCTGGACACTGATCGTCCGGCGGCAGCCAAAGGGGCTCTTGCCGCCTACGCCTACCAGCAGATCAGGGAACGTCTGATCTTCAGCGCGTATAAGGGCGGGGAGCGTCTGGTGCTGCGCCCGCTGGCGGCATCTCTTGAGTTAAGCCCCACTCCGGTGCGGGAGGCACTTCTGCGGCTTGTCTCCGAACAGGCTCTGGAACTGGATGACCGCAATACCGCCTGTGTTCCGGCTCTCTCCCGTGAGGTGTTTCAGGAAGTGCATCCGCTGCGCGCTGATCTGGAAGAACGGCTGACGCGCAATGTTGCCGGGCAGATTACCCCGGAGCAGATTGCGGTGCTGGAGGGCTGTCACCAGTCTTTTATTGAGGGCTATCTGGCAGGAGACCCGCATCAGTCCGCTGTAGGGAATGCCGCTTTCCACAGTGCTATTGCAGGATTTTCCAGCATGAGCATTACAGCGGGCATCATGCAGCGGCTCTGGGCGCGGATCGGGCCGTTTTATGCCGGTACCAATGGTTTGCCGCCCGCCAGCCCTGTTGAGGCCAATCACCCGCATATGTTGCTGCTGGAAGCCTTCCGGCGGCATGACGCGGAGGCTGCCGTCGCGGCGATCCGTCAGGATTTTGAGCAGGCGCGCTCCTGGCTGGAGCCGCTTCTGCCTGCCTGAACCAGCCAGAGCAATCAGGCCAAAGAAAAACCCGGCCCGCACGGATGGCGGACCGGGTTTTTTATGCCGGATTACTTATAATGCAGTTAGGCGTCAGGCCTTTTTGGCATCCGCAGGTGCGGCAGCCGCCTGAATGGTAGGTTTTTCACCCGGTTTGACATCCGTCAGACCCGGTACTTCCACGTCAATTTCCAGCGTGGAGCAATGCGCCCCGCGATCCAGCTTGATCTGCACCTTGTCCTGATCCACCACAACATGCCGTTTGATCACTTCCATGATCTCACGATGTAGCTGAGCCAGCAGATCATCCTTGCCGTCCCCGCCGGAAATCCGTTCGTGGGCAAGCAGAATCTGCAAACGGTCGCGCGCGACAGGTGCGGAGGAGCGGCGCTTGAAGATGTTGGAGAGGAAGGTCATGAGACTCTCCGTTTAAACAGCCAGTCAAACAGGCCTTTACGTTCCGTGGGAATGGTGACTTCCAGCTTCTCGCCTGCCAGACGCCGCGCTGCGTCATTATAGGCGCGGGCTGCGGCACTTTCAGGCTCAGCTATCGTAACCGGGGCTCCCACGTTTGAGGCCCGCAGTACGTCGCCGCTTTCCGGGATGATGCCCAGAAGCGGAATGGAGAGAATTTCCAGCACGTCGTCCGTCCCCAGCATGTCCCCGCGGGAGGCGCGCTGTGGGTCGTAGCGGGTGAGGAGGAGATGCTTCTCCATTTTCTCACCTTTTTTGGCTTTCTCGGTCGTGCTGTCCAGCATGCCGATAATGCGGTCACTGTCACGCACGGAAGAGACTTCCGGGTTGGTGACAATCACGGCCATATCGGCGTGGTACATGGCCATCTGTGCGCCACGCTCAATCCCGGCCGGGCTGTCACAAATGACCCAGTCAAACTTCTTGCGCAGTTCCTCAATGACCTTGGCAACGCCTTCGGCGGTGAGGGCATCCTTGTCCCGTGTCTGGGAGGCGGGCAGCAGGGAGAGGGAGGGGACGCGCTTATCCTTGATGAGCGCCTGCGCCAGATTGGCATCGCCCTGAATGACGTTGATCAGGTCAAACACCACACGGCGTTCCGCACCCATCACCAGATCAAGGTTCCGCAGGCCGACATCGAAATCAACCAGCACAACACTCTGGCCATTCTGGGCCAGTGCTGCGCCTAAGGCCGCGGTGGTGGTGGTCTTGCCCACGCCACCCTTGCCGGACGTGACGACCAGAACCTTTGACATCCGTGTTATTCCTCTTTGGTCTTAAAGGCTGCTTTGCCGTCAGCGTATGTTTGACAGCTCTGTATGCAAACAACCTTACAATCTGTCATCAAAAATGGAACGCAGAATATTCGCTCAGAACGAATTCTTTTGCGCAAAAGTCTTACGTGAGAGGAAAAAACGTGAGTGTTTCCCCGGAAAGCGCAACCTGAGCGGGTTTACTTGTCTGCTCGGGGTCCATTTCTTCCGCTGTTGCGTAAAACCCGTCAATCGCCACCAGTTCGGCTTCCAGCGCACGGGTAAAAATACGCGCGTCACTATTGCCGCCAATGCCCGCAATGGCCCGGCCGCGCAGGGGGCCATAGACATGGATGGACCCGCCAGCCGAGACTTCGGCCCCGGACGCCACGGAGCCGAGGATCACCACATCCCCGTCCGGCCAGACAACCTGTTGGCCTGAGCGGACGGGGGTTTCCAGAATCAGGGTGCGGGGGGCAGGCGCTTCAGGCGCGCTGTCTTCCGGGATCGCGATTTCGGCTGAGGCACGGCCACCGGCAAAGTTTTCCGGCCAGTCCCAGTCTGCCAGCGCAGGCCATGCGCGGTCTCCGCCTTCAATCCCGATCACGCGGATGCCGCGGTTCTTCAGGGCAGGCAGAAGACCAGCCAGATGCTCGGCCTCTGCATCCAGCATGCCCAGATCCAGAATGATGGGCTTACCGGCAAAAAAACCGGCGGAGCGGGCAATCTGGTGGTCCAGCGCGCTCAGCCAGTCTTCCAGCGGGGCTTCCGGCGTGAGCGTGAGCGCCAGAAAGGACCTGCCTGAAATCCGGATGCGGGGCAGGGGGGATGTCGAGGGGGATGTCGTGGCGGACAAGGACGTGAGATCTCGCTAACGTAGGATCGGAACTGGAAAGACCCAGCACTGGTACACGCTGGAAGGGTTGTCTGTCGAGCATCTGTGCAGACCCCGCAGGGGATGTGTGCGAGATTTAGATGCATCCCGGCCCGATTACCCTCTGGCGTGTTGGCAAACAATGTCATAAATATTTTGCATGCGTACCCTGTATCACCTCCCCCTTTCCCCCTACTGCCGGAAAATCCGGCTTGTGCTGGGTGAAAAACGTCTGCCGTTTGAATCTGTTGTGGAACGGGTGTGGGAAGAACGCCCGGAATTCTACGCCATGAACCCGGCAGGTGAAGTGCCCGTGCTGGTGGAAGATAACGGGCTGGTGGTGCCGGATTCCTCCGTTATCTGCGAGTATCTGGAAGAAGCCTATTCCGATACGCCGCTGCTGGGCCGCACACTGGCCGAGCGCGTGGAAGTGCGCCGTCTGGTGGCGTGGTTTGACCAGCGTTTTGCGCGCGATGTGTCCCGCCGCTTTATTGGTGAACGAGTGATGAAGCGCATCAGTGGCCGTGGCAATCCGGACGGCACCGTGCTGCGGGAAGGCTATGCGGCCATGAAACCGCACCTGAAATACATCAATTTTCTGGCGGAAAACCGGAACTGGCTGGCCGGTAATTTCCTGTCTCTTGCGGATTTTACGGCAGCAGCGCATCTCTCCAGCCTCGATTTTATCGGGGATATCGACTGGTCCAAGGCTCCGGCGGTACGGGACTGGTACGCCCGCATGAAGTCTCGCCCCTGCTTCCGCCCGCTGCTGGGTGACCGTGTGTCCGGTATTACGCCGCCGGATTATTACGCCAATCTGGATTTCTGACGCGCGTGACCTTTCATAACGGGGGCGCATCACGCCACGCGCCCGATGTGCTGATTATTGGTGCTGGCGCTGCCGGACTGATGGCAGCGTTTACGGCAGCCCGGCGTGGTCGGCGCGTTGTGGTGCTGGACCACGCGCCGGAAGTGGGTCGGAAAATCCTGATTTCCGGTGGTGGCCGCTGCAATTTTACCAATACGGATATGCGGGCGGAACGCTTTATTTCCCAGAACAGGCATTTTGCCCGCTCGGCCCTTAGCCGGTATAGGCCTGCGCAGTTTCTGGAACTTCTGGCAGCCCATAAAATCCCCTGGCACGAGAAAAAGCTGGGCCAGTTATTTTGTGATAATTCCGCGCGGGATATTGTGCAGATGCTGCTGGCGGAATGTGCCGCAGCCCATGTGACGATCCTGACGGATGTGCGGATTACGGACGTCACAAAACCACAGGATTTCCGGGTGCAGACGTCTGCCGGAACCTTCACCAGCAAGGCGCTGGTGCTGGCCACGGGCGGGCTTTCCATTCCCAAACTGGGTGCAACCAGCTTCAGCTATAATATTGCGCGCTCTTTCGGCCTGCCGGTTATCTCGCCAGAGCCTGCTCTGGTGCCGCTGGTGTTCGGGCAGCCGGAGGAAAGCTGGGTGCAGTCTCTGGCCGGGGTTTCTCTCCCCGTGCGGGCATCCTGTGGCAAGACCGGGTTTGAGGAATCGCTGCTGTTTACGCATCGCGGCCTGTCTGGCCCGGCTTTGTTGCAGATTTCATCGTACTGGGACGCAGGGGAACCAGTGCGGATCGATCTGCTGCCGGGGCAGGATATGAACGCGCTGCTGGCCGGACTGAAAAAAGCTAAAAGCCAGATGAAAGGCCCTGCCGCATTAAGCCGCTGGCTGCCGCACCGGCTTGCGCAGGAACTGGCCCGGCAGAGTGCGCCTGAAGAACGCCCGGTGGTGGAATGGCCCGACCGCACACTGCGGGCACTGGCGGACCGTATTCACCGGCTGGACCTGCACCCCACCGGCACGGAAGGCTTTGCCAAGGCGGAAGTCACGCGCGGCGGGGTGGATACGCGCAAACTGTCTTCCAAAACCATGGAAGCGCAGACAGTGCCAAACCTGTATGTGATTGGTGAGGCTGTGGATGTAACCGGCTGGCTGGGGGGCTATAACTTCCACTGGGCATGGGCCAGCGGCCATGCGGCAGGCACGGCGCTGGCAAAGAGCGCCGCCACCTGACAGGTTTTGGGTGTTGGCCGCTTTCTTATCGTCCGTAAAATCCGGTTGCGGACTCCCGGCCCGGTGTTTGCTGGCAGGCAAGGGGCTCCAGCCGTTGCTCCCCGGTCTGTGTTTTTCTGAAAACCTGCTTAATCTGCACTGTTTTTCAGTTCTGCCGCCAGTTCCAGCGCGCGGGCATACACCGTGCGGCGGGGCAGGCCGATGGCTGTCGCGGCGAGGGCTGCGGCATCTTTGACGGAATGGGTGCTGAGCAGGCTGCGGAGGGTGGTGTCCAGATCATCCTCGCTGCTTTCTTCTGCGTCCGGTGGGCCGAGCAGGAGGGTGATTTCTCCCCGTGGCGGAGTTTCGGCATAAAACGCGGCGAGCGCGCCGACGGACCCGCGTCTGACTTCCTCAAACCGCTTTGTGAGTTCCCGCGCGACGGCGCAGGCGCGCTCCGCACCAAAAACTTCCGTCATGTCGGCCAGTGTTTCAGCCAGGCGGTGCGGGGCTTCATGCCAGATCAGGGTGGCGCTCAGACCCGCCCGTTCCGCCGCGCGAAGTTTTGCAAATGCTTCCTTGCGTGCGGCGGAGCGCGGAGGAGGAAAGCCGATAAACATGAACGGGAGCGGCGGCAGGCCGGACAGCACCAGAGCCGTCAGCGCGGCATTGGGGCCGGGGACGACGGTCAGGGGCAGGTCCGCCTCAATCACGGCCTGCACCAGACGGAATCCGGGGTCGGACATCAGGGGCATCCCGGCGTCGGACACCAGAGCCATGCGGGTGCCGTTCTGCATCCGCTCAATCAGGGCCGGAACGCGCTGGCGTTCATTGTGCTCGTGCAGGGCTTCCGTGCGGGTGGAGATGTTGCGGTCTGACAGCAGACGCGCCGTCATGCGGGTATCTTCACACAGAATCAGGTCGGCTTCGGCCAGAGCCTGCGCGCCCCGCAGGCTGAAATCCCCCAGATTTCCTATGGGTGTGGCCACCAGAGTGAGGCCGGATGCGCCGCTGGAAGAGGCAGCGAAGGATGCGTCCCCGGAAGAGAAGGCATGACGTGACGTCTTTCCTTCGCTATGGAGTGTGGACGTCCGGTCATAAGCTTCATCAGGCCGGTTGTTTGCGGAGGACGATCTGGATGATGACGCGCACATATTCTTTCCTGTCAAAGGCCTCCACGCGAGGTCTGGCTGGAAATGGCGCAGGACGCAAGACCGGAATGGTGGTTTTAGGTGCAGTCGGGCTTGCAATGGCCGGATGTGCGGACCAGTCCGGCACGGGCACGCTTCCCGCTCCGCAGGAACCCAAAGCGGCCACCAGCCACAAAATTGGCGTGCTTCTGCCGCTAACGGGGCCGAACGCAGCGCTGGGGCATGAACTGCTGGCCGGGGCGCAGCTTGCCCTTGCGGAAAGCGGCGCAGCCACGGCGCAGGGTCCATCACAGGCACAAGCGCAGGCACAGGGGCGCAGCGGCGCTCTGCAAATGGACGTGCATGATACGGCTGCCGCAGGCGGTGCCTCCGCTGCTGTAACCGCCGCTGTTGAGGCAGGGGATGGCATTATTCTTGGCCCGCTGACGGCGGTGGATACCGCTGCGGCCGCGCCTGCCGCGCAGTCCGCCAGCCTGCCGGTTCTGGCCTTTACCAGTGACGTCAATCAGGCGCGCGATGGCGTCTGGGTGATGGGCATCACGCCGGAAGATCAGGTTGAACGGCTTGTTGCAACAGCCCGGAAGGAAGGGCGGCAGCATTTTGCGGCCTTCCTGCCGGATAACCCGCTGGGGCACGCCCTCGGCAACGGTCTGCTGGCCTCCTGCCGGGATCAGGGACTGACGACCCCGACCATCGTCTATCACACCGGCTCTGCGGCCAGCATCACGCAAATGATGCGGGAACTCTCAGCTTACGATACCCGCAAGGCGGATGCGCAGCCGGACGGCAGCGCGCCAGCCCAGACGGCGGACGCCACCGCACCGGACAAGACTCTCCCGTCTGATCTGGCGGCGGCTCTTAACGGCGGGGCTGGCTCAGCCTCTGTCTCCACGGATGGCACGGCGCAGCCTGCTGCTCCCAAACTCGCCCCCCCGCCGTTTGATGCGCTGCTTCTGGGGGATACGGGGCTTGGCCTGAAAAACGTGATTGGTGCGCTGGCGGATAGTCAGGTCTCGTCCTCCTCCGTGCGGATTATGGGGCCGGGCCTGTGGGCCGCATTTGCCAGCAAGCTGGGGGCACTCAAGGGTGCATGGTATGCCGCGCCTGATCCGTCTTCCCGCCAGAGCTTTGTGACGCGCTTTATGGCGCGGAACCACCATATGCCCCGTCCGCTGGCGGATCTGTCCTATGATGCCGCGACCGTTGCCACCACAGTGGCCCGGACGACATCCCGGGGGTATCCGGTCAGCGCGCTCACCCGTCAGGAAGGGTTTGCCGGGGTGGATGGTCAGTTTACGCTGCTGCCGGATGGCCGCACCCGCCGTGCGCTGGGCGTGTTTGAAGTTCTGGGGAATGGGGGCGGCGCAAAGCTGCTGGTGCCCGCCACAACCAAAACCTCTGTTTCTGGCTAAACGCCACCGCGAGGCAGCGTCTTTCCGGATGGGAAGCACCTGCCTCGCCTGACGTATACTGGCGTCAGGCGCGCGCTGACAAGGGTTGCGTGCTGACGTCCTGCGCTGATGTGCGCGGCAGTCCGCCATACGTGTTTTGACATCGCCCCCGGGCCTTGTAAGCTTTTCCTGAAATCAGGGCTGAAAAGGTGTGCTGCGATGTTTTCCATTTTCTCTGGCCGGTCAGGCAGAATTGCCGCGTTCTCAGCCATTGTGCTGTTAAGCGGTTGTGTGAGCCCTGCCGAGCGCATTGCGAATAAGGAAGACCATCTGGCGGCTGCGGGGTTTGCATTTCGTCCGGCGGATACGCCCCAGCGGCAGGCGATGCTCAACAAGCTGCCGCCGCATCGCTTTGTGCGCCGCGTGCATGGGGATCAGGTTTTCTACGTCTACGCAGACCCGACAATCTGCGACTGTCTGTATGTGGGCGACCAGAAAGCCTATGGCGCGTATCAGCAGTACCGGCAGCAGCAGGCTATTGCGGATGAGCAGCAGGAAGCGGCTCAGGATTATCAGGATGCGTCCTGGAACTGGGGCGGCTGGGGCATGATGGGCCCCGGCTGGACGGGCTGGAACCCGGCATGGGGCAACTGGGACCCGGGAATGGGGTATTACGCGAACGGCTGGTAAAGCCTGTCAGGCGGCTTACGCGCGGTAAGCCCCCATTGTGCGGAGCCGCTGCGCGACCTTCTGCACCACATCATCCCATCTGCGCGGGGTGGTCTGGCGTATAATATGCATGGCCGGGTACCACGGGCTGGTATCCTGCCCGTGCAGCCATCGCCAGCAATTATCATACCGGTCCATCATGATAACGGGCTTGCCCAGCCCGCCCGCCAGATGCACGGACGATGTATCGACCGAGACAATCACATCCAGTGACATCATGAGCGAGGCTGTATCATCCATGGTGTGGAGTTCATCCGTCGGGTCATACAAAATCATGTCACGCGGCGGGTCCAGCATCTGGTCCGCATAGGGGCCTTTTTGCAGGCTGATAAGATTGATGCCGGGAATGGTGCTGAGCGGTTCCAGTGTATGCAGGCTCATGGAGCGCCTGCGGTCCACCATATTCGGGCCAATCAGTGTCGGGCGTGGCGCACCTCCCCAGATCAGGCCGACATTCAACTTATGGTTGTCAGGTAGCAGTTCGGCAAAAGTCTTCACTTTTTCCGGATCGGCCTTCAGGTATGGGACGGGCGCGCCCATAGCATCCGGTGTGGCGGCAAATACGCGCGGCAGGCTGATAAATGGGCAATGCCAGTCGTAAGGTTGCAGTTCTCCGCCCACCTGTACGGTGCCAACGCCTTCAAGCCGATGGCACAGATCTTCCAGCGTATCTGGCACCCAGAGGTGAACATGCGCGCCCCGGCGGGCCAGAGGTTCCACATAGCGCAGATACATCAGCGTATCGCCCAGACCTTCCTCCTGCGTGACCAGCACGCGCTGGCCGGTCAGATCCGTGTCCGGACCAAGGGAGGGGAGCAGACGGTCCTGCGGCAGGGTGCTGTGCCCCGGTAATTTCAGCCGCCATTCATGCTCGGCCCAGCCCTGCGCATAGCGTCCGGCCTTGAGCAGGGTGATGGAGTGGTTCAGGCGGATCTGCGCATCGGCCGGGCGCTGGGTAATCGCGCGGCGGTAAGCGGTCAGCGCCTCTTCAAACCGGCCTTCTCCCGCCAGAATACAGCCGATGTTGGACAGCGTGCCCGCGTGCTCCGGGTTTTCTTCCAGCACATCTTCCAGCACGCGCAGGGCTTCGGCCATCTTCCCGCTTTCTGTCAGCGCCATTGCCAGCATGTTGTAGGAATAGGTGGCGTTGGGGCGCAGACTGATGGATGTGCGCAGCGTCTCGACGGCCTCTTCAAACAGCCCCATCTGGGTCAGCACGCCGCCCAGAACGTCATGGATGCGGGCATCCTGAGGCGTGATTTTCAGGGCTATACGGCAGGCGGCGGCCGCATCTGGCCTGCGGTCCAGTTCCGCCATGATGGTGCTGAGGTCCTGCAACGGATGCACGGCTGTCGGGTTTTCCTGTGCGATACGGCACAGAATTTCCGCAGCCTGTTTCGGCTTGCCGGTGCCTGCCAGACAAAAGGCGCGCAGGATTTCCACCCCGTTATCCGCGCTGTCAGCAGAGTGGGAGAGAGCGGTGAGGGTATTTTCAAAATGCCCGGCTTTAATTTCACTCAGCGCCCGGCGCAGAATGGCAGGGTCAGGAGCCACGGAGGGCGCGGGAGAGGAGGCTTTGCGCGTCATGGCGTTATATTTACTGCCCTCCCGCCGCTGTGGAAAGGAAAACAGCGTGACGTATGAAAAAACCCGGCCAGGCACAGGGCCAGACCGGGTTTTTGCGTCAGATCAGAGGCCGGAGGCTCAGGCTGCTTTCATCACAGCCGTGAGGGAGTCCAGAACTTCCGCAGGGTCTTTTTTCTCAAGAACGGCGACTTCCGCCACAAAACGTTCCTGAGCCGCCTCAAACAGCTTCCGTTCACTAAAGCTGCCGTCCAGACTATCAACATTGCGGCGCAGGTCGCGCAGCACTTCGGCAATCTGGACCAGATCACCCGAGTTGATTTTTTCCTGATACGCCACGGCCCGGCGTGCCCACATGCCTTTGCTGACATGCGGCTTGCCCTTGATAATGGCCATGGCTTTATCCACAATCTCGCGCGAGACGATTTTGCGGAGGCCAGCCTTGCGGGCCTTGGTAAGCGGGATGCGCAGAGTCATCTGGTTGCCGGGGAAGGAGATCTGAATCACTTCCAGCTTGGTGCCGGCAATTTCGTCAACACCGATGCGGTCCACACGGCCTACACCGTGGGCGGCGTAGACAATAGCGTCTCCTTCCTGGAAGGGGTCGTCATCTTTAATTTTGGTTTTGGCCTGCGCTGCGGTTGTTGCGGCGGCAGTGCGTGCCATTGCGTCTGTCACGCCGCCTTTCGGAGTTGTTCTGAATGTGCTCATAACCAAACCTTATACCACAAATTCCGTGGTCTGTCTTCCAAAACGGCAGTCTGGCCCGTATGGCAGGCAGTGCTGTATCTCAGGGCTGAATGCCATCTGTTGCCGTAATGGGCGGCGCCAGCGGCAGGCCTGTAGGCTGCACCACATCAATCTCAATGGTGCGGGCCATGGTGGCCATGGGCAGCGCATGCGGTGTGCCGGAGAACGGTTCCTGAAGGTCACTCGCGCTCTTATCCAGCACCAGAAACAGGATGCCGACCAGTGAGGAGCCGAGCGGCGTGATCCATTCCAGCGTCTGGACCATGGAGAGCGGCAGAACGATACAGAAGACATTGACCAGCGCGCGGGGCAGGGCAGAAAACTGCATGGGCAGCGGGGTGTTCCGGATCCGCTCAAGCCCGCCCTGCGCATTGGCGAGGTCTGACAGAATACGGTCAATCTGGCCGTGCACTGCGCCATCAATGCCTTTTTTGGTGACTTCATCCGTCACTCCCAGCCCGAGCTGGTAGAGAATGGCGTTAGGCTGGTTGCGCCAGCCGGCAATGGCGCGCGCCATCTCCGGCGGCAGCAGGCGGTTGACATCCGCAGAGACATCCACATTGCCCAGCGCGCCGCGCAGAGCGTGCGGATAGGCTGCCATGCCCAGCATCAGGTCAGGCCGGTCCTTGAGCAAAGTGCCGACCTGCCGCCCGAAGGAGCGGCTGTTGTTGGTAATGGCTCCCCACAATGTGCGGGCCTCCCACCAGCGGGCATAGGCGCTGTTGCTGCGGAAGCCCATGAACAGGGCCAGCGCTGAACCAATAAGGGAGGTTGGCAGGCTTGGCTGTTCCATCCATTCCTGATGGAAGACCTGAAACAGGATAACCACGACGAAATCCCATGCTGTCATCAGCAGGATGACACCGAGAATTTCTTTACTGATGATACGCAGGCCGATCCGCTGGTCAACGATCATCCATTCACTCTCCGTTTTCTCTGGTGTCAGGCTTAACGCCGGACCGTAAAAGACAAGTGTGCTTAACAGTCTGTGGCCCGCAGAGTTTCCTTGCGCGCAATGCTGTAATGCGTTGAGTGCGATGATAGCACGCTCTTGTGGGGATGTGACGCGAGCCGGGTGTGCTTTTTAAAAAAAATATTATGATTTGCTTTTTGTCCCGGCAGAGGCCTGCACTCTGGCCTGCCGGTGGGAAAGGGGCTTATCGTGACAAGCAGGATGCCTGATGGCTTTTTAACGCCCGGTATCCGGAGTTTTGGACCACAGGAAAGGTCAGGCTGATGACGTCCAGCAACGTGCTGCAAACCAGATCAGAACATCTCTGCCACGGAGGGCGTGTCGGGTTTTACAGCCATGCCTCTGCTGCGCTGGGGCTGGATGCCCGCTTTGCGGTGTTTGTGCCACCGGGGGCGACTGCGGCGCGACCTGCGCCGGTGGTGCATGTGCTGGCGGGCCTGACCTGCACGGAGGAAACCTTCTTCATCAAAGCACATGCGCTGGCGGAAGCGGCGCGGCTGGGCGTGGCACTTGTCGCGACGGATACCTCGCCCCGTGGCGCGCACGTTCCGGGTGAGGAAGACAGCTGGGATTTTGGTACCGGAGCCGGGTTCTATCTGGATGCAACGCAGGAACCGTGGAGCCGCCATTACCGCATGGGCAGCTACATTGCGCAGGAATTGCCTGCCCTGACAGAACAGCTTTTCCCGCTGGATGGCACACGGCGCGGGATTATGGGCCATTCCATGGGCGGGCATGGTGCGCTGGTACATGCGCTGCGCGCGCCGGACTTCTGGAAATCCGTCTCGGCTTTTGCGCCTATTGTGCACCCTTCCGTCGTGCCGTGGGGCAAGAAGGCCTTTACCGGCTATTTAGGACCGGACCGCCAGACATGGCGCGCGCAGGATGCGGTGTGCCTGCTGGAAGACGGATACCGCCACCCGACGGATATTCTGATTGATCAGGGTGAGGCCGATCAGTTTCTGGAACGCGAACTGAAGCCGGACCTGCTGGAAGAGGCCGCGCAAAAAGCCGGACAGGCCCTGCGCATCCGCAGACACGCCGGATATGACCATTCCTACTGGTTTGTGCAGAGCTTTGCCGCAGACCACATCCGGCATCACGCGGCGGTGCTGGGTGGGGTGTGACAAGCGTGAAAGCAAATCAGAAAATATCACCGGGCAGCTTGCAGTTATTCGTATTTTATCTTGGTGGTGCGGCTCCCGGCGCGAATATTGAAGTGCATGATGTTCAGTTTGGCGTCGCAGAAAAACCGGAAACTGTTTATCCGGCGCTTGCTAAACGGTGGTTTGGAACGCGCAATTCGCTTCATGTCGACGCATATGGCGTGGTGGACTGGGCTGATGGTTTTGCGGTGACGGTATTTCCGGAAAAATCAGTGTCTCACAAGAAACTATATTTTGTGAATATGGGCGGTTATGCGGCGGGTGCGCTGAAGGAAGAGCACGAATTTACATTTCTTGTCGCTGAAACAGCAGACGAGGCCAAAGCTAAAGCGAAAAAGACCTTAATGTCTGGCTATGCGCATCTGCACAGAGACAATTTTATGGAAGTCGATGACTGTATTCCTCTGGAACAGATTGATGGTTTTCACATCCACCTTACGCCCCAGCCGGAGGGTGAGCCTGCAAAGGCGTTATGGCAGGGCTATCAGCGGATCTGATACACTCAGTCTGCGACGTGGGTTGGTGGATGCACAAAACCCGCAAGCGCACCAAGCCATTTTGCAAACTCCCGCAGGAGGAGGTGCAGGGTTGAGCGTTCAAAAGGGTGTTCCAGCGCAGGCGGGATGACGGGGTAAGGGTAGAGCGTCACACCCGGCAGGGTGCGGCGCAGTTCCACCAGCGCCCGGCGCATGTGGTAACCTGCGGTCACAACCGTCAGGGTATGGATATGGTTATCCACCACCCATGCGGCGGTCTCACTGGCGTTTTCAATGGTGGAGCGGGCCAGATAACCCAGCGTTACCCGGTCTTTCACGCTGTCCGGCAGGTGGGGCGGTAGAAGGTCTTGCTGGGTGGCCTGCGGGTCCACTCCGGAAATCAGCAGTTTATCTCCCCGGTTTTGCATCAGCAGGCGCAGGGATGTGTCTACCCGGCCCTGGCCGCCAGTGAGGGCGACAATGCCATCGGTGTGCGGCATGTTGTCCGGGGCGGGGCGCAGCGCGTCATACACAAACCACCCAAAGGCGCCGCAGAGCGCCAGACAGACAAGCAGCCCCATTTTAAGCCACCACAGGATAAAGCGGGACAGGCGGGAGGGGCGGTGGCGGCTGGCCTCGCGCCTCATGGCATCCGTCGCAGCCAGATGCGCACCATGATCTGCGTGGTCGTCCAGCCAATAAAAGCAGCCACAAATGGCAGAGCGGCAAGGCCCGCCAGCATATCACCCGGCAGCAGGTCAGGCAGGGTGCGCCAGTCTGGCATGGCAGGTGTGGCCGCCTGAAGTGTGGAGGCGGCAAACGGGGCGGCCATGCGGAAAAGCAGCAGGAGCGGGGCCATAGCCAGCAGCGTGCCCAGCAGGCCGCCGCCAAGGGCGAGGCCGCCGGTGCGGCTGGCAAAGCGCCCGGCAATATAGCTGTCAGTTGCTCCAAGCCCGTGCAGGATTTCAATAATATCGCGCCGGGTTGACAGGCCTGCTCTTGTGGCCAGCGCGGTAATCATGGTCGCAATGCCGCCCACGGTGACGAGCGCGAGGGCCGCGCAGGCCATCAGGCTCTCGGCCAGTGCGCGCAGGCGGCTGCTCCATTCAGCATTATGTTCCACCACGGTGCCGGGCACATGCGCATTGAGCGTCTGTTCCAGATCCGCCGGGGCTTCATGCCCTTCAGCCAGACGCACCTCAATCACGGCCGGGAGCGGCAGAGCCGTTTTACCCGCATCGCCGAGCCATGGGGTGAGCAGACGGGCCAGTTCCTCCTGCGTCAGCCGATGGACCTGCGTGCCTGCCGGAAGGGTGGAGAGGTCCGCCAGCACGGTCTCGGCCCGGCTCTGGCGGGCGGTTTTGTCGGTCTTGCCGGCCCCGCTCAGAGGTTGATCAGGTTCTGAGACCTGAATGGTAAGCAGTTGCGCGGCACCGCCAGCCCATCGGGTGGAGAGGGTGCGGGCGCCGGTGGCACCCGTCAGCGTCAGGGCGGCGAGAAAACTCATCATCGCGACCAGAATGAACAGGCTTCTGTCCGGCAGCGCTTCTGAAAGGGAGAGACCGTCTTTCCGGCCGGAAAAGGGAAGGGCCATGGCTCAGGCTCCATCCTGTACAAGGCGGCCGCGTTCCAGTGTCAGCGCCGGGCGGGGCAGGCGGCGGACCAGTGCCTCATTATGGGTGGCGACAATAACTGTGGTGCCCATGCTGCTCAGTTCACTGAACATATCCAGCAATTTATGGGCCTGCGGTTCTTCCAGCGCATTGGTGGGTTCATCGGCCAGAATCAGGCCGGGGCGGTGCACGATGGCGCGCGCAATGGCCGTCCTCTGCTGTTCCCCGCCAGACAGGCGGGAGGCGCGGACGTTCAACTGGTTCCCAAGCCCTACCCATTTCAGAATGGCGTGCACCTCGTCCGTAATCTCGTCTTCCGGCCTGTGTTGCAGGCGTAAGGGAAGAGCCACGTTATCGGCCACGGAAAGGTCCGGCATCAGCCGGAAATCCTGATGTACCATTCCGATTCTTTGCCGCAGGCGGACCAGAACAGCGCGGGGCGTGTGCGCGGTAACATCCTTATCCAGCAGGCAGAGTGTCCCATCGGAGGGCAGGTTTTCCACATGCAGCAGGCTGAGCAGACTTGTCTTGCCCGCACCGGACGGTCCGAGCAGCCAGCGAAAGCCCCCCTGAGGCACCGAGAAGGACAGGTTGGAGAGCACCGGTGTACTTGCTTTGCGCTCCCTGCGCCACGAGACGTTGCTGAGACGAATCATGGTGAAAGCACGGGTCTGCCAGCCAGTGGCAGGCAGGAAGGGCGGGGGTTACGCATGAAGCCAGTGTAACGGAGGGAAGGCGGTGCTGTCGATTCGATTTCTGGTGCAGGTCCGTTCAGGGTTGCGGTTCTCTCAGCGTCTGAAGCGCAACGGCCGGGAGAGGACGTGCAGCATGTTTGGGGGCCGTTACGGGGTGCGGCTTTGGGTAGGTTCCCTGGAGGCGTCCTGCGGCACCGGAAGAGCGGAGTATGCACAGTCGCCCTTTTCAGTTCACGGCTTATGCGCAGAATAAGGGAGCAGAGTCGGAGGGGCAGGTGCAGAGTGTGCGGGATTGGATGCTGACGGACGCTTTCTGGCGATGGGCGTGGTGCATCAGCCTTATTGTGGCCATGCTGGCAGGCGTGGCCTGTTATGAGTGGTGGGATGATATTGTGCGGGTCTGGCCCGCTGCCGCCCGTCTGTATCTGCCGGGGTGAGGTCTCACCCCACCCGGTGCAGGGTGGGGGAAGTTTGCAGCGTCTTGGCCGCCAGATGACAGTCAGCCAGATTACATATTACGGCCAGCCAGCGTGGCCAGAGTGGCACCGGCGGCTGCCAGACCCATGAGCAGAATACCATCCCAGACCATGCCGCTGGCTGTCAGCGTGTGGCCTGCGACTGTGATCTGTGCCGGAATGGCGGAGGCGACGTTGGCAATGGCATCCCGCGCCTGAGGGTCCGCAGAGGCGCTGACGTGTGAGACGGCGCCAATCAGCACCGGCAGCGCTTTCCACGCAACACCGGCAATCAGCAGGAGCGGGGCAAACAGTTCAGCCAGCTGCTGAATGAAATAGAAGAAAAAATAGCAGACGGCCCAGAGCCCGGCGCGGGCCAGCCTGAGGGCGGGAGAACTGCTGCCTGATGCGTCTGAGACAAAAGAAAACGGCCGATGAGCATCAGCACGGTTGGGGGTGGGGTCCATGGGGCTGGTGTTTCCTCGGCCAGTAAAAGCAGGGTGTGCCGCGCTCAAGAAACCGGCAGGCGCGCACAGAATTGCCACGATTATACACAAGAGAGGCGGGAGGGCACAGACGCATGACCTAAAAGGTGGTTGCTGTGGCTTTCCTGCTATAACACGCCGTAAGGGGCGTCTGGGTGAAAGGCTGAATTCTCCCTCTGGTAACGCATTCGCGAACAGACGGGACCGCCGGGATTTGGTTAGATAGAGCGATTCACGCTCATGAATGCGCGGCCTCTGTGGCCGTCAGGCAAGGGCATGATGTAGAAAAAAATAGCGGAAGAAAGCAGGACACCTGAACAACGTGATGTGCGCTCCGGAACAACAGGTGCGGGATGCGGGATTGAGATGACAGTTGGTTCGGGTACCGTTTTGCTGGTGGGGCTGGACCCCGTGGGTGAGGGCGCTTTTTCCTCGCTGCTGACCCAGCGCGGCTTGCAGGTTCAGTCTGTCTCCACGGGATGTCAGGCCTTTGCGGGGTTTGAAAGCCAGTTGCCGGATTTGCTGGTGGTGGCGGGCACCCTGCCGGATATGTCCGTGGCGCGGCTGTGCCAGCGGCTGCGGGTGAATGCCGTGACCCGCAGTATTCCTGTTCTGGTTCTGCTGGAGGCACCCGATGCCGAGCAGGAACGGCTGGTGCTGGAACAGGGGGCGGATGCCTGCCTGAGCCGTCAGGCTGATCCGGCTTTTCTGATGTTCCGCGTCTGTGGTCTGCTCCGGGAAAATGATGAAGACCCGCTCTCCCGCGCCGGGGGAACATTCCGCCAGCCCAGCGTTGCTATTGCGACGGCGCCGGGAGGGTTGTTGTGGTCCTGGCGGGGCGGTGGGCGGGATGCGCCGCCGGTCTTGCAGGATTTGCTGCGGCGGCATGGAGCCACGGTCTCTCTGATTGACGATCCGGCTGATTTCAATCTGGCAAACTGCCCTGTGGGCAAGGACCAGCCGGATTGTCTGGTCGTGGATCTGGCCTGTCCGTCCTTTGATGGTCTGGCCTTTGCCCATACGGTTGTAGCCATGCGCCGCCGGACCCGGCAGTGCATGCGCGTGCTGGGTATGGTGGAAGGCGGTCAGCTTTCCGGCCAGATGGCCAGCATGGCCTTTAGCGCTGGCGTGGATGATCTGGTGGATGCGGATATCGCGCCGGATCTGCTGGTGGCGCGCATCAGCAGCCTTGTGCGGCGTAAAATGGTGCAGGATGAAACCCGCCGGGAAGAAGCACATATTGAAAGTGCCCGCGCCCGTATGGCGCTGGCGGATGCGCTGCGGCGGGTGAATGCGGATCTGGCCTCAGCCAACCGCAAGCTGATTGAGGCGCAGGCCAAGCTGGTACAGTCCGCCAAAATGGCGTCTCTCGGGGAACTGGCTGCCGGGATTGCGCATGAATTCAACAACCCGCTCGCCTTTGTTCTGGCGCATGAAAATACTGTTAATCGCAGTATTTCCCGCGCCCTCAGCGCCGTGCGGGAAGGCGATACGCTGGCGGCGGAGCAGGCGCTGGCAAAAAGCAGTGAGCGTCTGGCGGCCTCCCTCATCGGCCTCTCCCGGATGCGGGATCTGGTGGTGAGTCTGCGGCGGTTCTCACGGCTGGAGGAAGGGGAGTTCAGCCGTCTGGATGTGCCGGAAGCCATTGATATGGTTCTGACGCTGCTGGCTCCCAAGCTGGGCCAGAATATTCGTGTGATCTGTGCGCTGGACGCCCCGCCGGACCTGTTCTGTCAGGCCGCGCTGGTCAATCAGGTTGTCATGAATATTGTCAGCAACGCTGCCGATGCCATTACGGAAAAGCAGCGTGAGCAGGAGGCTGCGGGCCTTGCCGCGGGCGAGGAGGACCGGATTGAAATTACGTCCTCTCTGGAGCCTGCCACCACCCATACCGGACAAGATTACGTTATCCGGATTAGTGATACCGGACCGGGTGTGCCGAAAGATCTTCAGGAACGCGTTTTTGAACCGTTTTTCACAACAAAACCTGTAGGCTCAGGAACAGGGCTCGGGCTGGCGACCGCGTATGGCGTTGTGCAGGCCCATGACGGGAGTATTGTTGTGACCGATGCTCGGGAGAACGGCGGAGCCTGCTTTACGTTGCGTGTGCCCTATCGGGCTGAAGAGGAAAGGCGCACCCATGCTGCCTGAACCTGACAAAAGGCCCGTTGTCCTTATTGTGGACGACGAGCCGGAAATACTGATTGCTCTGACAGACCTGCTGGAAGACGCGTATGACGTGCTTTCCGCATCCTCGGGCGAGCAGGGGCTTGCGCTGCTGAAGCAACGGTCTGACGTAGCGGTGATTGTGTCCGACCAGCGGATGCCGGGCATGACGGGGGATGTGTTTCTGGCCCGGGCCAGACTGTTGTCCTCCGCCGGAGCTATTCTGCTGACGGGCTATGCGGATATCACCGCGGTGGAAGCCGCGTTGAATCAGGGGCAGATTTCCTTTTTTGCCTATAAGCCTTGGGATGATGAAACCCTGCTCTCCATGGTGGGGCAGGCGGCGTCCCGCTACCGTCTGGAAAAAGAGCTGCAATGCGAACAGCTTTTGCTGCGCGGGCTGCTGGATAACCTGCCGTTTGGTCTGGCGTTCAAGGAAGAGACCGGGCGCTTTATTCGCCTCAACCGCCAGATGGCGGACCAGTTCGGCCGGAGCATAGAGGCCTGCGTTGGGCAGACGGAAGAAGAACTGGTGGATGCCACCCGTCTGGATAGCCTGAAAGAAGCGCAGAGAGTTCTGGATTCCTCTGGCCGGGATCAGCAGATTTTGCAACTGGCTGGGCCGGACGGGCAGGCCCGCTGGCATGACCTGACGCGCGTGCGGCTGGACGGTGAGCCGGGAGTGACTGTGTCCGGCGGGGCTGCGGGCCTGAAAAACTATTCCATCCTGATTGACCGGGATGTGACAGATCTTCTGGCCATGGAGCAGCGTCTGCGTCAGGCCGAAAAAATGCAGGCCATTGGCACGCTGGCGGGCGGGATTGCTCATGACTTTAACAATCTTCTGACGGCTATTCTCGGCTCACTGGAACTGGTGATGGATCTGGAGCCGCCGAAGGAGCCCGGTGTGGCGCGGCTGTTCCATAATGCGCTGGAAGCCGCACGACGCGGCGGAGCGCTGACGCAAAAGCTTCTGGATTTCAGTCGTCCACGCCATCTGGCCTGCCAGCAGGTTGATTTGCGAAAACTGATGGCGTCCCTGCAAAGTTTTATGTCTCAGGGCAAAGTGCCGGATGAAATTCAGGCAGTGCTGGGGCCGGAGGGCGGCTATTCCAGCAGCCGCATCAGCACTGTGCAGTTTGAACTGCCTGATGCGCCCTTGCCTGTGGTCTGGACGGACGCAACACAACTGGAACTGGCGGTCTTCAATCTGTGCGTGAACGCGCTGGATGCGCAGCCGGAAGGCGGTGCGACGACCGTTTCTGTGCGGCAGGCGGCGCGTCCGCTCGGGCTTGTGAGCAATACGCATAATGGGGAAGCCTGGGTTGTGGTTCAGGTGATGGATCGCGGCGTGGGCATGACGGAAGAAATGCAGGCCCGTATTTTTGATCCGTTCTTCACCACCAAAGGGATCGGGCAGGGCACTGGGCTTGGTCTGTCCATGATCTATGGCTTCATCAGCCATTGCGGGGGGGAAGTGCGGGTGGAAAGTGTGCCGGGTGGCGGCACGTCCATTGAACTCTGGCTGCCGGCCATGGCGGAAGAACGCCCGGCGGTTCCGTCTATTGCGACCGCACGTGTGCAGGCTGCCTCTCCGCAGAAATTGCCGCCCGTCCAGCAGGGCGAAACTATCCTTGTGGTGGATGATGAACCGGGAGTGCGGGCTGTAACAGCCGGTTTCCTGCGCCGCGCCGGATATGCGGTTCTGGAATCCGCCAGCGGTGCTGAGGCGCTGGGGGTGATTGCCGATAAACCGGATATCGCGCTGGTCGTGATGGATGTGATGATGCCCGGCATGAACGGGGATGAAGTCGCCCGCCGCCTGCATACCGTGCGGCCGGAACTGCCTGTGCTGTTTGTCACCGGCTATGCAGATCTTGCGTCCCTGCCGGAAGGGGTTACGGTTCTGCATAAACCCTACACGCGGGACGCCCTGCTGGGGGATGTCAGGGCCATGCTGGCCGCATAAGCGGTGCTTTCCTGCCCGCAGGCCTCTTGTGCTGGCGGCAGGAAAGCTTATCTCTTGCTACTATGCAAAGCTTTCACACAGCCTCCTCCTCGCATGATCCCGTCGGATGGCACGGGACAACAATCCTCTGTGTCCGGCGTGGCCCCACTGTGGCTATGGCCGGGGATGGACAGGTCACACTCGGTCAGACCGTGATTAAAGGGAACGCCCGTAAAGTGCGGCGGATTGGCCCTTCCGGTTCCATTCTGGCCGGATTTGCTGGTGCCACGGCGGATGCCTTTACGCTGCTTGAGCGGCTGGAAGCCAAGCTGGAGCGCTACCCCAATCAGCTTGAACGCGCCTGTGTTGAACTGGCAAAAGACTGGCGGACAGACCGGTACCTGCGGCGGCTGGAAGCCATGATGGCCGTGGCCGATGCTGAACATTCTTATACCCTGACAGGCAATGGCGACGTTCTGGAGCCGGAAGACGGCATTATCGCCATTGGGTCCGGGGGGAATTTTGCCCTCTCTGCCGCTCGGGCGCTGCTGACGGTTGAAGGGCTGGACGCCGAGGATATTGTGCGGCGGTCCATGAAAGTGGCCGGGGATATCTGCGTTTATACGAATCATTCTGTCAGGGTGGAAACGCTGACGGCCTCTCCTTCAACAGATAAGGTTTCTTCCTGATGGATGCACCGACCTTTTCTCCGAGGGAAATTGTCTCGGAGCTTGATCGTTTTATTGTCGGGCAGGGTGACGCCAAGCGGGCTGTGGCCATTGCGTTGCGCAACCGCTGGCGGCGTGCGCAACTGGCCGAAGGGCTGCGCGAAGAAGTTGTGCCCAAAAACATCCTGATGATCGGCCCGACAGGCTGCGGGAAAACCGAGATTGCCCGCAGGCTGGCAAAACTTGCGCAGGCCCCGTTTTTAAAAGTTGAGGCCACCAAGTTTACGGAAGTCGGCTATGTGGGGCGCGATGTGGAAAGCATTGTGCGGGATCTGGTCGAAGCCTCCATCACCATGCTGCGGGACGTCAGACGCAGGGATGTCTCGGTCCGTGCAGCGCAGGCGGCGGAAGACCGGCTGGTTGAAGCGCTGGTCGGGGCAACGGCCTCGGCCGAGACCAAGAACAAATTCCGCGCCATGCTGCGGGATGGCCAGCTTGAAGATAAAGAAGTCGATATCGCGGTTGTAGAGGCTGCTCCGTCAGGCGGTGGCGAGATGCCGGGGATGGTCCCCGGTCAGGTCATCAACTTTAGCGAGATGATGAAAAACTTCATGAGCAAGACGCCCCAGCAGCGCCGCCTGAAAGTGGCGGCTGCGCGGGAGTATCTGGAGCGTGAAGAAGCGGACAAGATGCTGGATACGGAAGCCCTGACGCGCGAAGCCGTGGCCCACGCACAGGAAAACGGCATTGTCTTTCTGGATGAAATTGACAAGGTCTGTGGGCGTGCCGCCGATGGTGGCGGCCGGAGTGGCGATGTCTCGCGTGAGGGCGTGCAGCGGGACCTGCTGCCGCTGATTGAAGGCACGACGGTTTCCACCAAATATGGCCCGGTGAAAACGGACCATATCCTGTTTATTGCCTCCGGTGCGTTCCATCTTGCCAAACCGTCTGACCTGCTGCCGGAATTGCAGGGGCGTCTGCCCATCCGTGTGGAACTTCAGCCGCTGACCCGTGAGGATCTGCGCCGCATTCTGACGGACCCTGAACATTCTTTGCTGAAACAATATACGGCACTGCTCAGCACGGAAGATGTGACGCTGACATTCTCGGACGGCGCGGTGGACGCACTGGCTGAGCTGGCTGCGGACATTAACGAGCGCGTGGAAAATATTGGCGCACGCCGTCTGGCCACGGTGCTGGAAAAGCTGCTGGAGGAAATCTCCTTCACGGCGTCTGACAGAAAAGGGGAGGCCATTCATGTTGAAGCCTCTCTGGTTCAGGAAAAAGTTGCTCCTCTGGCCCGCAAGGGTGATCTCAGCCGGTTTATTCTGTAATGAACGCACCTTTTGTTTTGCCGGAGGAAGACACAGCCTCCGAAGCGATTGACGCTATCCGTGATGAACTCGACGTCTTTGACGACTGGATGGAACGCTACCAGTACATCATTGAAATGGGCCGCAAACTGCCGCCCTTTCCGCCGGAGTGGTGCAATGATGATCATCGGGTGCCCGGTTGCCAGAGTCAGGTCTGGCTGGAAGCACGGGAGGAAGATGGCAAGCTCTACTTTGCCGGGCTTTCCGATGCTGCGATTGTCTGCGGTCTGGTAGCGCTTCTGCTGCGTGTGTATTCCGGGCGGCCACGTGAGGAAATTATGGAGACAGATCCTCAGTTTTTGCGGGATCTGGGGCTGGTGCAGGCTTTGTCCACCAACCGTGGTAACGGCGTGGAAGCCATGGCGCGGGCAATCCGGTCGGCTGCGGCGTCTTTAAAAGTTTAAGTCTAAAAAAGTCTTCTTGCGGGAAAAATCTGCAAGAAGACTTTTTCATGGAATGCCATTTCTTTGACGAAATTGAATATTTAATTTGTAATTATATGGATAATTACTGCGTTGTTTTATTATCATTTCTCCCTATTGTATTTTTAATACTATTTATTGATATTTTTCATTTATTTTAGAGTGTCAATTATTTTTATTCTTAATGTATGTTTTTATAAATATATGAAGAGAATGAAGAAACTTAAAAATATCTGTTCATGATTTTCTTCATGCAGTAGCCTTTAAATCGTTATGGCCGTCTCTTGTTTTGAAGGATTTTATCTATCCTTCAAGATTTTGTATTTTTTTTGAGAATTTCAGATCAGGCCATGGTCTTTTAAAGCGAGAAAATTATAAAATGTCGTCTCTTATTTATCCTAAAGAAAGAACATTAGAGAAAATAACACTCGTTCTGGGTATCATTTTCTGGTTGCTTCTTCTTGTTGGTACATTTGGTGTTGCCCTGCTTGTTCTTCTTGTGGGGTATATTTTCTATCTTTTTGCACAGTCAGCTCTCATTTCTTACATCAAGGGCAATGGTGTTCTGCTAACATCACGGCAATTCCCAGACCTGCACCAGCAGTTTGCAGAATGTTGCGCCACACTGAAGATGGAGCCGTGGCCGGAGGTTTACATTCTGCATGGCAACGGTGCCATGAATGCATTTGCTACGCGTTTTTTGGGGGCTCAGTACGTAGTGCTCCTTTCCGATGTTGTCGATGCCATGAGTGCTAACCCGGACGGTGTCCGTTTTTATCTGGGGCATGAAATTGGTCACCTGCACATGCGCCACCTTGGTAAAATGTTTCTGCGCTGGCCAGCATTGTGGCTTCCGCTGCTGGGCGCTGCGTATTCTCGTGCGCGTGAAACTTCATGTGACCGATATGGCCTCGCCTGTTGCTCATCGCCGGACAATGCCGGGCGGGCTCTGGCTGCGTTGGCTGCCGGGCATAAGCGCTGGAGAGATCTTGATCTTGAGCAGTTTTGCCTCCAGGTGCGTGAAACCTCAGGTTTCTGGATGTCTTTGCATGAACTGACAGCAGGATATCCGTGGCTGACAAAGCGCGTGGCCCGTGTCACGTTGCGAGAGGCCCTTATTCCTGCGCGCTCAAAATTTTCCTACCTTCTTGCGTTGTGCGTGCCTTACGCAGGGCGTAGCGGCGGTCTGTTTGCCCTTATAATTTATATCTATATTTTGTTTTTCGCCTTTGCGTTTGGATTGCCTTTTTTGAAGGATGTAACGGCAAGGTTTGAGGCAATTAAGATGGTGAACGAGACCGCAGTTGCACGCAATGCGCTGACAAATGCCTATTTTAATAACCGCCAACCCCCAGCTTCCCTTGCAAGTCTTGGTGTGCCGACTGGCCTGCCCAACGGAGATCGCCTGCTCTACAATCAGCAAAACATGACGCTTGTTATCAATTCTGGCGGTAAGAGCATCCGGCTGATTCCGTCCTTGCTTGACCAGAACAAGATCATCTGGCGCTGTGTTGCTGTGGAAGGTTTGACGACCAAGCAGCTTCCAGCCTGTAAAGGTCCTCGCTAACAAGGGTCATACTCCGCCTTAATCAGGCTCAGAATATTATGACAAGCTTGTCTTAGGGAGTGATTTCAACGCCCCTGTCGATAGAGCAAAAAAAACCGGCGGCTCTGGAGAGCGCGCCGGTTTTTTTAACCGTTTTATTCGTTCCGAAAAAAGTCTGCGTTACGCAGGTTTTTTCTCAGAAAGGCCTTTCAGAACATCCGCGGGGCGGATGGGCTGGTGGCGCAGGCGGACACCCACAGCATTAAACACACCGTTGGCAATGGCTGCACCAATGGTCGTTACACCCGGTTCGCCCAGACCCATGGGCTTTTCTGTGCTGTCCACAAATTCAATATCCATCTCCGGGATATCGGTAATGCGGAGCGGGGTGTAGGTGTTCAGGTTACGGTCCCGCACGTTGCCGTTTTCAATTTCGGTGTTCTCAAACAGCGCCATGCTCAGGCCCCACAGAGCGCCACCTTCCGTCTGGGCCATAGCGCCATCCGGGTCCACAATGGTTCCGGCATCCAGCACCAGCCAGATTTTCTGGCAGGTGACAGCACCGGTTTTGCGGTCCACATGGACCTGCACAGCTCCCGCCGTCCATGTCGGCATCGCGCGTTCCTGCCCGAAGGTGGTCGCAATGCCAATGGCGGTATCAGGCGGTAACTGGGCTTTGCCATAGCCGCATTTTTCCACCAGACGCTTCAGCACATTGGCCTGACGGGTCGCACCACCGACGGAATCCGGTGCCTTGCCCGCGTTGCGACCTTTGGCTGTCAGCAGGGAGAGGCGGAACTCAACCGGGTCATGGCCGAGGTCATGCGCCAGTTCATCCAGAAATGCTTCATGCGCCCATGGCGTCCAGCCGGAGCTCACGGAACGCAGCCAGCCGGGGCGGAACGTGGCGTCTGCCAGATCATTATCCAGCGCACGGACACGCATCGGGCCGACATCATACCAGTGGTCAGCGCCTGCAATGGCGAACTGATCATACGGTTTGCCGTCAGCACCCTTTTCCATGAAGGCGGCTGCCATAACACGGGTCGGCCAGCCTGCGGAGGCATGGTGCTGCCAGCCTTTGAGGTTTTTCTGGTCGTCCAGCGCCACGCGCACCGTCTGGATGGACGGGGAGCGGAAGGAGTCAAACTGCATATCATCCGAGCGGGTGAGGATCAGCTTGACCGGCTTGCCGTCCAGCGCCTTGGAAATCAGAGCAGCGGGAACCGCGTAATCCCCGTTCAGGCGTCGGCCAAAGCCACCGCCCAGCAGATAGCTGCGCATGATAACGTCGGACTCTTTCACCTGAAGAGCCTTGGCAATTACCGGCAGGAACAGGGACTGCCACTGGTTACCGCAATGGATTTCCCATTTGCCATCCTGCAGGCGAGCCAGAGCATTCATCGGCTCAAGCTGGTAATGCAGCACGGAGGCGCAGGTATAGGTGCGTTCAAAAACCTGTTTGGCGGAGGAAAAAGCGGCATCCACGCCATCATCATTGAACACGCAGGTGCCGCCGGTTTTTTCGGCAATCTGCTTGCGGCCATGTTCGAGAATGTCTTTTTCCGAGACATTGGCCGTCTTGCCCGGTGTCCACGTGACCTTCAGCGCATCGGTTGCGCGGATGGCGGCGGGATAGGTGGAGGCAATAACAGCCACCCAGCCGGGCACCGTTTCGGACGGGTCTTCCAGAACGATGTAGCGGATATAGCCTTTGATCTTTTTGGCTTCACTATCATCCACGGAAACGACTTTGGAGCCATAGCGCGTGGGCGGCAGTTTGGGCCGCGCATACACCATGCCGTCCAGCTTGGCGTCGATCCCGTAAATGGCGGTACCATCCGTTTTGGCCGGAATATCCAGCGCCCGGACTTCCTTGCCAATCAGGCGGCGTTCAGAGTGCGGCTTGAGCGGCAGCTTGGCCATCTCATCCGGTGTGAAGGACCGCGTGGGGCGCGCATGGCTGACAATGTCCCCAAAGGAGACGGAGCGGTTGCCAGCAACTACCCGGCCATTACGGGCGACGCAACTGGCGGCCGAGGTGCCGAGCAGTTTAGCGCCTTCTTCCACCAGCACGGTGCGGGCGGCCGCACCGGCCTGACGGAAGACATCCCACGTCATCCACACGGACCATGACCCGCCGGTGACCATCAGGCCCCATTTCGGGTCTGTATCCACGTAGGTAATGCGGACTTTATCCCAGTCGGCTTCCATTTCATCCGCAATGATACGGGCGAGGGCGGTGCCGATATGCTGGCCCATTTCCGCACGGATGATGTTGACGTTGACGACGCCATCCGGGCCGATGGAGCACCAGACGGTGGGTTCAAACGCGCCATTGCCGGGCAGGCTGCTGTTCTGCGGGAAAGTCTGGGCGGCGGAGGCCTCCCGTGCAAACCCGAACATGAACGCCGAGCCAAGGCCTGTCAGCAGCACGCCGCGGCGGGTCGGGCCACGTCCGGCCGCACGGTCCTGCCGGGCTGCAATGCGTTCCAGTTTACCCATTAGACTTCTCCTCACGCATGGCGGCGGCGGCTTTTTTGATGGCCTTGCGGATGCGGACATACGTCATGCAGCGGCACAGGCTGCCGCCCATTACGCCGTCAATTTCTTCATCCGTCGGGTCCGGATAGTCCTTCAGCAGGCTGACGGCCTGCATGATCTGGCCAGACTGGCAGTAACCGCACTGCGGAACCTGAATGTCCCGCCATGCCACCTGCACAGGGTGCTCACCCTCGGGGTGCAGGCCTTCAATCGTGGTGATCTCAGCCCCTTCAACGGAGCTGACCGGCGTGATGCAGGAGCGCGTGGCGCGGCCGCCAACATGCACCGTGCAGGCGCCGCACTGGCCAACGCCACAGCCAAATTTGGTGCCTGTCTGGTCCAGCTCGTCACGCAGGGCCCAGAGCAGGGGGGTATCTTCCGGCACATCGACGGAAACGTCACGGCCATTGAGTTTGAACTTAATCATGAGTGGCTCCGTGTGCCGCCTTAGTGAGAAGAATTGACGGGAAGGGTTTTAACGGTCTTGCGAATTTCCGCAGCTTTCTTCTCAAGGTCTGTCCAAGGCGGCAGCGTGGTGCGGGTGCGGCGCAGGTAGGCGGCGATACGGGCCATATCTGCGTCGGACAGAGCGTTATAGAAGCTGGGCATGGCAACGCCGGACTGACCTTCTTCCGCAGTCAGACCGTGCAGCATGACCTGATACAGGTTGGTCGGCTCATCCAGCCACAGCGCATTGTTCAGCGCCAGATCCGGGCGGCCAAGCACGGGCATGGGGGCCGCGTTATAATGGCAGGCCCCACAGGCGCCCTGATACAGGCGGGCATCCGGGTCCAGCGTATTCGGGCCGATCAGATCTTTTTTGGACTGCTCCATGGCGCGGGCAAGGGCGGCCTTGTCATGCCCCTGCCGTTCTGCCGCGTGGTCCACATCCGCATAGTAATGTGCAATGGCATGCACATCATAATCGGGCACCTGAGAGAGGAAGCGGTGCGGGATGGGGGACATGGGGCCGCCAGCCGGGCCGTGCAGCGGGGCTACGCCAAAGCGCAGATACTGGTACAGCTCGTCTTCCGTCCATGTGGTGGGTGTCGGGTTCTTGTCGTTCAGCGGGGGGGCAATCCACGCATCCACCACAGCGCCATCATACATGGAGCCCTTCTTTTCGGCCCCCATCAGGTTACGGGGCGTATGGCAGGCGCCGCAATGGGCATTGCCTTCCGCCAGATAGGCACCACGGTTCCACAGCGCATCATGGCTGGGGTCGGGTTTGTAGACGCCGGGGGTGAAGAACATCAGCTTCCAGCCCGCCTGAAAAATACGCAGGCTGAGCGGGAAGGGCAGCTCATTCGGACGGCGGGCCATATGCACGGCGGGGCGCGTCATCAGATAGGCATACAGATCAGAAATGTCCTGATCCGTCATTTTGGTGAAGTGATCGTACGGGAAAGCCGGGATCAGATGCACACCCTGACGGGAGACGCCGTAACGCAGGGAGCGGCGCAGCGCCTCTTCCGACCATGCGCCAATCCCCATTTCTGGGTCCGGGGTGATGTTGGAAGAATAGATTGCCCCGAACGGGGTTTCCATTTTGTAGTCACCGGCAAGCTCAGGGCCGCCGCCATTATCTGTGCGGGTGTGGCATTCCGCGCAATAGCCTTCAGCCGCGACAATGCGGCCGCGGTCAATCTGCTCGGCGGAAAAGCTGCTGGCAGCCGGCGGCTGTATTGTAGCAATCGGCGGATACCAGGCATAATACAGAAACCCGAGCCCGCCCAGGACACCAGCCCCGACAGCTCCTGCTAAGAGACGTTTAATCACTCTACCCCCAATCCTGTGCATACGACAGCCAGCCGAAGCTGAAAGACTGAAAACGCCCAGTCTCCCTCTTCGGGAGGTCCGGGAACCTGCCGTCTGAAGGTCTGTTATTTAATAGTGGACAAAACTTATCTGGATTTGGTCCGCAAATAAACGCATAGGTTTCCGCGTGAAGCGGTAAAACCTGAATAAGATTTATTTGAAACACGAGAATGTTATGGAAAACGGCCAGTTTCTCTCTTGACTATATTTACGTGTATATGGACAGCGTCTGTTTTGCATGTAAGGCATGCGTCTGTAGCGTAATAAAAAGACGGCTGTGAGAGAGTGAGCGGGCTGTTTTGCTGTGCGCAAGGTGAAGGCGCAAGATAAGGCAGGCAGGGTCTGTTTTATGAAAGTAAAGCAGACCCTTTCCGTTATAACAAGAATTATAGTCCGAGTTGCGTAAGTGTCTCGCGCGCGCCCTGTGTGCGGATGCTACGGCGCAGTTTGACAACGTCCTCCCCAAAAGCCGGATACTGCTCCAGAGTCCATCCCGCAAAAACCGGCATGGTCAGGCCTGTTGCCAGATCGTCCTCCAGCGCCAGTGCTCTGGCGGCATCCGGCAGGCCGGGTTCTGAGAGCTTGTAGGTTTTATGGCTTTCGGTCTCACCGCGCAGATATTCAAGGAAGCAGGCCACCCCGAACGCGATGCGCCGGTGGTCAGCACCGGCTTTCAGCACACCTTTGACGGTGTCAGTCCAGAAAACCGGCAGTTTTGATGCGCTGTCAGAGGCAATGCGCAGAAGCTGATCCCCAACCGCCGGATTGCGGAAACGGTGCAGGACCTGATGCGCATAGTCGCTGAGAGACACGCCTTTTGGCGGGGTGATGGATGGACTGGCATCCTGCGCCAGAAACTGCTCCAGCAGGGTGACAAGCCCCGTATCCGCCATGGCGTGCGGGACGGTATCATAATCCATCAGCAGGCCGGGCAGGGCGAGCATGGAGTGGGAGGCGTTGAGCATCCGCAGTTTGACCTGCTCATACGGCCCGACATCATCCGTAAACTCTACCCCGACGGCTTCCAGTTCCGGGCGGCCCGCGCAGAATTTGTCTTCAATCACCCACTGGGTGAAGTCCTCGGCAAACAGCGGCATCTGGTCGGCCACGCCGCTCAGGGCATCCAGCCGTGCCACGTCGGCCTCAGAGACTGACGGCGTGATGCGGTCCACCATGGTGGAAGGGAAAGTGACGTTTTCCCTGATCCATGCGCCCAGAGCCGGGTCCCGCGCTTCTGCAAAGGTGCAGAAGGCGGTGCGGGCGACGGTGCCGTTGTCCCGCAGGTTGTCACAGGTCATGACGGTAAAGGGGCCGGTGCCATTATCGCGCCGCAGGCGCAGGGCTTCCGTCACCAGCCCAAACGCGGTTTCAGGCACGGCGCGTTTGAGATCTTCAGCAATGGCTGGGTCATCCAGCATGAATTTCCCGCTCGCATCCACATAATAGCCGCCCTCGGTAATGGTCAGGCTGACAATCTTAATGGTGGGGTCTGCGAGGCGGCGGATGGCGGCGGCGCGGTCCTTCGCGGCCTGCACATACTCTGTAATGGCACCCAGAACGCGGATGGTGTGTGTGTTGTCCGGGGCAAATTCCGTCAGGGTATAAAGGCCGTTCTGTTCCGCCATGATGCCGGCGCGGCGGGTTTCCCGTGCGTTGTCACGCAGTCCTACCCCGACAATTGCCCAGTCCTGCTGGCCGGGACGCGCCAGAACCCGATCAACATAGAGTGCCTGATGTGCCCGGTGAAAATTGCCGACCGCCAGGTGGGCGATGCCCGGTGTGGTTTTGCTGCGGTCATAGGTGGGGGTGAGAACCTGCGGCGGAAGCTGGCGGAGTGTGGCGCTGGAAAGGGCAATCATGGAAATCGGCATACCTCATTCTGTTGTAAGGCCAGTATTCTGTTGTGGGGCCAGTCTGGTGCAGAAAGAAAAATCGTTTAACCACAGCGCACTGGCTCGCTGTGCTGCACACAGGCCCCTGTTGGTCAGAGTAAAGCGCGGGACGGAGGCAGGTTGCCTGCGGAATGCAGAAACGCGGCCTTGCGCGCGGTCTTTCCAGAGTAGGGCGGCAGGGGCCGCACGGCTTTGCCCGGGGGCAGGAAAGATCTGACGTATGAGTGAGCCTACCATATCCTTGCTGAAAAATCCCGCTCAGATGCCGCTTGAAACTCTGAACGCTTTCCGTTATGTGAGTGGCTTCGTTACACGCGTCCGGGCTTGTGGGGCATGCCCGGCCGTGTTTTGTCGCTCTGGCAACAGAGGGACGCGGTTCGAGCTTTCAGGAGTAAAGAAATGCCCAAGATGAAGACCAAATCGTCGGTCAAAAAGCGGTTCAAAATCACCGCGACCGGCAAGGTGCTCTCAGGTCCGTGCGGTAAGCGTCACGGGATGATCAAGCGTCCGCAGAAAATGAAGCGCAGCAACCGTGGCGCACAGGTGATGACACCGCAGGACGGTCGTACCGTCAAGCAGTGGGCACCCTACGGGCTGGTTTGAGGAGCATCTGAGATATGGCACGTGTAAAACGCGGTGTAACAACCCACGCCCGTCACAAAAAAGTCCTGGACATGTCCAAGGGCTTCCGTGGCCGGTCTTCTACAAACTACCGTATTGCTCTGGAACGGCTTGAAAAGTCTCTCCAGTACGCATACCGCGACCGCCGGAACAAAAAGCGCGAATTCCGCGCTCTGTGGATCCAGCGTATCAATGCTGCTGTGCGTGAGCACGGCCTGACCTACAGCCGTTTCATCAACGGTCTGGACAAGGCTGGCATTGAAATCGACCGTAAAGTTCTGGCCGCCATCGCTTTTGATGACGCCGCAACGTTTGCGGAAATCGTGAAGAAAGCTCAGGCTGCTCTGGCTGCCTGATGCTTCTGGCCGATTTGCTCTGAAAAAGGCCGCCCGCAAGGGCGGCCTTTTTCTGTTCTGGCGGCTGTTTTTCCGGCTTGGGGGTTTTCTCCGCGCGGCTGAGCGGCTATCCGCCTCATAGCATTTTCCCCTCTCGTGTGAGGTTTCATGAGCGACGATCTTGAGATTCTCCGGCAGGACGTCCTGTCGGAACTGGCCGGTGCGGCTGATATGCGGGCATGGGATGCCGTGCGTGTGGGCACGCTGGGTAAATCGGGCCGCCTGACGGCACTGCTCAAGGCGCTGGGGAAAATGGCCCCGGATGAACGCAAGGCCCGGGGCGGCGCCCTCAACCGCCTGCGGGATGACCTGACACGCGCGATTGAAAGCCGCGGGCAGGAACTGGAAGCCGCAGCACTGGAAGCGCGTCTTGTGGCGGAACGTGTGGATATCAGCCTGCCGCCGCCCGGAACGGCACAGGGCGCTCTGCACCCCATCAGCCGCGCTGTGGAAGAAATGACGGCCATTTTTGGCTCCATGGGCTTCAGCGTGGCGGAAGGGCCGGATATCGAGACGGACTGGCATAACTTTTCCGCCCTGAACACGCCGGACCATCACCCGGCCCGCACCGACCATGATACGTTTTATTTGCCGCCCGTGCCGGGGCTGGATGTGGCGCGCGTGCTGCGCACCCAGACTTCCGGCGTGCAGATCCGTACCATGCTGAGCCAGAAGCCGCCGATCCGTGTGATCTGCCCCGGCCGGACCTATCGTGCGGACCATGATGCGACCCATTCCCCCATGTTCCACCAGTGCGAAGGTCTGGTGGTCGGGCAGGGCATTACGCTGGGGCACCTGAAAGGCTGCCTGATTGAGTTCCTGCGCGTGTTTTTTGACAAGCCGGATCTGCCGGTGCGTTTCCGCTCCTCCTACTTTCCGTTTACCGAGCCGTCCATGGAAGTGGATATTGGCTGGTCCCGCCGTACGGGTGAGATCGGGGGCGGGGAAGACTGGCTGGAGGTCCTGGGCTCCGGCATGATCCATGCCCGCGTGCTGGCCAACTGTGGGCTGGACCCGCGGGAATGGCAGGGCTTTGCCTTCGGGATGGGGGTGGAGCGCCTGACCATGCTGAAGAACGGGATTCCGGACCTGCGTTCGTTTTATGAGAGTGATATCCGCTGGCTGCGTCATTACGGGTCTGACCCGCTTGCGCCCGCACTGCTGCACGAAGGGGTGTAAGACATGAAATTTACGCTTTCATGGCTGTATGACCATCTTGAAACCTCAGCCACGGTTGAGGAAATCTGCGCCAAACTGAACCAGATCGGCCTTGAGGTTGAAGGGGTTGAAAATCCCGGTGCGGCTCTTGAGCCGTTCCTGACCGCCCGTATTCTGGAAGCCACGCAGCATCCGAACGCCGACCGCCTTCAGGTCTGCCGGGTGGATGCCGGGCCGGGCATGAATGATGTGCAGGTTGTGTGTGGGGCCCCAAACGCCCGGGCCGGGCTTGCCGTGATTTTTGCAAAGCCGGGGACGTATGTGCCGGGGCTGGATATTACCATTAAGGAAGGCAAGATCCGTGGGGAAGCGAGCGGCGGTATGCTGTGCTCCCTGCGTGAACTGGGTCTGGGCGAAGAGAGCGGCGGTATTGCGGAACTGCCGGAGGAGACTTTCCCCGGCCAGTCCTACGCGGATTTTGCCGGTCTGGATGATGTGGTGATTGAAATTGCCATTACCCCCAACCGGGGTGATGCGCTGAGCGTGCGCGGCATTGCGCGGGATCTTGCTGCGGCTGGTCTGGGCACGCTGCGGCCCTGGCTGGCTGAAGCGGTGGAAGGGACGTTTGAGTCCCCGGTTGTGTGGGAAAACGCTTATCCGGAAGCCTGCCCGTGGGTGCTGGGCCGTGCAGTGCGCGGTGTAAAGAACGGCCCCAGCCCGGACTGGCTGCGGCGTAAGCTGGAAAGCATTGGCCTGCGGTCTATTTCCACGCTGGTGGATATTACCAACTACTTCTGTTTTGATCTTGGTCGCCCACTGCATGTCTTTGATGTTAAAAAACTTTCTGGCAACCGCCTGACGCTCTGCCACGGTGCCGGAGAAACCTTCAAGGCGCTGGACGGGCAGGATTACACTGTCTCCCCGGATGATTGCGTGATTACGGATGCCAATGGCGTGCAGTCCGTCGCGGGGATTATGGGCGGGGAAGCTTCTGGTGCGGATGAGGGCACAACGGATGTCTTTATTGAGTGTGCGCTGTTTGACCCGGTGCATATCGCGCTGAGCTGCCGCCGTCTGGGCCTGTCTTCTGACTCCAGCTACCGCTTTGAGCGCGGTGTGGATCAGGCGCTGCCCGTGGCAGCGATGGAAGCCGCAACCCGCATGATTGTTGATCTGTGCGGTGGTGAGGCCAGTGAGGTTGTCTCTGCCGGTGCGCCGCCCGCATGGCAGCGTGAGGCGACGCTACGTTTCAGCCGCGTGCGCGATCTGGGCGGGCTGGATGTCCCTGCTGAGGAAAGCGTCGCTCTGCTGGAAAAGCTGGGCTTTGAAGTTCAGGACAAAACGGAAACCCATGTGCGGGCCAGCGTGCCGTCCTGGCGGAATGATATTGCGCAGAAGCCGGTTCTGGCTCAGGGGCGCGATCTGCCAGCCGGTCAGGCGGCCCGTGCGGCCGAAGGCGTTGAGCAGATTGAAGCCGAGAGTGATCTGGTGGAAGAAATCCTGCGCCTGAAAGGGCTGGATGCGGTGCCCCCAGTGCCGCTGCCGCCCGTGAGCGTGGTGCCGGGTGTGGCGCTTACGCCGCGTCAGATCCGTACAGCCCGTGCCCGCCGTGTGCTGGCGGCGCATGGTCTGGTGGAAACGGTCGGGTTCTCCTTTGTCTCGCATGAAGATGCGCTGCGGTTTGGTGGCGCGCCGGATAGTCTGCGCCTGCTGAACCCGATTGCGTCTGATCTGGACCAGATGCGGCCGACCCCCATGGTTAATCTGGTTGCGGCCAGCCAGCGTAACGCCGCGCGCGGCTGGGCCGATCTGGGCCTGTTTGAAATCGGGGCCGGGTTCTCGGAAGACGGGCAGCAGCAGATTGCCGCTGGTTTGCGGACGGGCCATACGCCGCGTTATCCGGGCCAGACCAGCACAAATGTGTCTCTCTGGGCGGCCAAAGCCGACGCACTTGAACTGCTTACACAACTGGGCGTGGCGGTTGAAGGTGTGAGTGCAACGCCGGATGCGCCCTCATGGTACCATCCGGGCCGCTCTGGCGTGCTGCGTCAGGGGCCGAAAATGGTGCTGGGTTATTTTGGGGAACTGCATCCGTCTCTGTTGCAGGTAGAAGGGATTGATGTGCCGGTGGTAGGGTTTGAAATCCTGCTGGACGCCGTGCCGGAACCCAAGCGCCGCAAGAAGAGCGCGCCAAAACTCTCGGCTTTCCAGCCGGTCCGGCGTGATTTTGCCTTTGTGGTGGCGCGCGATGTGCCGGGGGAAAAACTGCTGAAAGCTGTGAAGGGTGCAGATCGCGCTCTTGTTTCTGATGTCAGCCTGTTTGACCTGTATGAAGGCGAGCATGTGCCGGAAGGCCACCGTTCCATGGGCGTTGAAGTGACGTTGCAGCCGGTGGACAAAAGCCTGACGGATGCGGAACTGGAAGCTGTTTCTGAGCGTATTGTTGCCGCAGTCGCCAAAGCGACAGGCGCCACCCTGCGCTAGGCGGGCAGCAGGACAGGAAGCGGAGAGTAACGGGAATGACGCACCGGATGATACACCTCAGACACGGAGTCAGACTGGGGCTGCTTTCTGCCGTGCTGATGGCGTGCGGTACACAGACCCTGCGGGCGGAAGACATTACCGGCGCGGGGTCGAGCTTTGCGGCGCCCCTTTATCAGGCGTGGTCTGCTGCCTCTTCCAGCAGCACAGGTGTGAGCGTGAATTATCAGACCATCGGCTCTGGTGCTGGCCAGAACATGGTGCTGGCCGGAACGGTGGATTTCGGGGCGTCTGACGCGCCGATGGCCCCGGAAAAGCTGGATGCCGGGCATCTGATGCAGTTCCCGACGGGTATTGGCGGCATTGTTGTTATTGTAAACGTGCCCGGTGTGCCGGATGGAGCCTTGCGGCTTACTGGTCCGGTGCTGGCGGGGTTGTACGATGGCACGATCAGTTCATGGAATGATCAGCGCGTAGCCGAGCTTAATCCTGACCTGAAACTGCCGGATCTGCCTGTGGCCCCGCTGCACAGGGCAGATGGGTCCGGCACAACGTTTGTCTTCACGGATTATCTAGGCCGGGTCTCCCCGACATGGGGTACATCCGTCGGGCGTGGCACGTCTGTTGACTGGCCCGCAGGTTCCGGCACACGCGGCAATGACGGGATTGCCGCCTACGTGGCGAATACCGAAGGCAGCATAGGCTATGTGGAATATGCCTATGCCGAGCGCAACCATCTGCCGATGGTCCAGTTGCAGAACAAGGCAGGAGATTTTGTCACGGCCTCGGCAGACAGTTTTGCTAAGGCGGCTGAGTCTGCCGTGTGGGATGAAAAGACACTCACCGCCGCGCTGTCTGATACGCAGGGTAGCGGCGCGTGGCCGATTGTGACCACCACCTATGTTCTGGTGCCCCGCCGTTCGGCTGGCACGGAACATGGTCTGGCTGTCCGGACATTTTTCCGCTGGGGGCTGACCAATGGTGAAGCCGCCAGCCGCCAGCTTGATTATGTGCCGGTTCCGGCGCGCGTAAAAACCATGGCGCTTGGGCTGCTGGATCAGCTTGAGGGGCAGAAGGCGGCTGGGAAATAACTTTCCGGCGGGGGCCAGAGAGTATTTCATCTTTTGTCAGCCATAAGATTCCCATATCGACGTAAGAAGGGCGGACACGTGATGTGTCCGCCTTTTTTGTTCGAGGATGCCTGTCCGGCAGCCTGTCTACTACATGGCGAAGCAGAGCGGTATTGGCCTGAGGTGTTCAGGCACAGGCAGCTTGTGGAGAGAAGACAGTTTTCCCCTGTCCTGAAGATGTCCCCGCGTCCAGCACGTACGGACCGGCGGAGAGGATCTGTATGGCGAGTATGCGGCTTACAGTGGCTCCGGATGCGGGAGCGAGAGGCAGCGTGGCACAGCCATCTGTCCAGCGAGCGTACTCATTTTCCTGAGTATGCCAGCCTGACAGGGTGCTGTCTGTCAGGTGAGACGTGATGTCGTGTGATTGACCGTCTTCACGGCAACATATTGTTCCGACCAGCACGCCGAGCGTTCGGCGGTCATCCACAAAAGGACCGATACTGTCAGCCGGTCGTGCTGAGCGGGAGACCAGAGAAACCGTCGTGACACCCGGCGGAAGGAGAAAAAAGCTGCGATCATGTTCCTTGCGGAGGGCACGCAGGCGTGTTCCGGGGGGCGTGAGCAAATGCAGGTCAGCGTCATGCGTGACGTTGCGGGGAGTCTGGCGGGGCTGCAGACCGAGTGTCTGCGCACGGGAGAACAGGAGGTCGAAGAGGCGTTCAACCTCGGTTCGGGCAACAGTCAGAGGGGCCGCGCTATCCTGCTCCCACGTTTTGGGAGTGGATGGGAGGCGGGCCAGCGTGCCGGGCTGTGAAAAGCTGCGACGGTTTCCGGTATCCAGATAGCTTTCTGTCAGCGCGCCGTTTGCACGGATCACGGCATGCTGTGCTGTTTCAATATGAAAACATTCATACTGGGGGAGGCTGCGGTCATAAACAATGGAGGCGCCATTAACCAGCATGCGCACCGGCACGAACTGCCCGTCAAAATAAAGGCAGTGTTCAGGGGTGACGAGCAGATCCTCAAACGGAACATTGTCCGCAAGTGCATTTTTCAGGATGCGCACCGGGTAACCAGCTTCATCCGCAGGCAGGTCTGCCCGCACCGTGACCGGGCGTTTGCCTGCCCAGATAACCGCGCGGCCTTCTGCCCGGCCTGTATCATAGATCATGACCTGATCGCCTATGCGGATATTTTCCACAGGAGTCAGACCGGCCTCGGTTTCTATAAGAGTGCCGTTCAGGAAGCAGACCACGGCTTCCAGCATGACCGCGCCCTCATCCGTTTTGCCCAGCGTGAGGTGGGAGAGGTCGGAGGCGCTGAATGTCAGAGTGTAGGTGGTCTGGTTATCGGTAACAGTGGCCGTGTTGCCAAGGATGCTGAGTGTCGCGTTTCCATCATTTGTCAGGGTGGAGAGCGTCAGCGTGTTGCCGGTTGTGAAGTTGGCCAGAGTGGCGGAGAATGACGAGGCAGACTGAAGGGTGAGTTTGCCGGTATTATCGCTGAATGTAATCGTCTCTGTGGCGGGCGCCGTGCCTGCAAGCACCAGTGAGGCTCTACTGGTAATGGTAATATTCTGATAAGACTGGTTGCCTGAGAGCGTCCACGCTCCCGCGACGGTCATGGTCTGGAAGTTCTGTGCGCCGTCAAACGTGCCTGAACCGGAGAGATTGACCGTGTTGGTGCCACCGCCGCCATCGACCGTCCCGATAATGACAGAACCGGTCTGGATGTTCAGCGTGTCATTTCCATCCCCCAGCAGAATGGCGTCTGTGGTGCCGGAAATGGTGCCGGAGTTGGTCAGCGTGTCATCTTTATCATCATTGATACGGATGCCGTACCCGTCCAGCCCTTTAATCATGCCGTCATTGACCAGCGTGGTGGCATACGGTGCGTAACCCTGACTGCTGTTATCAATCAGGATGCCGTTTTGTGCACCGCTGATGGTTGCTCCCGCATGGTTGGTAATGCTGCCACCGCCCAGTGCCAGCCCTTCACTGGTGTTGGTGAAGCCATCGCTCCCGCTTCCTCCGGCGCCGGTGCCCTGAATGGTGCCGTAATTGTCTATGGTGGCGTAGCCATCAATATCCACGCCGTCTCCGTCGCCCGTGCCGGACTGGTCATAGGCTCCGGTAATTGTGCCGTAATTGGTGACGCTGCCGGTTCCATCCGAGCCAACGCCCGAGCCGTCACGCCCGGTAATTTCACCGTCTGCTTCATTGACCACCACAACGTCTGTGCTGCTGGTAATGCCGTGGCGTGCGCCGGAAATACTGCCGGAATTGTCAACCGTGCCGGAATAGTCCTGAAAATCGATGCCGTCATTCTTGGTCGCGCCGTTTGCGCCATCAGCATAAATGGTGCCGGCGTTGTTGATGACGGCGTTTTCTCCTGGACGGATGGCGTCTGCATCGGTGGACTGGATCACACCACCTTTTTCGTTGGTAATGGTGATGCTGGAAGCGGTCGTCAGCGCATTGAAATCAATCGCCTGACCATCGGTGGTGGATGTAATCGTCCCGCTATTAGTCAGTACAATGGTGGCGGAGGGCATATCCGCATCAATCCGGATGCCGTCATCCGAGCCAGAGAGAGTGCCGGTATTGTTGATCGTCAGACTGGCGCCGGAAATTGCTGCGGCAATTCCGCCGGCGGTGGCGTCAATCGCGCGTTTGCCTGTGGATTTAAGCGTACCGCTATTTTCAATATCAAGCGTTGAGATGGAATCCAGATCAACCGAGACCGTAGTCTTTGTAGTGCTGATTTGTTTCGTGTTTGAATAGGTCTGGTCAGAATTCAGGGTAACTGTGTTGCTACTCATGAAGGGCGTCCTCTCTGGCTGGAGGAACGTTCTGTAGCAAGTCTGATTTTCTGGAATAGTCTGGTAAAAGCGGCAGCGTTAATCTTTAACAAAACATTCACGCTGCATGTGGCGGGGGCGCTGAATGTGTCAGGACAGACACGATTTTCGGGCGGCAAAACACAGTCATCCCGCGCTCATCCCGGTGTTGTCCCGACTTTCATCCACAGATTCTGTGGATAAACAGAAAGCAGAGAAGAGAGCAGGGCGCGTTGTAGAATGACGGGTATGGCCCGGCTGAGGCTATTGCAGCCAGACCTGTGAGAAAAACAGTTTATTGACCTGAGTGTAAAAGAAATTCTTCAGGCGTTGTGAGGTGATGATCACATCATCTTTCTCAATCACCGGGGCGATGGGGGCCTGTTCCATCAGCAGGCGGTCAGCCTGCCGCCAGAGATCATCCGTCTGTTGCGGCGTAAGAGACACATCGGTTTTAGCGCGGTCCATAATCGCCTGAATGTGCTTGTCACAAAAGCCGGGGATGTTGATGGAGTTATCCGAATTGGGGTGAAAATTCTCGCATCCCAGAAGATCATCTAAAAAATTAGATGGGGATGGATAATCTGCTGACCAGTCTTTAAGGGCAATCTGTACATGGTTGCCTGAGTTCTGCATGTAGTTGAACGCCATGGAGCTACTGAGCGGGCGGAGCGTGGCCTCATAGCCAATGCTTTGCAGCATGTCGCGCAGCCATGTGCCCATGGCATAATCAATACTGGTATTGGCCGTGACCAGCGTAACGTGTTGCCCGCCTGTGCCGCTTTCCCGCACCAGCGCACGGGCTTTTTCCAGATCCGGCGCAGTCCAGCGTGCAGCCGGGGCGGAGGGAGAGGCGTCGCGCGTATAAAAACACTGGTCAGACGTAACCGGCAATGAAGAGGGCAGCATACCGCACAGAGGCCGGGCAATGCCGGGGCCACCGTACAGAATGACCATGGCTTTGCGGTTGAGCGCATAGTTCACGGCCTGCCGCGCCTTGATCTGGTTGAACGGTGGCAGATTGACGTTCATCGGGATGAAATACATCGCCGGATGCGGTGTCACATGCGTTTGTGCGGTAAAACGGCTGCCCAGCTCCCCCAGCCTGTCCATGGGAACAGTGTCCGCCATCCAGTCATACTGGCCGTTTTCAACAGCCGTTACTGCGGCTTCATCCGGGATGCCGAAGCTATAGTCTATGCCGTCCGGGTAGCCATCAGGTTGGGCCTGCGCATCCCACACATGGAAATAGGGATTGCGGTCCAGACGCAGGATTTTGTTCGGGTCATAACTCGTGACCCGATACGGGCCAGTGCCGGGAATGGGCTCGTTGCCGATGTCATGGTCCGGGGTGTTGGCGGGCAGAATAACGGCATGGGTAAAGGCCAGTTTTTGCAGGAATTCTGTATCAGGCTGCGCCAGATGAAAGGTGATGGTGCGGCGCACCGGATCATCCCAGAGTCCGTCTTTCAGGCTACAGTCCGCCGGGTGGTTCAGGCAGGCATCGGCTCCGGTAATCGCGGAATAGAAGGAGCCTGCCGTGGGTGAGCCGACACGGAAAATACGGCGGAAAGACGCAACCACATCCGCTGTGGTCAAAGGCTGACCGTTGGAAAAGCGGATATCCGGCCTGAGCGTAAAAACGTAGGTGCGCCCGCCATCCTGTGGTGTGGGAAGGGTCTCGGCCAGATCCGCCACAACCTCGTTCCCACGGGGGCCAGTGGTTTTGCGGAAGGTTGTCAGCCCGTCATACACCACAGCATACAGATTGATGTATTTGGCGGTATAATTGATCTGCGGGTCCAATGTGCCGCCGGATGCAGCCGAAACCAGCCTGAGCGTGCCGCCCCGATGCGCGGCCAGAGTTTCTGGCGTGGGGTCAACCGCAGTCTGCGCGGTGGCAGACTGCGGGCTGGTCGCGGCCAGACCACCTGCCACCGTCAGGCCCGCCAGCAGGACTATGGAAACAGAACGCCACACGCCCCGGTGCCTCAGCATGCTCAAGGCGCGCATTGTTCTCCCTTTACCCTTTAGGGCTGCGATGCAGGTGCGCCGTTAACCGCGGGCTGCTGGTCGGCCGTGCCCGGAGGCTGGTCCATCAGGTGTGAGAAATTCCGGTAGATGGAACTGACCAGAAAAATACCCAGCATGAGCGTGACAATAACAATGCCCAGCCGCAAGAGTTTGCCTTCCATGAGTCTGCGGTCCTTCAGCGTTGCGGAGTGGGCATGTTGGAGGGCGGGCGATACCAGTTGGGCCCGCGCTCCCCATGGTGGGTTCTGGGGTGATAATAATGGTGCGCGTGGTCATCCGCGCAGGATGTAAGGCCCAGCAGGCCCAGAAGAGACAGGCCGGGGATTACCAGCCGCGCAGAAAGGAAAAAACGGTTCATGAAGCAATCATACCGGCATTTGAGATAGGGCGAAAGGGATGTGTATCAGGCACCGACCACGCCGTTGCCCACCATATCCAGCGGGTTAACCAGCCTGTCAAACGTCTTACCGTCCAGATAGCCTGACTGCACGGCAGCCTCCCGCAGACTGAGGTTCTGTTCCGTGGCCCGATGCGCAATGGCCGCCGCCTTATCATACCCGATAGCGGGGCTGAGGGCGGTCACGAGCATGACGGAGCCGTTTACATACTGTGCAAGACGCGGCTCATTCAGTTCTGTTCCCTCCACGGAGAACACTCTGAAATTGTGGCATCCATCCGCCAGAATGCGGATGCTGTGCAGACAGTTGGCGAGAATGACCGGGCGCATGACATTCAGGTTGAGCTGGCCCTGACTGGCGGCAAAGCCAACGGTGGCATCATTGCCCAGAACCTGCGTTGCAATCATCACCAGTGCTTCACACTGGGTCGGGTTGACCTTGCCGGGCATGATGGAGGAGCCCGGTTCATTCTCTGGCAGGTGCAGCTCCCCAAGTCCGCAGCGCGGGCCGGAGGCCAGAAGGCGCATATCATTGGCAATTTTGAGCAAAGGCACAGCCAGTCCGCGCAACCCGGCAGAGGCTCTGGCCATGGCATCCAGCCCGCTGAGGGCCGCGAATTTGTTTGGAGCGGTGACAAACGGGCGGCCCGTCAGTTCAGCGATTTTGCTGGCGATGGCCTTGCTGAATCCCGCCGGGGCATTCAGCCCGGTGCCAACAGCAGTACCTCCGGCAGCGAGTTCAAAAAGGCCTTCCCGCGCCGTGCGGAGGGCGGACAGAGCATCTTCCAGCATGCAGGCCCAGCCGGACCATTCCTGCCCGACCGTCAGCGGCACAGCGTCCTGAAGATGTGTGCGGCCAATTTTGACAACATTCATCCACTGCTCGGCTTTGGTGTGGAGACTGTCGCTGAGGGCTTCCACTTCAGGAATGAGCCGGTTTTCTATTTCCAGCAGCGTGACGATATGCATGGCGGTAGGGAAGGAATCATTGCTCGACTGCCCCATATTCACATCATCATTCGGATGTACGGGCTTTTTGGAGCCGATCTCACCTCCGGCAAGCTGAATGGCGCGGTTGGCGATCACCTCATTCAGATTCATGTTGGTCTGCGTGCCGGAGCCTGTCTGCCAGACAAAAAGCGGGAAATGCGCGTCCAGCTTGCCAGCGCAGATTTCATCCGCCACGCGGGCAATCAGGTCCGCTTTCCAGTGTGGCATCCGGCCATCGGCTGCGTTGACCAGTGCCGCGGCCTTTTTCACCACCGCATAGGCATGGCAGAGGGGCAGGGGCATATGGTCTTCCCCGATGGAGAAATGTACGAGGCTGCGCTGGGTCTGTGCTCCCCAGTATTTGTCGGCGGGGACCTGAATTTCGCCCAGTGAATCCGTCTCTGTGCGGAAGCCGGTTGCCGTCAGGCCAACTGGACAGTCTGTGATGGTGGGTGATGTCGTCATGAGAGTCATCCCGATTGTGTCTGGTGATGTCATGCTCGCCTCGTGCCGGTGCCTGAGGCGCTCTGATGGTCTTTTTTCAATATGGGGTGTGGCATTGCTGCCGCATGTCAGAATAAAGTCACATTCAGGCGAGGCATGGCCCCGGCAAAGCGCCCCGCTGCAAAGCAGGAAACGCACTGACGAGGTGGTTGTTCGCGCCGGGAGTGTGTTAAAAGACGCTCACTTTCCGGAACGTCTGCCTTTCTGGTGCCTTATCGTCATGCAACAGAAGAATCTGAGTGCGGAATAATCTGGCTGGAGGAGCAAAGAGGGTATGGCGGTAACGGGTCTGGCTGCGGTACTGCTTGCCATTGCGCTTCTTCTGGTCATTGTCAGCACGGTTCAGCCCATTGCCCGCAGGCTGGAACTGTCTGAAACCGTTCTTCTGGCTATTGTCGGCATTATTATCGGTAGTTTGGCAGACTTTGCCTTGCGGACCACGCATACGTCCGCCCTGAATGGCATTGCGGAAACGCTGCTGGATTTCCCGATCAACAGTGAAGCGTTCCTGCTGATCTTCCTCCCTGTTCTGGTTTTTCAGGGCGCGCTGGCCATTGATGTGCGGCGTCTGGCGCATGAGGCCGCAACAGTGCTGCTGCTCGCCGTGGTGGCGGTGGTGGTGTCCACGGGTGCCATCGGGCTGGCGTTGCTGCCTTTTGCGCAGATGCCACTGGTTGTCTGCCTGCTGCTGGGTTCCATTGTGGCGACGACGGACCCGTCCGCCGTGGCCGGGATTTTCCGGGATATCGGGGCGGCAACACGCCTGACGCGTCTGGTGGAAGGGGAAGCCCTGCTGAATGACGCGGCGGCAATTTCCATCTTCTCCATCCTGCTGCCCTCAGTCACCCTCCATCATGCCATTCATCCGGGCGAGGCCGTGATCTCGTTCGTGATTTCCTTTGTCGGGGCGCTGATTGTTGGCGTGGTTTTTGGCCAGTTAACGCTGATGATGATCACGGCTCTCAGCGGGTCCGCCGCTGCGGAAATTACCCTGACCGTCGCCCTTCCTTACGTGGCCTATATTGTCTCGGATGAATTTCTGGGGGTCTCCGGGGTGGTGGCCACGGCGGCGGCGGGGCTGACTTTGTCCGTCTACGGGCCGTCAACCGTACGACCGCAGACATGGCTCTTCCTTAACCAGTTGTGGCAGCAGCTTGTGTTCTGGGCCGGGTCTCTGGTGTTCGTGCTCGCTTCCATGCTGGTGCCGCATCTGCTGGTGGGCATGACCCGGTGGGACTGCGTGCTGATCCTGATTGCCAGCGTCGCGGGTCTGGCGGCGCGCGGGGCGGTGGTGTTTGGTCTTCTGCCTTTCCTCGCCATGACAAAGCTGGCGCCCCCTGTGCCGACACCGTTCAAGGTCACAATGGTCTGGGGCGGTCTGCGCGGCGCGATTACACTGGCTCTGGCGCTGGCGGTAACGGAAAACGAGCGGGTCTCCACGCCCGTTGCGCATTTTATTGGTATTCTGGCCACCGGCTTCGTGCTGATTACGCTGCTGCTGAACGGTACGACGCTGCGGTCTCTGGTGCTGTTCCTCAAGCTGGACAAGCTCTCACCCATTGATGAAGCCATGCGGCATCAGGTGCTGAGCATCGGGCTGGAAAACGTCAAGGAACGCTCGGAGAAGCTGGCGGATGAACTCGGCTTTTCCACGGATGCGACGGGCACCGTGATTGAGCAGGTCGACCGCCGCGCGCATGAGGAGCAGGGGGCCAATACCTTTGATACAGCCCTTGGGGATACGCAGCGTGTGAACCTTGCTCTGATTACCATCGCGAGCCAGGAACGCTCTGTCCTGCTGGACCTGTTCCGTATTCAGGGTCTGTCCCGACGTGTGATGGAAACGCTGCTGCGGTCCTCCGAGGCCGCGATTGACGGTGCACGGCTGGAAGGGCGTCTGGGGTATGTGCGTGCCCTGCGCCGGCGGCTGAGCCCGTCCCTGCGCTTCAAAATTGCACAATGGATTCATAAGAACCTGCGCATCGACCGCCCGCTGATGCTCTGTATGGCGGAGCGGTTTGAAATGCTCATGGTGGCGCATTTTGTCTCGATTTCGCTCACACGCTTTATGAGTGAGCGGCTGGAGCCGACGCTGGGCAGCCGTATTGGAGACGTGGTGGCCGAGGTGTTGCAGCGCCAGCGCAAACTGCTGGATGAAGCGCTGGAAACCCTGCGCCTGCATTATCATGGCTATTCGGAAGCATTGGAAAACCGGATTTTCCGTCAGATTGTACTGCGGCTGGAGGGGGAGGAATATGACTCTCTGCTGGCGGAATCCCTGATCAGTGATGAACTGAACCGCGAGCTTCTGAAAGAACTGGAACGCCGCCGCCATCGGCTGGATAAGCCCCTGAGCTTTGACCTGCGCAGCGGGATTGAAAGTCGCCTGAAAAATGCGGCTGTCTTCCGGGGGCTGCCGAATGCGGAATTGCATGATCTGGCCACAACAACGTCCCTGCGGTTTGTGGCCCCGCAGGAACTGATCTGCCGCCGTGGGCGCAAGATCCGCAATATCTACTTCATCAGTGCGGGGCTGGCGGAATCGCATGTGGCGGAGCGGGATATTCTCTATGGAGCCGGGGACCTGATCGGCGCATTGTCCGCGATCAATGATGAACGGTGCCCGGCCAATATCCGCGCCGTGCAGTTCGGGCACTTCATGGTGATCAGCGCCTCCCGCTTCCGGCGGCTGGTGGAAGAATATCCGCTGGTGCTGGAAAATATTGAGAAGCTGCGCCGCAAGCGTGAAGCGGGTGAACGGGCCATCAAGCTGGTGCCCGGCGCAACCCCGTCTGAAAAAGAAAGCGAGCGCCCCGGTGTGGCGGCCTCCGCGTTACTGAAGCTTGAAAGTAAGATGCCAAAGAGCATTGCGGCTGAGCCTCAGGAAAATGAAAAGCCGGTGGATCAGGAACAGCCCTCTTCCTCAGGCTAGGCGTTGCCTGAACACGAGGTTCACGGCGGGCAAGGGGCAATGACAGAGCTGGCATACACTCTGCCGGGCTGACCTGAGCTGGCTAGGGTGTAGAGCCTTTGGGGAGCAGGACGGTTTTTTATGATGTTCAGGCGGAAATTTCTGGCATGTGCGCCTGCGTTTACGGCGTTCCCGGCCTTTGCCGCGTCTGGAGCCCCGTCGGTTATTGCGGCCTATGAGAAGGCAACCGGAGGGCGTATCGGCGTGTATGCCTGCAATCTGGCAACCCGGCAGCGCCTGACATGGCGGGAAAATGAACGGTTTGCTCTGTGCAGCACGTTCAAGGTCTCCCTCGTGGCGCTGGTTCTTCAGCGCGTGGAGCAGGGAAAAGACAGGCTGGATGAGGCGGTGTCTTATACCAGGGCCGACATTGAGCGGGCGGTTTACGCCCCCGTGGCGCAGGCCAGCCTTGAAGCCGGTAAAATGTCCGTCCGCGCGCTTTGTCAGGCTGCGATTGAGCAGAGTGATAATGCGTGCGCCAATCTGCTTCTGGCCCGCGTGGGTGGGCCGGAAAATCTGACACGTTTCTGGCGGTCTCTGGGGGATCAGGCCACACGGCTGGATGACTGGGAGCCGGATCTCAACAGGGTTCCGCCGGGGAGTGTGCGCAATACCACAACGCCTGCCGCTATGGCGGGCGTTCTTGAGCATCTACTGTTCGGGGAGGTGTTGTCGGCGTCCTCCCGCCTGTTACTGACGGAATGGCTGAAAGGGTGCCAGACCGGGAGGAACCGCCTGCGCGCCGGTTTTCCTGCTGGTTGGGAGGTGGGTGATAAAACCGGGACTAATGGTCAGGACGCCGCAGGCGACTGTGCTGTTGCGTGGCCTTCATCCCGGACGCCGCTCATTGTTTGCGTGTACACACGAGGCGGGCATCCGGCGGAAGACCAGTTTCGGGCGGCGTTTGCCGGGATAGCCCGTCTGGCCGGACAGACTCTGGCGCAGAGTTCAACCAACTGAAGGGAGCGTAAACGGATGACCCTACTGTGCAGGCTTGCTGCGATCTCGGCACTTTTGATGGCTCCGGCTGTTGCCCATGCGCAGGCTGCGGATGATGGATTGCCGGAAACCGGTTCTAAAAACCCGTATAGCCCTCTGGATGTGCCGACAAAGCTGGCGCCGGAAAGCCGCTCCTTATCCGACCTTCTGACGGACGGATATGCCATCACGACGGCCAGCCATGTTGCAAAAGGCGAGATTTTTACCCTCAGAAAAGACCGGAAAACCATTCTGTGTGTGCTGACAGCCCCCTTCACGCAGTCTGACCAGAATGTTCCGACGTCACGCTGCTGGGCGCTGAATTAACAGGGCAATAAAAAGGCGCTCTGCCGTCAGACAGAACGCCTTTTTCAGCCTTTGAAAGGCCTGCCGGGCTTATAGCCGGCTGGCAGGCGGCAGGACCGTGTTCTGGCGCAGGGCCAGACCAAACTGGAGCCAGCCGATGCCGCTGGTAATCAGTTCCACACCGACAAAGGTACCAATCAGCCACAGGCCGGACCAGGGCAGGGTGAAATACAGGCACAGCCCCACCAGCAGGCTGATCAGCCCGCCCGCCAGCACAATGCCCCAGCCCGGCAGGCTGCGGTACTGGATGGCCATAATGCTGCGCATCACGCCCACGACTATAAAGCAGGCTGCGGCAAACAGGGTGATCATGACGGAGCCGGTTGCCGGTTCTTCAATAATCATACCGCCCGCCACAATATAAAGCAGGCCGAACAGCACGGAAAACAGCACGCCACCCCAGTCCCGCACGGCAAAGGCGTGGGCCACCTGAAGGGCGCCTGCAATAACCAGAAGGATTCCGATAAAAATTGTGCTGGCCAGCGTGACGGAAATGGCATCCACGCAGGCAATAAAGCCCAGCGCAATCAGCACAGCGCCCAGAGCGATAAAAAGCGCCCATTTTTTAGAAGATGGCATGGTGGTTATTCCTTGCTCCTGACCATGTTTCTGAAAATCATGGAATAATCTAAGGCAGAGAGGGCCTAAATACTATCGGTAAAGGCGCTCTTTTCCTGCATGGGAGAGGCTGTCTGCTGCTTTCTGCCCTAGCAGGCGTCCGGACTGAGTTGACAGAGGGCGGCTCTTTCCGTAATGGCTGCACCCATTGCCGGGAATGTGGACAGGACGGCCGATGCAGGTGGACAGATGCTCCCGCCTGCCGGTGATACGGACTGCGCCCGCTCTGATCCACGAGGGACGGAGACTACCGGCGCCATGATGCGGCACAGGCTGACTGTGCTGCATGCAGACAGAGAAGAGAAGAGCGCCTTATGAGCAAGCGCCTCGAGAGCAAATACAAGATTAACCGCCGCCTTGGCGTTAACCTGTGGGGCCGTGCGAAGTCTCCGGTTAACCGTCGTGAATACGGCCCGGGTCAGCATGGTCAGCGCCGTAAAGGCAAGCCCTCTGACTATTCCATTCAGCTGATGGCAAAGCAGAAGCTGAAGGGTTACTACGGTAACATCAGCGAAAAGCAGTTCCGTCGCTACTATCAGGAAGCCGTGCGTCGTAAGGGCGATACGTCTGAAAACCTGATCAACCTGCTTGAGCGTCGTCTGGATGCGGTGATCTACCGCATGAAATTCGCCATTACGCCGTTCGCAGCGCGTCAGTTCATCAGCCACGGCCACATTCTGGTCAACGGCCGTAAAGTCAACATCCCCTCATTCCTGGTGCGGGACGGTGACGTGATTGAAGTGCGTGAAAAGTCCAAGCAGCTTGCCATCGTTCTGGACTCCACCCAGACGGGTGAACGCGACGTTCCGGAATACATGGACGTTGATCACCGCCAGATGAAGGGCACGTTTGTCCGTGGTCCGAAGTTCGCTGATGTGCCGTATCCGGTGCAGATGGAACCGAACCTGGTGGTCGAATACTACTCTCGTTAATCGGCGCTTCGGCCCGATTTGTGCAGCGCCGGGTGGAGGGTTCCCCTCTCCATCCGGCGTTTGCCGTTTTAACCTGTCTCTTTTCCAGCCGGATTGCCTGTTATGTCTGAAACGCTCGCGACTGACCTCAGCACGGAAATTACCCGCCGCCGTACGTTTGCGATCATCTCGCATCCGGATGCTGGTAAAACCACGCTGACGGAACGTATTCTGCGGGCAGGCGGGGCCATCCAGCTTGCCGGAAATGTGCGGGCCAAGGGTGAGCGGCGGCGCACCCGGTCTGACTGGATGTCCATCGAGCGGGACCGCGGTATTTCCGTGGTCAGCTCGGTCATGACCTTTGAATATGGCGGGTGCATCTTCAATCTGCTGGATACGCCGGGCCATGAAGACTTCTCGGAAGATACTTACCGGACCCTGACGGCGGTCGACTCTGCCGTAATGGTGATTGACGCCGCAAAAGGCATTGAAGACCGGACGCGCAAGCTGTTTGAAATCTGCCGTCTGCGCGATATCCCCATTGTCACCTTCATCAACAAGATGGACCGTGAAGCGCAGGACCCGTTTGCCCTGCTGGATGAAATTGCGTCTGCCCTTGCTCTGGATACATCCCCCGCGACATGGCCGATTGGTCGTGCCGCCGGATTTGTGGGCACGTATGACCTGCGGACACAGGAAGTCCATACGCAGGAAAAGCTGGCGCAGTCCGACCCGCGTATGGTGCAGCTTGCGGAAGAGCTGGAACTGGCGGAAGCCGCCCTGCCGCCGTTTGACCGGGCCTCTTTTGACGCCGGGCATCTGACGCCGGTTTTCTTCGGGAGTGCGATGAAGGAAATTGGCGTGACCGACCTTCTGAACGCGTTGGTGGCCTTTGGGCCGTCTCCGCGGGATCAGGTGGCGGAAAGCCGCGCCGTCAAGGCTGATGAAGAAGAAATGACGGCGCTTGTCTTCAAAATTCAGGCCAATATGGACCCCAACCACCGGGATCGTATTGCTTTTGCCCGTATCTGTTCGGGCAAGCTGACGCGCGGGATGCGTCTGCGCCACAGCCGCACGGGCAAGAATTTTGCCGTGCATACGCCGCAGTTCTTTTTTGCGCGGGACCGTCAGTTGGCGGAAGAAGCCTTTGCGGGTGATGTTGTGGGTATCCCGAACCACGGCACGCTGCGTATTGGTGACACGCTGACCGAAAACGAAGATCTTAAATTTACCGGCGTGCCGCATTTTGCGCCGGAAATTCTGCGGCGCGTTCGGCTGAATGACGCCATGAAGGCCAAGAAGCTGAAACAGGCGCTGACGCAGCTTGCGGAGGAAGGGGTCGTGCAGCTCTTCAAACCGCAGGATGGCGCACAGCCGATTGTCGGTGTGGTGGGTACGCTCCAGCTTGACGTGCTTCAGGCGCGCCTGAAGGCGGAATATGGCGTGGAAATCGGGTTTGATGCCGTACAGTTTTCTCTGGCGCGCTGGGTGACAGGCCCGCGTGAGAAGATTGAGGCCTTTGCTATGGCAAACCGCTCAGCCATGGCGGACGATCTGGATGATGATCCGGTGTTCCTTGCAACATCGGCCTTCATGATGCGCCGCACGCAGGAGCAGAACCCGGATATCACCTTCCATGATATCAAGCAGATCGGGCTTGAGATTAAATAACCGGGTTGAATAACGGCACCGGGCGACCGGTGCCGGGTCTTCTCAGCGCTTTTCCGTCAGGCAGACGATAAAAGCGAGTGCGGGAAAAGCGGCTCCCAGTGCTGCCGCCAGTGGCCAGCCCCCGTGCGCATAAGCCCAGCTTCCAAGGGCTGAACCTGCGGCACCGCCCATAAAGAAAATCGCCATATAAAGCCCGTTGAGGCGGGCGCGGTTTTCTGCGGGGAGCACAAACAGCACGCGCTGCCCCAGCACCAGATTGGCAGTGGCCCCAAAGTCGATCAGAATCCCGGCCAGTGTCAGCACGCCGATAAAAAGACCATGCGGCACCGCAAGGCTTGCCAGAAAGGCGACCGACACCAGCGCCATGGCGGCAAGGCTTGCGGGCCATGTCCAGCCTTTATCGGCAATGCGCCCCGCGATGGGGGCGGCAACAGCGCCCGCAACACCGACAAACGCAAATAGCGCAATCTGACCCTGAGAAAACTGGAAAGGCGGGCTGGCCAGCAGCAGAGGAGTAACTGTCCAGAAAAGGCTGAAGGACCCAAACAGACAGGCATGATAAAAGGCGCGGCGTTGCAGGGCTTTTGTGGTGAGCAGCAGCGCAAGCATGGAACTGAGCAACGCGCCGTAATGGCTCTGTGTGGCGGGTTTGCGCTCAGGCAGCACACGCTGGAGCAGGACGGACAGCACCAGCATGATCCCGGCGGAGATCAGGAAAATGGTGTGCCATGAGGAAAATTCCGTCACGAAACTGGAAACCGGCCGGGCCAGCATGATGCCGAGCATCAGCCCGCTCATGACATTGCCAACCACGCGGCCTCTTATGGCCTCCGGGGCGAGACTGGCGGCAAGAGGCACCAGAATCTGCACCGCGACGGACAGAACGCCTACCAGACCAATGGCAAACAGGAAGGGGAGCGGGTGGTGTGAAAAAGGCAACGCCAGAAGAGCCAGCATGACAAGGCGCGTCATCCACACAATCAGGCTGCGGTTTTCCAGCAGGTCGGCCAGAGGGACAATCAGCAGCAGGCCGAGGCAGTAGCCAATCTGGGTGATGGTGACAATCAGGCCCGACTGGCTTTCCGGCATGGCAAGTGCGGCACTGATCGGCCCGGCCAGAGGCTGTGCGTAATAAAGATTTGCAACAATCAGCCCGCAGGCCGCGGCAATGACCCGGACCAGAGCAGGGCTGGGGCCAGCAATATGCTCAGGGCTGTCTGAGCTTTGAGAGCGTGAAGAGGTCTGGCGGGAAGTCATGAGCAGGTTGCCGCCAGCAGGGCGCGTGAGGTCGGTAGCAGGTCGGGGCGGTCAAGCCATTCTCTGACAGTCTGGCGCGGTACGAGCGCCAGCTGGTCATATTCCTGATTGGCGGATTGTTTCCAGCGCGCCTCGACCGCGCTGAACGACAGAGCCGTGCGCATGGGGATGCCAATATCCAGAATGCGTGTGCCGGGATGGCGGGCAATGAGGCAGGGTGGTCCAACGCTCAGGCTCTCGGTGGGCAGGCCGAGTTCTTCCTCGGCTTCTGCCAGAAGTTGCTCACCCAGATGCACGTCTGTGCTGTCGCCCCGGCGTTCAATACTGCCAGCAGGCGGGCTCTGCCAGAAATTGCCCTGATATAAGGAGGAGGGATGGCGGCGGCCCAGCACAAAGCCTTCCGGTGTTTCCAGCAGGCCGATCACGGCAAGCGGTTGCAGGCGCAGGTGCGGGAATAAGGCCGGATTTTTCATCTGGGCCAGAACAGCGCGGTATTCTGTCCAGTGGCCGGAAATTTCTGTACGGGTCACGCGGTCTGCGGAAAAAACGCAGCCGTTGAAAAGAGCCGGGGTTTTCAGGCAGGCGGCTGCCCAGATGCGGGTGATCTCAACCTCTGCGTCTGCCGTGTAACGCGGCGCATGGTCTGTGACCGAGATGATGCAGGACGGAGAAAGCCGGAGCAGGGGCCACTGGCCGGAAAAGCTTGGTATCATAGCGTTATGATACGCGCCGCAGCGGGACCTGTGTAAAGAAACGACGAGAGAAAACGCAGAAATGTCTCAAAAAAGCGGGAGGCGGCGCAAACCGCACTCCCGTTTTCTGAAAGAACTCAGACCAGCTGCTGTTTGAGAGCGGCGGTGAGATCTTTCGTCGTTGCGTTGCCGCCCAGATCCTTGGTGCGGAGGCCGCCATCCGTGATGACCTTTTTGATCGCAAGGTCAATCCGGTCTGCCAGATCCTGACGACCCACATGCTGGAGCATCATGACGGCAGCCAGCAGCAGGGCCAGCGGGTTGGCGATGCCCTGTCCGGCGATATCCGGTGCGGAGCCGTGAACGGCTTCAAACACAGCGGCTTTTTCACCAATGTTTGCGCCCGGAGCCATGCCCAGACCGCCAACAAGGCCAGCCGTAAGGTCAGACAGGATATCACCAAACAGGTTGGTGGTGACAATCACGTCAAACTGCCAGGGATTGATGACAAGCTGCATGGCGCAGGCATCGACAATCCGCTCATTAAAGGCAATGCGGCCTTTATATTCCTCAGCAACCTTGCGCCCTTCTTCAAGGAACAGGCCGGTCAGCAGTTTGAGGATGTTGGCTTTGTGGACAATCGTCACCGTCTTGCGGTTGTTTTTGAGCGCATACTCAAAAGCAAACTTTACAATGCGGCGGCATTCCGTGCGGGAGTTGAAGCCGCTGCTCAGGGCAATGCCCTTCGGGTCATCACCAACCGGAATGTAGTGTTCCATGGCGGCGTAGTAGCCTTCAAGATTTTCACGGAACAGGACCAGATCAATCTTGTCGAACTTGCCACCGGGGACAATCGTCTTGGTGGGGCGCAGGTTGGCAAACAGCCCGAATTCCTGACGCAGCGTGACGTTGATGGATTTGAAGCCGCCACCAACCGGTGTGGTCAGCGGGCCTTTCAGAGCAAGGCCGGTGCGGCGGATGCTCTCAATGGTCTGTTTGGGCAGCGGGTCATTCACCGCATCGACACCGGCCATGCCGGCAAGCTGGCGGTCCCATTCGAACGGGGCGCCAACGGCATCAAGAATTTCGGTAACCGAGTCAACAATCTCAGGGCCGATCCCATCACCGGCGATAAGAGTAGTGGGGATGGTTTTGCTGTCTGTCGTCATTCTGGAAGCTCCCTTCACTTCGCAACTTTTCTGCTCTTCTTCCGTCCGGCAGGCGATTCCCAATTGCGTGACCAGTTGCGAAAAAACCTGCCTCTCACGCCCTCTTGAGGGGCGCGCAGGCGGTTTTCAGCCAGTTTCTGGCCTCTTCCGGCAGGTGAGGGCCGATCTGCTCCATGATTTGCGCATGGTAGGCATCCAGAATCTGACAGTCTTCCTCGCCCAGAACCGCCGTATCGATCAGCCTGCGGTCAAACGGGGCCAGAGTCAGCGTCTCAAACGCATAACCGGGGCGGTTCTCACCGTCCTTTTCATGCACCAGCACGAGTGTTTCCAGCCGGATGCCATAAGCGCCGGGTTCATAATAGCCGGGCTCGTTGGACAGAATCATGCCGTCCTGCAGCGTGATGGCGGACGGGTTTTTGGAAATCCGCGCCGGACCTTCATGCACCGAGAGAAAGCTGCCTACGCCGTGGCCTGTCCCGTGGTCATAATCCAGACCGGCCTGCCACAGATCATACCGGGCCAGCGCATCCAGCGCATGGCCCGTGGTGCCAGCGGGGAAGCGGGCGCGGCCAAGGCGCAGATTGCCGCGCAGGACGCGGGTAAAGGTTTCCTTCAGGCGGGCAGGGGCGGCATCCGGGCCGGTCCAGACGGTGCGGGTTACATCCGTCGTGCCTTCCGGATACTGGCCGCCGCTATCAATCAGATAGACTTCATTGGCGTTCAGAACCCGGTCACTCTCCGGGGTAACGCGATAATGGATCACCGCGCCATTCGGCCCCGCGCCGGAAATGGCGGGGAAGGATTCGCCGCGATAGTCAGCGCCTTCTGCCCGGAAGGCATCCAGCCGGGTGGCGGCCTGAAGCTCGGTCGTGCCGCGGGCCTCTTCCGTATCCAGCCAGTGCAGGAAGCGGCACAGGGCAATGCCGTCTTTCAGGTGCGCCTTGCGGGTGCCTGCCTGTTCGGTGGCGTTTTTGCGGGCTTTGGGCAGCAGGCACGGGTCCGGGCTGTCCTGCACCGTGGCGCCGTGGCGGGTCAGGGTCTGGGTGAACCAGACGGCATTGCTTGCCGGGTCCACGCCAACGGTCTTGCCGCTGAGTGTCGCCAGTACGCTGTCCAGCGTCTCGGGTTCATGCACGCGTACGTCTGGCCCCAGCCAGTCCTTTACGTCTGCCGGAAGTTTACTGGCCTGAAGGAACAGGTCCACAGAGGCATCGGCATGCAGCACGGCGAATGCCAGAACAACGGGAGTGCAGGGGATGTCCGTTCCCCGGATGTTCAGCAGCCACGCGACAGAGGCCGAATCGCTCAGCACAGCGGCGGCCTGCCCGGATTCTGCCAGAGCCTGCCCCAGACGGGTCCGTTTATCCTGTGAGGATTCGCCCGCATAAACCAGCGGGTGAATGGTGGCGGGGTCTGCCGGGAAGGCGGGGCGATCTGTCCAGAGGACATCCGTCAGATTGCCGTCGGTAGGGACCAGGGTGATGCCATCCAGCGTCGTGAAAGGCCGCAGTTCCGCGCTGCTCATGATCCGCGCATCATAGCCGATACGGGCGGCTTTCGGGGCCTTGCTGGCAAGCCACGCGCTGGGCGGTGTCTGATAGATATGCTGGCGTTCCCAGCAGGAGCCATCTACCTGCTGATCCATCTGGGTGATGTAGCGGCCATCCGAGAATACGGCTGCGGAGTCCGCCAGAACAACGGCCATGCCTGCGCTGCCGCTGAAGCCCGTCAGCCATTCCAGACGTTCAGCGCAGGGCGGGGTATATTCTCCCAGAAATTCATCACTATGGGGAATAATCAGCCCATCCAGCCCGTGCTGTTGCAGGAGGGTGCGCAGAGCGGCGAGGCGGGAGGCGGAAGCGGACGGCATGGCGGACCTTTAAAGACGATCTTGGAAAAAATATGCGGACTAAAAAAGCCTGCATGAGGACATGCAGGCCGGGTTTTCAGGGCTTGGGGGTATAAGGGCGACGCAGGACCAGTGTGGCCCAGTCACCCTCTGTAAAGGTGTGTTCCAGTATCAGTCCGAGCCTGCGGTGTGCGGCCAGCACCATCCGGATTTGGGTGCGGAGCAGCCCTGCCAGAATGACCGTACCGCCGGGAGCCAGATTGTGGGCCAGATCTTTGGCCATCAGGCAGAGCGGGCGGGCCAGAATGTTGGCAAACACCAGATCATACGGAGCATTGTGGCGGATTTCCGGGGTTTTCCAGCCGTTGCCCAGACGGCAGGTGAGCGCACGCCCCAGCCCGTTGCGCTCCGCATTCTGCGCGGCCACGCGCACGGACCAGGGTTCAATATCAACCGCCAGAACCTTTTTGTGCAGCAGGGCTGCGGCGGCCATGGCCAGAATGCCGGAGCCACAGCCAAGGTCCAGAATGTTACGGGGTTTGCGGTAGGCAATCCGTTCCAGCGCGCGCAGGCAGCCACGGGTGGACCCATGTTCGCCAGAGCCAAAAGCCACACCGGCATCCAGCGTCAGGGCGATGCGGGTGGGGTGTTTAACATCCGGCAGGTGGGTGCCGCGGATAACAAACCGCTGCCCGACATCCTGCTCGGGGAAGGATTCATAGGTGCGGGCCAGCCAGCCTTCGGCCTCTGTCGCATCCCGCTCCAGCGCAGCGTTCACGCCGGTGGTCAGTTGCGCCAGCACGAGGGCGGCGGCCAGTTCATCCTCACGGTGCCCGGCGTCTTTCACACCTTCCACACGCCACAGCGTGCCTTCCGGGTTGGCTTCAAAAATACCAACCGTGGTGCAGACACTGCCAATCGCGTTTTCAAACGCTTCTACGGCAGGTTCCGGAACGGTGACCGCAACCGTTTCCAGAGCGGTGGCGTGACGACGGGGAGCAACGGCCATTAAAGTTTCTCTAAAAAGGAGGAGAGGAGGTGTTTGATACCGACGCCTTCAAACGCGACATCAACATGATGGTGATCGGCTGAGACAATAATGCCCTCCCCAAAGCGGGGGTGGCGCACATGCTCACCGAGCTGGAACGTAGGGGTGTTTCCGGCCAGCGGGTCCCGGCGTCTGCGGGTTACCAGAGGGGCGCCGCCTGCAAAGACGGACTCCGTGGCCCGCAGCCCGCGGAGGGAGGCATCGCGCTCTTCCTGCCGGATAATATGGTCGTCCGGCAGTTCATCCAGAAAGCGGCTGGGCATAGAATCCTGCCAGTTGGCGTAAATGCGTCGCCGGGCCGCGTGGAAAATCATGGCGTGTTTGCGTGCGCGGGTAATGCCCACATAGGCAAGCCGCCGTTCTTCCTCCAGCCCGGAATTGCCGCCTTCATCCAGCGTGCGCTGGGAGGGGAAAACCCCTTCTTCCCAGCCCGGCAGGAAAACGACATCAAACTCCAGCCCTTTGGCGCCGTGCAGGGTCATGAGCGAGATGCGGGCATCTCCAGCGTTTTCATCATGCTCCATGACCAGCGCGACATGTTCCAGAAACTCGCCCAGCGTGCCGAAATCGGCCAGAGCACGGACCAGTTCCTTCAGGTTTTCCAGCCGTCCGGGAGCTTCGGGCGAGGTATCGGCCTGCCACATGGCCAGATAACCGCTTTCTTCCAGCAGGTGCTCGATGGCCACCACATGGCCTTCCCGCGCCAGAATATCGCGCGTGGTGTCCAGTGCGGTCATGAGAGCCTGAACCTGATCGCCCACTTTCCCCTTCAGCACTTTTTCCGCCAGCAGGATTTTGGTTGCTCCCGTCAGAGGAACCTGACGGCTGCGGGCTGCGGCATGCAGCTTTTGCACCCCGGCGGGCCCCATGCCGCGTTTGGGGGTGTTGAGAATGCGTTCAAACGCCAGATCATCCGCAGGCTGGTTCAGCACGCGCATATAGGCCAGTGCATCGCGGATTTCAGCGCGTTCATAAAAGCGCACACCGCCGACAATGCGGTAGGGCACGCCACTCTGCACCAGCTTTTCTTCAAACGCGCGGGTCTGGAACCCGGCGCGGACCAGAATGGCCATTTCCGCCAGAGAGTGGCCGTCACGCTGCATTTTCTCGGCCATGGCGCAGACATCCCGCGCTTCATGGTCAGAATCGCCGACCCCGACGACGAGGACTTTTTCGCCGTCAGAATCTTCCCGGCCTGAGCGCAGGGTTTTGCCCAGCCGTTCATCATTATGCGCAATCAGCCCGGCGGCTGCGCCCAGAATATGGCGGGTAGAGCGGTAATTGCGTTCCAGCCGGACAATCTCTGCGCCGGGGAAATCCTTTTCAAACCGCAGAATGTTGCCGACCTGCGCCCCGCGCCAGGAATAGATGGACTGGTCATCATCCCCTACGCAGCAGATATTGGCGGGCTCACCGGGGCGCAGGGCGAGCAGACGCAGCCAGAGATACTGGACCGTGTTGGTGTCCTGATATTCATCCACGAGAATATAGCGGAACAGGCGCTGGTACTGCGCCTGCACATCAGGCCGCGTGCGCAGGATTTCCGTAACATGGAGCATGAGGTCCCCAAAGTCACAGGCGTTCAGCTGGATCAGCCGCTCCTGATAGGCGCGGTAAATGGCGCGGCAATGGCCGTCCGCAAAATCGGAATCCTCGGAATCCGTCACGCGCTCCGGTGTCAGTCCCCGGTCTTTCCAGCGCTGGATAACGCCCAGAATACCGGGGGCGGGCCAGCGTTTGGTATCAATCTGGAAGGGCGCGATAAGCTGCTTGAGCAGGCGAAGCTGATCATCCGTATCCAGAATGGTGAAGCTGCTTGTCAGCCCCACATAATCCGCATGGCGGCGCAGCATGCGTGCGCACAGAGCATGAAAGGTGCCCAGCCATAACCCTTCCGCCGGGCTGCCGAGCAGGAGAGAGACACGTTCCCGCATCTCCTTGGCGGCCTTATTGGTGAAGGTGACGGCCAGAATCTGCCAGGGTTTGGCCCGGTCTGTCAGCAGGATATGGGCAAAACGTGTTGTCAGCACCCGTGTTTTGCCTGTGCCTGCACCGGCCAGAACCAGCAGTGGGCCGTCAGTGGTCTCAATCGCCGCGCGTTGTTCGGGGTTCAGGCGCGCGAGATAGGACTCGCCTTGGCCTGATGATGATGAAAAAAGCGCGGAGGAAGGGTTTTCGGACATATTCACTTTGCCCTTATATCGTCTTGAAAGCCTGAGGCCAATCGGAGCAGTGGCATGGTATCCTCTGAAAGAGGAGAAAAACCGAGCAGTTTTGAAAGCGGGGAAGGGGGTGTCCCTTTTTCGTCCACCGGGCCTGCGGGGCACCGGCAGCGGATGCGCGTACGGGTGCTGAGTGCCGGTGCGGCCTCTCTGGCTGATTATGAACTGCTGGAAATGCTTCTGTTTCCGGGGGTGCCCCGGCGGGATACCAAACCTTTGGCCAAGGCGCTGATCAATCAGTTTGGGTCTCTGGCGGCGGTGCTGGAAGCCCCGGCCGAGGCTCTGAAAGCCGCCGGGGCAACGCGCAACAATGCTGCTCTGCTGGGGCTGGTGCCGCTGGCGGCAGACAGGCTTGGCGCGCCAGAGGAGCCGGTGCGCTCTGACCTTGGAAGCTGGGATAAGCTTCTGGCCTATTGTGCCGCGCATCTGGCAACGGCTGAGGCAGGGTCTCTGCATCTTCTGTTTCTGGATAGCCGGAACCATTTGCTGGCCGACGAAGTACTGCCGACTGAGAGCCCGGCGATGCGTGGGGAAGGGGGTGAGACCTTCCCGGTACCGCAGGTTGTCTCAGCCATTATGCAGCGCGCGCTGGCGTTGCATGCCTGTTCCCTGATTACTGTCAGGCTGGCCGGGGCCGACGTGCAGCCGGACCGCCAGCTTTTGCATGATGGGGCCCTTGTGCAGGCTTTGTTGCAGGCAGCGCCTTTGCTGGCTGTCACCATGCATGACCATGTGGTGCTGAAAGGCCGCCGGTGGCGCAGTTTCCGGCATCTGGAACAGCAGGCATGGTGAGTCGGCTTCCTAAAAGCAAAGGGCGGCAGTCCCGGTCGGAACTGGCGGATATTGCCGGGTTCAGGCTTCAGGCCGAGACGGTGCCGGAGCGGCCACCGTTGCCTGACCTGCCGTTTTTTCCGGGGCTTTCGGACTCACAGGTTTCGGCTGCTCTGCCGGATGATCACACAGTTCTGACGCAGCTTATTACGCTGACTGCGCCCAAACACCCGTCTGCGGACATGTGGGCGACGTCTCTGCTGGGTCAGTTCGGGTCTCTGGCGGCGCTCCTGTCTGCGCCGGATCAGGCGATGCTTGCAGCCGTTGGGCAGACCCCGGCGCTCCGGGTTACGCTGCGTCTTGTGCAGGAAGCCGCGGTGCGGTTGCACAAAGCGCGCCTTAGCCGTGCCGGAGTGCTGGCGGACAGGGCGCAGCTCAGGGCGTATCTGAGTGCGGTGCTGGCGCATGAGCGTGTTGAGCAGGTGCGGGTGTTATTTCTGGATGCCGCGCACCGCCTGCTGGCGGATGAAATGCTGGGGCGCGGCACGGTAGACCACACCCCCATTTACCCAAGAGAAGTCATGCGGCGGGCGCTGGAACTTGAAGCGCGTCTTCTGGTGCTGGTCCATAACCATCCCAGCGGGGACCCTTCACCCTCGCAGGATGATATCCTCATGACGCAGCGGATTACGCAGGCGGCCAGCCTTCTGGGCGTGACGGTCTGGGACCATATTATTATCGGCAGTGGTCGCCTGTGCAGCCTGAAAGAAGACGGATTTTTCTAAAGCCGCCGTTTTGAGGCGGCGGCTTTGCGCCTTAGTGGTCGTTGTCTTCCGTTTCCGGCTTGTCTGCCAGAGGGCCAAGGGCGTCCTGAACTCCCAGAGCTCCGGGCAGGCTGCCATAGGGGAACAGGATATTCACATGCCCCATCTTGCGGCCCGCGCGGGCTTCCGCCTTGCCGTACAGATGCGGGATATGGCCGGGGGTCGCGAGAATATCCGGCCAGAGCGCCATATCATCCGGGCCGACAAGATTTTTCATCACGGCGTCAGAATGGCGCAGGGCCGGAGGCAGGGGCAGGCCAGCCACGGCGCGGATATGCATGTCAAACTGGTCCGCCGGGCAGGCATCCATGGTCCAGTGGCCGGAATTATGCGGGCGCGGGGCAATTTCATTCACCAGCAGAGTGCCTGTCCGGTCAATAAACATCTCAACGCCGAGAATACCGATCAGGTCCAGTTTTTCGGCAATGGCAGTGGCAAGGGCCTGAGCCCGCTGTGCGGTTTCTTCCTGCACGGGGGCAGGGGCAAGTGTGAGGTCCAGAATACCATCCCGGTGATAATTGAGGCCCGGTGCAAAGCAGCGTGTTGTGCCGTCCGTGCCGCGCACAACCATCACGCTGATTTCACACGCGAAATCCACCATACCTTCCGCCACCAGCGGATGCGGGGCGAGGGAAGCAAAGGCCGCTTCCAGCTGGGGGGCCTCATACACGCGGGCCTGCCCTTTCCCGTCATACCCGTTGCGGGTGGTTTTCAGGATGAACGGGAAGCCAAGCGTTTCCGCTGCGGCATGCAGAGAGGCGTGGTCCGTGACAGCCATCCACGGGGCTAGCGGGATATCCGCGTCTGACAAAAAGGTTTTTTCTGCCAGACGGTCCTGACTGGTGCGCAGAATGGCACCGGAGGGGCGAACCGGGCAGTGCTGTGCGAGGCAGTCCAGCGCATCGGCACTGATATTTTCAAACTCGAACGTGATCACATCGACCGCGCGGGCGAAGGCGTCCAGCGCCTTGTGATCATCATACGCGCCGAGTGTGACCTGATGCGCAACCTGCGCTGCCGGGCCATGCGGGTCCTGCGTGAGAATATGTGCGCGGAAGCCAAGTTTGGCGGCAGCAACAGCCGACATGCGGCCCAGTTGCCCCCCCCCAACAATGCCGATCACGGCGTTGGGCGCAAGAGGGGCGGCGGAAGGCGAACGGGAAGAAGAAGCAGGCATCAGTCGTTTTCAGAAATCGGGGTATTGGCAACGGACGCGGTTTGCAGAGCGCGCCATGTATCCAGTTTTGCAGCCAGTTCCGGGTCCTGCAGGGCGAGGATGGAGGTGGCGAGAAGTGCTGCATTTTTGGCGCCGGACGCGCCGATAGCCAGTGTGCCAACGGGTACGCCGCCGGGCATCTGTACAATGGAGAGCAGGCTGTCCATGCCTTTCAGGGCACGGGATTCTACGGGCACGCCCAGCACGGGCAGGCGGGTCCATGCGGCGCACATGCCCGGCAGATGGGCAGCCCCCCCCGCACCGGCAATAATAACGGACAGGCCACGGTCTGCGGCGGTTTTGGCATAATCCGACAGACGGTCCGGCGTGCGGTGGGCGGAGACAATCAGAGTTTCATGGGGGATACCCATCTCTGTCAGGATGGCATCCGCATGGCGCATGGTCTCCCAGTCCGACTGACTGCCCATGATAATGCCAACCTTAGGGGTAAGGCTGGCGTCCTGAGATGGGGCGGTTGGCAGGGGGGCAGTTTCGCTCACGATGATGCACGATCCGGTCTGTGGAAAAAATGGTCACGCAATATCGTCGGGGATCAGTTCGCTTTCAAGCCATGTTATCCGGTCGCGGAGCAGTAATTTGCGTTTTTTCAGCCTCTGGAGATGCAACTGGTCTGTCAGGATCGTGCCGTCGGTCAGCCGGGTGATGATGGTATCAAGATCACGATGTTCACTGCGGAGTTCATGGAGCTGGCCGAGGAGTGAATCGCGGTCTTTCAGCATTTTAGTCTCTCTCCTGCGTGGCATGAGGACTCTGTGTGAACGGGGTTTTTCAGAGTCTGCCAGAGTTTTCTAAGTCTAGTTTTGCGCATGCGCGAGGCGGAGACCAGCGGCAAAAGAAGAAAATTTAGATATGCGATTATCGCATACCGAAAATGCCTGAAGTGTGAAAAAAACATGAAAAAACACGCGGAGAGTGCGTTACCGTGAGGTGTCATCAACCGAATGGAGGCAGTCAATGACCTACCAGTCTAGGATTGAGAGTCTTAAATCCCGCCACTCACGGATCGATAAACAGATCTCCTCGGAAGGCGGGCGGCCCAGACCGGATGAACGTGTTTTGATGTGTCTCAAATTGCAGAAGTTGCGGCTCAAGGAAGAAATTGAGCGCCTGTCTGCCTGACAGAGCCCAGTCCCCCTGTCTCCCGGCCCTATGGGCGGGCAGCTGGGACTAAATCGTCTCTTTTTAATCAGAGAGACTGACTGAAACCTGCCAGAAACTGGCAAAAAATAAGGCACTGGCGGACGCAGCGTGCGCCAGTGCCGTGGAGAGATTACTCTCCGCTCTTCTCCTGTTCCATCACATCCATTGGCGGCGGCTGCGGAATTTCCAGCCCTTCACGCTCAAGGCGCGTGGTGGCGGCGTTCACAGCAGCATTCAGGTCCATCTGGCTGCACAGGCCGATGGTCACAGGGTCACGCGGCTTGATGTTGGGCGTGTTCCAGTGCTGCTTGTCACGCACTTTGGCAATGGTGTCCTTCGTGGTGCCCAGCAGCTTGACAATCTGCAGGTCGTTCAGCTGCGGGAAGTTACGCAGCAGGAAGGCAATCCCGTCCGGACGGTCATGGCGTTTGGCGACCGGCGTATAGCGTGCGCCTTTTGAGCGGCGCTTGACTGGATTATTGGTGGGCAGAATTTTCAGCCGGGCGTCAGGGTCAGCCTCGCAGCGGCTGATTTCTTCCTGCTTAAGCTGGTGGTTGGCAACGGGGTCATACCCGACAATCCCCTGAGCAACCTCACCATCGGCAATAGCCTGCACTTCAAGCGGGTGCATCCCGCAGAACTCAGCAATCTGAGTAAAGCTCAGGGCGGTTTTTTCAATCAGCCACACGGCGGTGGCCTTGGGCATCAGCGGTAAGGTCGTCATTGCTTCCATCCTGTCGTCGGGCGGCGCTTGCGCAGGCACCGGAGAAACTGACGGTCCGGAAACCATTCCGAAGGCCCGCGTGCCTGCCGGCGCGCATCTGTGGCGACGATATGGGGGGAGCGTCCCTCACAGGTCAAGCGACAAATGCGCTCTTATAAAAAAGGAGGAACCAGTGTTCCCCCTTTTTTACGGTGTTGACCGGGTGTGATTACGCTGCGGCAGCCGCCGGAGGCGCAGTGACCGGCCTGTGCAGGCCGGGCTGCTCCGGTGCGGATGTCTCAGCTTTTGGCGCGAGTTCAGACGCCACGCCGGACTGCACGGGAATACGGCGCGGCTTGAGGGCTTCCGGCACAATCTGGCGCACGGAAATACGCAGTAGGCCATTATTCATGTCTGCTCCGGTGACTTCCACATGGTCTGCCAGTGCAAAGCGGCGTTCAAAAGCGCGGCGGGCAATGCCGCGATGCAGAATTTCCCCTTCATTCTGCGGGTCGCTCACGCGACCGGAGACAATCAGGGTGTTGTCCTGCACAACCAGCTCAATATCATCCGGGCCAAACCCGGCAATGGCCATGGTCAGCGCGTAACTGTCATTCCCGGTTTTGGCGATGTCATAAGGGGGGTAGCTGGGGGTTGCAGCGCTACGGGCTGCGGTGTCCATCACCTGTGCCAGGCGGTCAAACCCGATAGCAGTGCGGAAAAGCGGTGCAAAATCGTAACTCATGGTTAAAAAACCTCCTCGTTCAGCAAGGTCTTGCCGCAGGGGCGCCCCCTGTCTGGCGGGCGTAATGCGGCAGGGATAACAAGAGGAGAACCCCGTTTTCGGGCATTGTCCTCAGGGCTAAACGTGGAAAACCCCGCCTCCTGATTCAAGAGGCGGGGTTTCCGATTTTTCAACCAGTCTGCGTAAGACGGCGCAGATCAGGATTTGGAGCGCGTACCGATACCAGCAAAGCGCTTGTTGAACTTCGCAACCTGGCCCCCGGTGTCCATCATGCGCTGCACGCCGGTCCATGCCGGATGGGACTTTGTGTCCACGTCCAGACGGAGCGTGTCACCAGCCTTGCCTGCGCAGGAGCGGGTTTTGTATTCGGTGCCATCGGTCATGATGACGGTGATTTCGTGGTAGTCAGGGTGAATGCCGGGTTTCATGTGTTGCGTCTTTCCGTTCAAAAGGCTGTCCCGATACCGACCGGGCTATGCGTGCGAGTGCGTATAGCCGTCTGTGCAGGTGGGATCAACAACTCATGCGCGCTTATTGTCCGGTTTTTGCGGGCTGTGCGCCGGAAAACAGCGCGGTGTTGCTGTAAAAGCCACGTCTGACAAGAAAAGTCAGCGAATCGAAGCGGTTTAGGCTTGTTAAAAAGGTGTCATGCTGGATACAGACATCAGTATAGTACGCTCTTTAAGGACAAAGAAATTTATGGCTGATGTGAAATCCCATCTGCACACCCCCGGCTGGGTGGGCGAATTCCGCGCATTTATCATGCGTGGCAATGTTGTTGATCTGGCCGTTGGTGTCATCATCGGTGCCGCGTTCACAGCGATTGTGAACAGCCTTGTGAAAGACATTTTCAACCCGCTTCTGGGTCTGGTGATTGGCGGGATTGATTTCTCCAACCTCTTCATCACGCTGAAAGGCCCGCATCTTGCAACGCTGGCGGAAGCCCAGAAAGCCGGTGCGGTCACCCTGAATATCGGCCTGTTTGCCAATGCCGTGATCCAGTTCCTGATTATGGCTCTGGTCATTTTCTGGTTTGTTAAAGTGCTGACCCGCCTGCACGGGCAGGAAGCTGCTGCACCGGCTGAGCCCCCGGCTCCGACCAAAACGGAAGTTCTGCTTGAGCAGATCCGTGATGAACTGGCAGCCCGCAAGGTCTGAGGGCTTTTTCAGCCTGATCTGAAGCGCCCTGCGGGGCGCTGATGAGATTTACCGGAAAGGCAGATATGGAGTAGGCTCGTCGCATGACGCGCTCCATTTCTGGATTTCCGGTTTTTTTTCGCCTGCTGGCCGGGGTGGCTGGCCTTACGGTGCTGGCTGGCTGCCAGTCTTCCACCGGTATGGTGAAGATAACACCAACCCCCCGCACATTGATTTACAGCTATGTGATTGCCAGCGGCATGGCGCGCGGGCAGGTCATGTCCGGTCAGGTCTCGCGTGAGCGGCTTGTCCAGATTGTCAATGCGGATCGCGCCGCCCTGACCGCCATTCTTAATGCGGAATATAATCCCTCCGGAGCCGGGCTGAAAAATGCCGGGCAGGCAATGGAGAATTTTCTGGCGGTGATTGAGCCGACAGACCCCACGCCGCCTTCTGTCGTCCGCCGTTAAAAACCTGCCGGGCAAGGCAGCGGGGCAGAGACGGTGGCAGTATTGTCTGGTGTGTTGTCAGGATAGTAGCCGCTGAAGCATGGCGCGGGGATAAACCCTGCGGCGGTTTGTTTCACACAGTCCCTATAAAAAAGCGTTCCCACCTTGCGGTGTGGAACGCTTTTTTGCGTTTAGGCGCTCTTGTGTGAGGCCGGGGGTTTGGCATCCCGCTTCAGGCGACCCTCGCCCATAAAGAGCAGGAGGGGGGCGGCGATGAAGATGGAAGAGGATGTGCCCACCACAATCCCGAACAGCATGGTCCATGCAAAGCCGGACAGGGTGGACCCGCCAAACAGGGCCAGCGGCAGGGATGCTAGAAAGACCGTGCAGGAGGTGCCCAGTGTGCGGTTCAGGGTCTCGTTGATTGACAGGTCAATCAGTTCCCGCAGCGGCATGGTGCGGTATTTGCGCAGATTTTCACGCACGCGGTCATACACCACCACCTTGTCGTTTGTGGAGTAGCCGAGGATAGTGAGAATGGCGGCAACCATCACCAGATCGAACTCAAAACCGGTGATGACCAGAAAACCCATGGTTTTGGTCAGATCCAGCACCAGTGTGATAACGGCGCTGAGGGCGAACTCCCACTCAAACCGGAACCAGATATAGCCCAGGATCATTGCAAGGCTCAGCCCGAGGGCCAGCATCCCGTTGCGGAATAGTTCGGAAGAAACTGAAGCCCCGACAGCATCCGCCCGCAGGACTGTGGTGCCCGGCTGTGCTTCCGCAACAGCATGACGCACGGTGTCCACAATCGCATTGGTCTGCTGTTCATCCCCGGCATCAAGACGGATCAGCACATCATCCGGTGCGCCAAAGGCCTGAATGGAGGCGTGGGTCACATTGTGGGCGGCCAGAGCATTCCGCAGTTTGGTGAAGTCAGCCGGGCCGGAGGTTTTGGCCTCCACCACAATGCCGCCCCGGAAGTCCAGCCCCAGTGTCAGGCCCGGATGCAGGAACAGCACGACGGAAAGCAGAGACAGCGCAGCCGAGACAATCAGCCCCGCATAGCGCCCGCGCATGAAGTTGATGTGGGTATCCTTGCGCACAAAACGCAGGAGAGGACGTCCAAACATAAGCGCCTCGTCTCAGACCGGCAGGCTGGTCGGGCGCGTAAGCGCATACCAGCGGACCATAAGCAGTCGGGAAAGCAGGAGGGTCGTGAACAGGGTGGTCACGATCCCGATGGTGATGGTGAGCGCAAAGCCACGCACAGGCCCGGTGCCGAACACAAACAGCATGACGTGGGCCAGCAGCGCTGTCGCGTTACTGTCCACAATAGTGGAGGTAGCGCGTTCAAACCCGGCCTGCATGGCGGCCAGAGGCGTACGCCCGCGGGCCACTTCTTCCCGGATGCGTTCATTGATCAGGATGTTGGCGTCCACCGCCATGCCCAGCGTGAGCAGCATCCCGGCCATACCCGGCAGTGTTAGGGTTGCTTCAAACAGGGAGAGAATGGCGACCATCAGTACAAGGTTGGCCAGCAGGGCGACGTTCGCATACCAGCCAAAGCGGCCATAGAACAGCGCCATGAACAGGATAACAAACACAAAACCTGCGGCCAGACTGAGCATACCTGCCCGGATGGAATCGGCCCCGAGAGACGGGCCAATAGTGCGCTGTTCCATCACGCTCAGCGGGGCCGGGAGGGCGCCCGCGCGCAGCATCAGGGCGAGGTCTGTCGCTTTCTGGGCATCAAACCCGCCGGTAATCTGACCGTTGCCGCCCGTAATGGGGGAACGGATAACCGGGGCTTCAATCACCTTGTTATCCAGCACGATCGCAAAGCGACGGCCGACATTGGCCTGCGTGACGGTTGAGAACGCATGGGTGCCGACGGAATCGAAGGTGAAGGTCACCGCCCATTCGCCGCTCTGGGAATCAATGACGGCGCCTGCGTTGGTCAGGTCCGTGCCGTCCACATCCACATGGTCATACACCGGCAGCGGCGGGCCATCCCCTGCGGTTGCCATCGGCAGCAGGCTGACGCCGGGAGGCGCTGCCGTTGCGTGCATGGGGTTGGGGTCCACCAGACGGAACGTCATTTTTGCCGTGGTGCCCAGCAGGGTCTTGATGCGTTCCGGGTCGCTCACGCCGGGCAGTTCGACCACAATACGGTCATCACCCTGACGGGTGATTTCCGGGTCAACCGCACCGGTGGCGTCAATACGGCGGCGAACAATTTCGATGGACTGCGTCACAGCCTCACGCGCGCGGGCCTTCAGGGCTTCCGGCGAGAGGGTGAGAACAATGCTGCCATTCTCCTGCTTTGCGACCGTAAATTCGTTCGGCACCACGCGGGGCAGCTTGCTGAGAGCCGCGAGGTCGGCTTCTGTTTCAGACGCATCACGCGGCATGAAGGAGACCGTGCTGGTATCCGCATTGGTGGTGATGTTGCGGTAGCCAAGCTGGGATTTCAGCAGCGTGTCACGCGTGCTGTCCGCAAGGGTCTGCAACCTGTCATGCGTCAGGCTTTTCAGGTCCACCTGCATCAGCAGATAAGACCCGCCGCGCAGATCCAGCCCCAGATGAATCTGGCGCCAGGGCATGGAGGGGAAGGGGTTGCGCAGACCATTGGGCAGGCAGAGCAGCAGCCCTAAAAGGCACACACCCAGTACCGAGGCCAGTTTGAGGCGGCTGTAATACATTCTCACCTGATCAATCGATTTTTGTCGCCCGGAACATGCCGCTCCCTTGCGTGTGATGCAACACTCCACAGACATTTGCTGGCCCTGCACAGGGGATTCGGCAGGGGGGAGTGGCGGGGTTGCATCACATTCCGCGCGGATAAACAGGCCTGAACCGCGGCTGGCGGCGCGGCTGGACGCTGTTCTGTGCAGAACGGGCGGAGTCGGCGCGCAAGAAAAAATTTATGGTTTTTTGCGGGCGTCAGACTGCTCTCATTACGGAGGCATGGTTCATTTTGCGTCGGGGATGTGTGCCAGCGCTGGCTCAGAGCGATTTGTAAAAAAGAACGTAATAAGAACAGGCGGGAGGTCTGTTTTCTGCCGGACTATCTTGATTTTGGGGTTTCGGCAGGAGGCTGCTACCGCTGACCGGAAAGCTGTGTGGCACAGGGTCGGGAAGGTCAGAAAAGATGGACAAAACTTTGCGGGTTGGGGTGATCGGGGCCGGGCATTTCGGACGCTATCATGCTCTGAAAATTAAGGACGTCCGGCGAGAGACACTGATCGGCCTGTTTGATCCCGACACAAAGCGGGCCGCTGAGGTCGCGAAAGAGGCCGGTTGCCCGGTTATGGAGTCAGTAGAGGAACTGCTGGCGGCGTGTGATGCCGTGGTGGTGGCTGCACCTGCCGAGTATCACTTTGAACTGGCGACAGAAGCGCTCCGGGCCGGAAAGCATGTGCTGGTGGAAAAGCCGGTTGCCGCAACGCTGGAGCAGGCGGACCTCCTGATTACGCTGGCGGAGCAGAGCGGGCTGGTGTGTCAGGTCGGGCATCTGCTGCGCTACTCCGCAGAGCATGAGGCCATTACAAAACGAATCACCCGGCCACTTTATATTGAGGCCACCCGTATCGCGCCCTTCAAACCGCGTGGGACGGATGTGTCCGTGATTCTGGATCTGATGATTCATGATCTGGATCTGGTGCTGGCCATTGTGGACAGCCCTATTGCGCAGGTGGATGCGCTGGGGGCGGCAGTCAGCTCGGAGTATGAAGATATTGCCAATGCCCGCGTCCGCTTTGAGAACGGTTGTGTGGCGACCATCACGGCCAGCCGTATTTCCCTGAAGACAGAGCGGCGGATGCGCCTGTTTTCTGAAGAAGGTTATCTGTCAGCCGACTTCGGTAAGCGGGAACTGACCATGATTGGCCGGGAGAAAGGTCTGCCGCTGCCCGGCACAGGCGGATTCCGACGGGAGGCCATTTCATGGAAAGATCATGATTCTCTGTTTGCGGAGCATGAGGCCTTTGTGGCCTCCTGTCTGGACGGAGCTGCCGTCAAGGTCGATGCGCGCGCCGGACGGCGGGCGCTGGCGGCCGCTCTGGCGGTGGCGGACGGGATTGAGGAGTCACGCCGCCGGATGGAGATGTCCGGCCTGATTCGAGCGGGCCAAAAAACTTTTGAGGGCTGAAACAATTTATGATCAGCCAAAAACTTCATCTTTTCAAACACAAGACTTTTTTGACGGTTTGAGTGCAAAAAAATCACTAGATATAGGGGCGTATATGTCGCATGAACGCGACATATGGTGAGACACGAGAGCGCGGATCAAAGCCCTGCGTCTCTGCTGTGTCTCCAGACCCAGATCACGTAAATGCAAAAAACCGGAGCACGCCACATGAGTCTGATCGACGTTGAGGAAAATGAAAACCGTCGTTCCATGTCCGACTCCGGGGAAGAAGCCGACCTGTTTGAACCCGGCAAGCTGGAAGACATGGTGCAGTTGCCGGGCCACCATCAGGTGCGTGTGGACCGCACGCGGGATGCTCTGCTGACGCCGTTTGGTAAGGCGACGCTGGATAACCGCTATCTGCTGCCTGATGAGAGCTATCAGGATCTCTTTGGCCGCGTGGCGTCCTATTACGGGGCGGATGCGGGACATGCGCAGCGGATTTATGATTATATGAGCCAGCACTGGTTCATGCCCGCAACGCCAGTTCTGTCCAATGGCGGCACGACGCGCGGCCTGCCGATTTCCTGCTTCCTGAATGAAGCGAATGACAGTCTGGAAGGCATTGTCGGCCTCTGGAACGAAAATGTCTGGCTGGCCAGCAAGGGCGGCGGCATCGGCTCCTACTGGGGCAATCTGCGTTCCATTGGCGAAAACGTTGGCCGTAACGGCAAGACGTCCGGCGTGATCCCCTTCATCCGCGTGATGGATAGCCTGACTCTGGCAATCAGTCAGGGTTCGCTGCGCCGTGGGTCCGCTGCGGTGTATCTGCCTGTCTGGCATCCGGAAATTGAAGAGTTTGTGGAAATCCGCCGCCCGACCGGCGGGGACCCTAACCGTAAGGCGCTCAACCTGCATCACGGTGTGCTGGTGTCCGATGCGTTTATGCGCGCTGTGGAAGCGGATGAAGAATGGGGTCTGCTTTCCCCGCGTGACAATTCCGTTGTCCGCAAAGTCTCGGCCCGTGCGCTGTGGATTCGTATCCTTACGGCCCGGATGGAGCAGGGTGAGCCCTACATTGTTTATTCCGACCATGTGAACAATGCGCGACCGGAGCACCATAAGCTGGCCGGGCTTGAGGTGAAGACCTCAAACCTTTGCTCGGAAATTACGCTGCCGACCGGAATCGACCATCACGGCAAGCAGCGGACGGCTGTGTGCTGCCTGTCCTCCCTCAACCTTGAGACGTGGGACCAGTGGCACGACAAGCCGCAGTTTATTGAAGACGTCATGCTCTTTCTGGACAACGTGTTGCAGGACTTTATTGACCGCGCACCGCCGGAAATGAAGAAGGCGGCTTATGCGGCTTCCCGTGAGCGTTCAGTTGGGCTTGGCGTCATGGGTTTCCACTCCTTCCTGCAGGCCAGAAATGTGCCGTTTGAAGGCGTTGTGGCCAAAGTCTGGAACCGCAAGGTGTTCAAGCATATTCGGGAGCAGGCGGATGCAGCCTCCCGCAAGCTGGCCGAAGTGCGTGGAGCCTGCCCGGATGCAGCCGAATACGGCATTCAGGAACGCTTTTCCAACAAAATGGCGATTGCGCCCACGGCGTCCATTTCCATTATTGCAGGCAATGCCAGCCCCGGGATTGAGCCCATTGCGGCGAACGTGTTCCTGCAGAAAACGCTTTCCGGTTCCTTCACCGTGCGTAACCGCCACCTCCAGACTTTGCTGAGGGAGAAGGGGAAAGATACGGAAGAAATCTGGTCCTTCATCACTCTGAACAAAGGCAGCGTGCAGGACCTCGACTTCCTGACGCAGCAGGAAAAAGATGTCTTCAAGACAGCCTTTGAACTGGACCAGCGCTGGATTGTGGAACATGCAGCGGACCGCCAGCCGTATGTGTGTCAGGCGCAGTCGGTCAACCTGTTCCTGCCGGCCAATGTGCATAAGCGTGACCTGCACCAGATCCATTACATGGCATGGAAGAAGGGGCTGAAGTCCCTCTATTACTGCCGCTCCCTGTCCATCCAGCGTGCGGATACGGTGAGTAATGTGCTGACGAAGGAAGGGGTTCTGGCCGCCGAGGCCGCGCAGCGGGCCGGTGTGACGGCAGAGGAACCGGCGACGAACGGGAGCAATTATGATGAGTGTCTGGCCTGCCAGTAAGGCGGCATAACCTCTCGTAACCCGATGATTTTAAAACTTTCCGTTGTAAGGATGGTCTCATGAGCGAAACACCCGCCGTACCGGGCGAACAGGAACAGCACTTTGACCTGCTGACCGCTAATCCCGTGTATAAGCCCTTTCGCTACCCTTGGGCTTATGATGCCTGGCTGACGCAGCAGCGCGTGCACTGGCTGCCGGAAGAAGTGCCGCTGGCTGATGACGTGAAAGACTGGCACCGCGTGCTGAATGACAGCGAGCGGAACCTTGTGACGCAGATTTTCCGGTTTTTCACCCAGTCTGACGTTGAGGTGAACAACTGCTACATGAAGCATTACAGCCGGGTGTTCAAACCGACTGAAGTGCTGATGATGCTCTCAGCGTTCTCCAACATCGAGACCATCCATATCGCGGCCTACAGCTATCTGCTGGATACGCTGGGCATGCCGGAAACGGAATATTCTGCATTCCTTAAGTATAAGGAAATGAAGGATAAATATGATTACATGCAGGCGTTCTCTGTGGACAGCAAGCATGAAATCGCCAAGACGCTCGCAGCCTTCGGCGCGTTTACGGAAGGGCTTCAGCTCTTTGCGTCCTTCGCTATCCTGCTGAACTTCCCGCGCTTCAACAAGCTGAAGGGGATGGGGCAGATTGTCTCATGGTCCGTGCGGGATGAAACGCTGCACTGCCTGTCTGTTATCCGTCTGTTCCGTGAGTTTGTGCATGAGAACCCGGAAATCTGGACGGATGCGTTCCAGCAGGAACTGCGTGAAATCTGCGCGACTATTGTTGAGCATGAAGAGGCCTTTATTGACCTCGCGTTTGAAATGGGTGCGGTTGAAGGGCTGAATGCGGAGCAGGTGAAAACCTACATCCACTTCATTGCGGACCGACGTCTGATCCAGTTGGGTCTGGACCCGCTCTACAACACCACAACCAACCCGCTGCCCTGGCTGGACGACATGCTGAACGCGGTGGAACACACCAACTTCTTCGAAAACCGGGCTACGGAATACAGCCGCGCGTCCACCACGGGGACGTGGGAAGAAGCCTTTGAGGCGTCTGTTTTCGAGTAAGTCACCCGACGGGAGCCGGGGCTGTGAGGTCTCGGCTCCTGAAAGCTGATTGTAGCCCGTAGAAGGGTGCGAGAGGCGTTATGCCTGCACAGAGAAGCAGGAAGCCGCAGGGCCAGCAGGGAAGCCTTTGTGGGGCATTAAGCCTGTACGCAAATCCTCCTGTGCGTAAATAAGTCTTACAGGCCCGGCAGGGCGGCTCCGCCTTCCAGCACGGTGCGTGCCTGTGGGGTAAAGCCCCCATCTTCTTCATGTAAAATCATGCCGGGCAGCATGCGCGCAGGGCTGCGCACGCCGTAGCGGGCCTGAAGCAGCAGAATACGCACCTCCCGTCCGGCTTTGGGCCAGAAGGGATAGGTCGTCACGCCGCCAAAGCCGCTCTCTGTCAACTGTGCAATGGCCGCAGCCATCAGGCTGACGGGGAGCGCCAGCGTCAGGCTGCCTTTGTGGCGGAGCAGGCGTGTCGCGCCGCGTATCCACAGTTTCAGGGTATCGGGTTCCGCCCGGCGGGCGAGATCCCGCCGCTCCGTAGGGGAGGCAGTACCATCTGGCGCATGCCAGGGCGGATTCGCAAAACAATGGTCAAACAGACCGTCCGGCAGCGTATCCGGAAAGCGGGCGTTGAGAATGGTAAAACCGTCTCGTGCGTTGGCGCTCAGGTTCTGGCGCGCGAGGTCGGCTGTCTCGGGGTTCTGCTCCACGCCGGTACCGTTCAGCCCTGCTATGCGCTGGCTCAGGCAGAGGAGGCCTGCCCCCGCGCCGCAGCCGATTTCCGCCACGCGCTGCGGGGCGCGGGCAGGGATGGCCGCGGCCATAAGCACAGGTTCCAGGCCGGTTCTGTACCCAATGCGGAACTGGGAATAGGCAATGCGCCCCCCCAGCAAAGTGTCATGAGAAAGGTCTGAAGAATGGGCCATAAGCGCGTCTTAACAAAAAGTGTCTGGCAGTCTTGAAGCGGTTCAAGCTTGACCGTTTTTCTGGTGCCCCGCATATGGTTGGGCGTCAACTCATCCCATGGCTGGGGGATATAGCGTTTGGGTGTTGCAGTTAGCCTGCCAGAATCTGGCAGGGCCACAAGCCAGGATGGATCTAGTGTTTCTGTGAGTAAGCCAGGAGAAGCGGGCTTAAAAGCCCTGGCCGATTACCTCGCGCAGGATATGCGCGTCTGTAATCAGGTGATTGTTGCACGGATGCAGAGCCCGGTTGCGCTTATCCCGCAACTGGCCGCGCATCTTGTTGCCGCCGGGGGCAAGCGCCTGCGGCCGTTGCTGACGCTGGCTGCGGCGCGGCTCTGCGGATATGATAATCAGGACGGCAAGCAGCGGCATGTTGAAATTGCCGCCTGTGTTGAGTTCATCCATACCGCGACATTGCTGCATGATGATGTGGTGGATGAAAGCCAGCTCCGCCGTGGGCTTGCCAGTGCCAATGCTATTTTTGGCAACAAGGCGTCCGTGCTGGTGGGCGATTTTCTGTTTGCCCGGGCGTTCCAGATTCTCACGGCCGATGCCTCGCTTGATGTGATGGCGATTCTGTCTGCCGCGTCTGCCACGCTGGCGGAAGGTGAGGTCATGCAGATGACCACGCAGAATGATCTTTCCACTTCGGTCGATCAGTATTTGCAGGTGATCTATGGCAAAACCGCGGCACTGTTTGCGGCCGCGTGTGAGGCCGGGGCCGTGATTGGTGAGTCCTCACCGGAATGGCGTGAGGCTCTGCGGGTCTATGGCGCTAATCTGGGCATGGCGTTCCAGCTTGTGGATGATGCGCTGGATTACGCGGCGGATCAGGCTGTGCTGGGCAAGGAAGTGGGAGATGACTTCCGGGAAGGGAAAGTCACTCTGCCGGTTCTGGCGGCTTATGAAGCCGGAAGCGAGGAAGACCGCGTTTTCTGGCGTCGTGTGATTGAAGAGTCCGAGCAGCAGCCGGAAGATCTGGAGGCTGCTCTGGACCGGATTGCCCGGACAGATGCCATTGGTGTCACGCTGCGCAAGGCGGAAGAATATGCTGCCAAAGCGCGCGAAGCACTGGCGCTGTTCCCGGAGTGTGAAATTCGGTCTCTGCTGATTGAGACAGCCAGTTATTCGGCAAGCCGCGAACGCTGAGAGCGATTTAAGCGGTTTGTGTAAAAAAGGCGGCTTACGGGCCGCCTTTTTTTGTGGTCATGCGCCGTCCGGTAGGACAAGCCGGGCCAAAAGCCTTCTGATCCTTTCACTGAAATATTGTCGTCTGTTTTTAAGACGGGTTTCAGGCAGGATGTGGGGCGTTTTCTGCATCCCATAAAGCAATAGTATCAAAGCCATAGGCAGGCAAAGCTCTGACCAGCGCAGAACTCTCAGGGGGCTCTGCGGTAAACCATGCACGGGCCGGTTCAGGAGCCGGGGCATTGTCTGGCAGACTTTCAAGAACTGTCGCCGTATGGCGGGCGACGGCCTCTGCCGGGTCCAGCCATGTCATGCCGGGGGGTGAGACCGCCCGGAGCTGGTCCAGCAGGAAGGTATAGTGCGTGCAGCCCAGACCCACCGTATCAAGCTGTGCGGAACAGTCTCGGGTAAACAAGCCATCGATTTCAGCGCGGATCACTTCATCCGGTACGGGGTGCCCCCGGAACACCTGCTCAGCACAGGCGGCAAGGCCCGGCGCCGCATGGGCGATCAGAGTGCAGTCAGGTGCATACAGCGCCTGTAGCCTGCTCAGATAAGGGCGTGTGCTGGTGGCACGGGTGGCCAGCAGGCCGATGACATGGGTTCTGGTGGTGCGGGCGGCCCAGCGGATGGGGGGTACGCAGCCGATAAACGGCATCTCCGGGCAGGAAGCGCGCAAGGCATCCAGCGCCAGCGTGCTGGCGGTGTTACACGCGACCACCACAGCCTGCGGACGCAACCTGCGAATAGCGGCGGAAAGCAGGGAGACAATCCTGTCTGTCAGGAAGGCATCATCCTGCTCGCCGTAAGGAAAAACCGCCGTATCCGCCAGATAGCTGACAGAAACGGCGGGGCAGAGCGTTCGAATCGCCCTGACAATCCCCAGTCCCCCAATTCCGGAATCAAATGCCAGAATATGACGGGGCGAGGAGAAAGCAGGACGGGTCATGACACGCTAAACTCAGGCAGGCTTGTCTTTGTTCGCTTTGAACGCAGCGGCTTCTTCCAGACTGCCGACGCCGCCGTGGCGGGCGGACCATGCAGCCGGATTTTCAAGAAAACGCCGCACTTCTGCCGCAGCCTCTTCCGAGAAGTAAGGACGGGTTGAGCAGGCTTCCAGCACATCCCACCAGGTGCACAGCGCGTGCAGGGAGATGTTCATGTTTGTCAGAGACTGGTGCGCCCCCGGAAAGACCCCGTAATAGAAGATGACAAAGGCATGATTGATCAGCGCACCGGCATTGCGCAGGGCATTGGCAAACGCGACCTTGGAGGCCCCATCCGTGGTGAGATCTTCCACCAGCAGGGTGCGCATGTTTTCCGGCACATCGCCTTCAATCTGGGCGTTGCGGCCAAAGCCTTTGGGCTTTTTGCGGACATACGCCATGGGCAGCATCATGCGGTCCGCCATCCATGCGGCGAAGGGGATGCCTGCCGTTTCCCCGCCGACAACGGCATCAATGCTTTCATAACCCACATGACGGCCGATTTTCTCCACGCCCAGTTCCATGATTTTGGCGCGGGCGCGGGGGAAGAAGATGATGCGGCGGCAATCGATATAGACCGGGGACTTCCAGCCGGAGGTCAGCGTATAAGGCTCTTCCGGACGAAAATTGATGGCTTTGATTTCCAGCAGCAGACGTGCCGTGCACAGGGCCGCATCGCGGTCCCAGTCGCTGGTCTCGCCAGAGTGGGGGGCGACCAGGTTGGCGGGTGACGTCATGAAGCGCTTCCTTAGCTATGGCGGTTGGAATTTGCTTTGGCATAGCCCCCGGCGGCGTGAAAATCTATGCTTCATCTCAGTCTTGCGTGCCGGAATGAGAAAATGACCTTCTCTGTAACAAAGTTGGCGCCTGTCTGGGTGGTGGAGAGCGCCTTGGGGCCAGACCCCGGACCTGCCTACGTGCTGGCGTCCCGCCTTGGGTGCCTGTTCCGGCGGGTGCGGATGGAAATGCTGGCACTGGATTCGTTTCTGGAAGAGCGGCGGGAGCCTGGGCTGATTCTCGCGTCCGGCTGGCGGTCCGGTTATGCCGCACTCAAGGCAGGCCGCAGGGCAGGGTGCCCGGTTGTGTGGTGTGTGCGGCATGAAGGGCGCTCGGCGCCGATGCTGCGCTCCATGCCGTTTGATCTTGTGGTGGCCCCTTCTCCGGCAGACTCCACGGCCAGATTCTGTCCCACACTTGGGCCGATGAGCATTGTTTCTCCCGCCTTGCTGGCCCGGGCGCGCAGGGCGTGGCAGGAGCGGCTGGAGCATCTGCCTTTTCCGCGTGTGACTGTGCTGGTGGGAGAAAACGCCTTCCGCACGCAGGAAGAGGCATTATTGCAGGGGAAAAAACTGGCCGGGCTGATCAACCGGCAGGGCGGCTCAGCACTGCTCGTGGTGCGGGATGACAGCAAGCCGGGCCTGACAGAGGCCTTTATGATGGGGCTTTCCGAGACGTTTCTGCTCGTCTGGCGGCAGGGAGAGCCGGACGAAGAACCGCTACTGGGTTTTATGGCCTGCTCGGATTGTGTGGTGGTTGGCGGGGGAGAAAGCGCCATGCTGGTGGAGGCCTGTGTGGCCGATCTGCCGGTTTTTCTGATGGAGCGGGAACAGGATTTGCGGGGCGTGCGCGGGCGTCTGGCGCGGAGGCTGATACAGGACGGACATGTGCGCGTCCTAACCGATACACTTTCCCCCTGGCCGCGTGAGGTGCTGGATGAGGCCGGGCGCGTGGCGGGCATTTTGAAAAGCCGCTGGGCCTTGTAGGGGCGTAAAAACCCCTTTGGCCGGGTATGTAAAAACTTGTGATCAGAAGAACGGCGCTAAAGACGGATTCAACCTTGCATATCAGTAAGAATTGGCGTTTAATCTTCGTTGTTGAGAGTGATTATTAATTGAGGATAATGCTGTGGCTGTTGAACTAAGTCGGATCGCGCGTAAATGCGAGCGAGCTGTCGTCACGGCGTATCAGGAGCTACGGGACGTTGGCACTGAGGATGTGACTGCGTTCCATGCCTGCACAACCCTGTATCGCATTCATCATCCTGAAGCGTCTTTGAATGAAGCGCGTCGTCTGGTGTCAGAATGGATTGACCATCATGTTGTGCGTGAATCAAAAGCGCCGACAAAAGGGTGTGACTGCGACTAAATCCCTCAGCCGGAAAGGCTGCACGTGGGTGTCTGAAAGAGGTCAGATCGGCAAGTCCGGTCTGGCTTTTTTGTTATTTGGGGCAAGGTAGAAGGCCGTGCTTCAAAATCTGTCAGTCGGGCCATTGCCTCTGTACAGGTCTGCTGACGTATGATGCGCTCAACTCTCAGTCGTATGCGGTGAAATCGTGCGGTGCGGTGACGCAGAGCCCGGCGTAGAAATGTTTTACGCCCGCATGCTATTGCAGTGCGGGCGCAAAATCTGTCGGGTGTTTTGAAACGAGGAGGTTCAGAAGAGCCTCAGCGTTTGTCAAACCCTGTAAAGTCTCTCTGCGGGGAGCCAGTATAGAGCTGGCGGGGGCGGCAGATACGCTGGCCCGGTTCCTCAATCATTTCCTTCCACTGGCTGACCCAGCCGGTAGTGCGGGCCACGGCAAACAGCACGGTGAACATGCTGGTAGGAATGCCCATGGCTTTCAGGATGATGCCTGAATAGAAATCGACGTTCGGGTAGAGTTTCCGCTGCACAAAATACTCATCGTTGATCGCGATTTTCTCAAGTTCAATGGCCAGATCCAGCAGCGGATCATCTTTAATGCCGAGTTCGCCCAGCACTTCATGGCAGGTCTGCTGCATGATTTTGGCGCGGGGGTCGAAGTTTTTATAAACGCGATGGCCGAAGCCCATCAGCTTCACGCCGCTGGATTTGTCTTTCACCTTGGCGATGAAGTCAGGGATATTTTCCTTGCTGCCAATGCTGGCCAGCATTTTCAGGACTGCCTCGTTCGCGCCGCCATGTGCGGGCCCCCAGAGGGCTGCGATCCCTGCGGAAATACAGGCAAACGGGTTGGCCCCGGTGGAACCGGCCATGCGGACGGTGGAGGTAGAGGCGTTCTGCTCATGGTCGGCATGCAGGATCAGAATCCGGTTCATGGCGCGGGCCAGAACAGGGTTGATTTTGTAGGGTTCGGACACCCTTGCAAACATCATGGAGAGCAGGTTTTCCGCGTAGTTCAGGTCATTGCGCGGATAGATAAAGGCTTCGCCCTGCGTGTATTTGTAGGCCCATGCCGCAATGGTCGGGATTTTGGCAATCAGCCGCATGGCTGCCAGTTCGCGGTTGGATTTGATCGCGATGTCACTGGCGTCCGGATAGAATGCGGAGAGGGCACCGACTGTGCCGCAGAGAATGGCCATCGGGTGGGCATCACGCCGGAAACCATTGAAGAAGTTCCGGATCTGCTCATGCAGCAGTGTGTGATTGGTCAGGGTGTTGGAGAATTTCTCGTAGTCGGCTTTGTTCGGCAGCTCACCGTTCAGAAGCAGGTAGATCACCTCTTCATAGGATGCATGTTCTGCAAGCTGGGCAATGGGATAGCCGCGATGGAGAAGAACACCCTTATCGCCGTCAATGAACGTGATTTTGCTGGAGCAGGATGCTGTTTCGCCGTAGCCGGGGTCATAGGTGAACACGCCCATATCGGCCGGCAGTTTGCGAATATCGACAACATCTGGCCCGAGTGTGCCGGAAAGGACCGGCAAACTCGCCGTCCGCCCACCGAGTGACAGGGTTGCGTCAGACCGCTGACCTTCATTCTGCGATGCGCTCATGATGTTTCCTTCTGCATTAGAGAGCCGCTGCCTGACTGGCTGACTGACGTGCGGCCTGCTGTGTGACTCTTCTCACCGATCCAGAAAGAAACAGGAAGCTGGTGGGTGATAAACCGCGCGTTATCAAAACGGGTCATGCTTGGAAAACTGCGCTTTCCTGCCCTCAGGGTCGCGCGAATGTGTCTAGGGTCAGGCTTGTGGCATCGCACCCCGCCCAGTCCGCTGCCTCTTCCGCACTTTCAGACCCCCACATCCGGAAGACTGCGAGGGAGGCTGTTGCGAATCCCTGTTCCAGCACTTCGGCCTGCGGGTCCAGCCAGCGGGCCAGCGCGGAAATGCCGGGATTATGCCCTACAAGCAGAACTGTGCAGGCGTTTGCCGGGGCTTGCCGGATACAGGCCAGCAGGGCGGCAGGCGGCGCTTCATAAATTTCAGGGCAGAACCGGGTAGGGAGCGCCGGAGGCGGCTGGAAAGGGGCCAGTGCTGCCAGCGTCTCCCGCGTGCGGCGGGCCGGACTGCATAGAACAAGGTCAGGGGCCAGTGCGCGCGCCCGGAGCCATGCGCCGCAGCGGCCCGCGGCCAGCCGTCCTTCTGCTGTCAGCGAACGGGCCAGATCGGCCTCCTCGCTAAAATCACCCCCCGGAGGGCTGGCGGCTTCAGCATGCCGCAGCAGAAGGAGGCGGCGGGTCACTTTACAGCCGATTCGGAGGACTGTTTTGCAATCGCTTCATGGTGCCGGATGACTTCATGGATAATGAAGTTCAGAAACTTCTCGGCAAAATCCGGGTCCAGATGCGCATCTTCCGCAAGTGTGCGCAGGCGGGCAATCTGGCGGGCCTCTCTGGCGGGGTCAGCCGGGGGCATATCGTAACGGGCTTTGAGCGCCCCTACGGCTTTGGTGCAGCGGAAGCGTTCCGCCAGCATGGCAACAAGGGCTGCGTCGATATTGTCGATGCTGCGACGGAGGTCCAGCAGGGCATCAGTCGGGGAGGGCTGGTCGGTCACGGTTTGCACGGTTCTTTGTTTCTGTTTCTGTCTGGCACTGTAATGAAGTGTGTCTTGCAAGGCTATTGCACGAAACACTCTTACATGGCGGGAGCTGATTCTTCCAAAAAGTTAGCGGGCACGTCCAGCCACGCCAGATGGCCGCCTTTGCCCGCACCGGTATCTGTAAAGATTGCCTGCCCTCCGGCCCGGCCGGGGATGGTGAGCGGGCAGCCGTTGGTAGACCGCTGATCATGCCCGCAATAGACCGTATAGCCGGTGGGAATATGGTTGACCCAGTTCAGGCAGCGTTCGGGGAAGCCATCTTTCTGGACACGGCTGGTCGTTTCCCCGAACAGCGCGCGGGAGAGCAGGAACGTCACGCGGCCCAGAGCGGGCGGGGGCGGTTCCATCAGCATTCGGACATCAAACGCCCCATGGACAAAGAGCATCCGGCCCAGCACCAGCCATGCGGGGGCGGCTTCCAGCATGTCCAGAGCAAACTCCAGCACGTCCGCGTTTTCCGGCCGGTGGAGTTGGGCCATGGTGGCTTCCAGCGGTGGGTCTGGCCGGAGTTTTTTACCCAGCAGCGCGCGGCCCAGCTTGCGGTCATGATTGCCGATCAGAAACAGGCCGCGTCCTTCCTGCATCACGCTGTGCATCAGGCGCAGCACACCGGCGCTGTCCGGGCCGTAATCTACAAGGTCTCCAAGCTGGATAATAAACCGGTCGGTGGCAACAGCATGACGAAAGGCCTGAAGGTCTCCATGCACGTCTCCCACAATGCGGAGTCCTTTCCGCATTGCCGCTTTCACGTTTTCGTCAGGGAAGAGGCCTGTGTGCATCTGCTGTTATCCACCTTTCTCCTTCCCATGTAGGCGCCACAGGCGGACACAGGGAAGGGAGGAACGGTAATTTTTTATGGACGCGTGTTTTGTGCACAAGCATGTGACGCGCCACGCCTGCAATTTTCTGCATACGCTACGCGCATCATCCGGCCCCGCAGGTGTGCCGGTGGGAAGGAGCGGCACGATGGGATATAGAGCGCTTCATGCCCGTTTGGTCCGCTTCGCGTCGGAACTGGAATAATAAAGAACAGGAAGGCCTCTCATGAAAGAGCGCATTCGTAATGTCGCCCTGCGTAGCAAAGTCTGTTCGGCAGAAGCCGCAGCCGAACTTATCCGTCCCGGTGCCGTGGTTGGCGCCAGTGGTTTTACGGGGGCAGGGTACCCCAAAGCTGTGCCGGAAGCGCTGGCCGGGCTTATGGAGCAGGCCCATTCACGGGGTGAAGACTACCGCATCAGCCTGATTACCGGCGCCTCTACCGGCCCGCAGCTTGATGGCGTGCTGGCCAAGGCAAACGGCGTTTCTTTCCGTTCGCCCTTTAATACCGATGCCGCCATGCGCGACCGGATTAATAACAGCGAGACGGAATATTTTGATAACCACCTCGGCCAGGTTGCCGGGCGTGCGGTGCAGGGCAATTACGGCAAGTTTGATATTGCTCTGGTTGAAGCTGTGGCCATTACCGAAGATGGCGGCATTGTTCCGACATCCTCAGTTGGCAATTCCCAGACTTTTCTGGATATCGCCGAGAAGGTGATTATCGAGGTCAATGACTGGCAGAATCCGGGTCTGGAAGGCATTCATGACATCTGGGACGGCAATGTCAGCGGTATTCCCCCGCGTGACATTATCCCGCTCCGCAAAGCGGATGAACGGATTGGCGGCTCAGCCCTGCGCGTAAACCCCGACAAGATTGTCGCAGTGGTAAAAGCGCATGACAGGGACCGGAATGCCCCGTTCGCAGCCCCGGATGAAAACGCACGCGCTATTGCCGGGCACCTGCTTGATTTCTTCAGCCATGAAGTGAAGCAGAATCGTCTGCCGCCGTCTCTGCTGCCGTTGCAGTCCGGCGTGGGCAATGTGGCAAACGCCGTGCTGGAAGGGCTGAATGAAGGGCCGTTTGAAAATCTGGTCGGCTATAGTGAAGTGATTCAGGACGGCATGCTGGCCATGCTGGATTCCGGCCGGATGCGGGTGGCGTCTGCCACATCCTTCTCGCTCAGCCCGGATGCGGCAGAAGAAATCAACAACCGTATGGATTTCTTCCGCACCAAGATCATTCTGCGCCAGCAGGATGTGAGCAACAGCCCCGGTGTGATCCGTCGTCTGGGCTGTATCGCCATGAACGGCATGATTGAGGCCGACATTTACGGCAACGTGAACTCCACCCGCGTCATGGGTTCCAAAATGATGAACGGGATTGGCGGCTCCGGCGATTTTGCCCGTAGTTCCTACCTGTCGATCTTCCTGTCCCCCTCCACAGCCAAGGGTGGAAAGATTTCCGCCATTGTGCCGATGGCGGCGCATGTGGACCACATTATGCAGGACACCCAGATTTTTGTGACGGAACGTGGTCTGGCCGACCTGCGTGGGCTTTCACCCGTGCAGCGTGCGCAGAAAATCATCACGAACTGCGCGCATCCAGATTACCAGCCGATGTTGCAGGATTATTTTGACCGCGCCCGCAAAGAGTCCTTCGGCAAACATACGCCGCATCTGTTGCAGGAAGCTTTGTCCTGGCACCAGCGGTTTGTGGAAACGGGGAGCATGATACCGGCCTGAAAAGGCCGGTGAGGCCAGAGGGGGCGCCGGCGTTTAGCCGGACGCCTGAGTTTAGCTGTCCCGGGCGAGAGTCCGGGGCACCTGACTGGTCTGCGGTGTCACCACAATATCTACCGGACGTTCAGCCAGAAACTCATCTGGCTGGAAGTTCGTGGCAATCGGGTTTTCCGTAATCACAGCTTCCGCATCGCGGTGCACCAGCGTAAACAGGTCTGGCGCAGCGTTGGGCGAGAGGTACGCTGCATAGGGGTGATGCCCCGCCATGCGGTGCGCGGCATACGCCTCCCGCGTGGAATGCACGGGGATAGCGACCAGTATGGACGGGTCTGCCTGCAGGGCGACTTCCGTTGTTTCCTTGCTGGAGGGAACCAGCACCACCCGATCCCGCATTCTGGCTTTACGGACCAGCAGCGCGACATCGGTCGGGTTGGTATCGTTCAGATCCAGCATCAGCAGCGTATGCGCGCGGCGGGAAGATGCCAGAACCTCGTTCAGCGGGTTTGAGCCCGGCACAACAATCACACGCCCATCATCCTGAGACGCCAGTTCAAGCCGCAGCATGCCGGGGTTGTTCTGGTGCGGCAGGCCAGCAGAGGCTGCTGTCATGCTCAGCCCCGTGCCGGGGGTACAGATGATCAGCCCGTGATGAATACGCGCCAGAAGCCCATAGGCCTTGGACTGATGCAGCACCAGTCCGGCACAGGCCAGCATGCACACGCCAACAGCCAGCGCCCCTTTGCCAAGGCAGCGTTTGAGGGGGGTCCCGGTGGATTTTCGGGGTTCGTCTGATGTCGTATCAAGATGCGGCATCTGTCTTTAATCCCTAGTCCTGTTGCCCGGCCATGGCGGCGGCGCGGGCAAGGTCAACTGACAGCACACGGCTTACGCCGCGTTCCTGCATGGTCACACCAAAGAGGTGGTCCATATGCGCCATGGTCAGCTGATGGTGAGTAACAACCAGAAAACGGGTTCCTGCTTCTGTAACCATGTCCCCTAACAGGGAACTGAAACGTCCGACATTGGCATCGTCAAGCGGTGCGTCAACCTCGTCGAGCACACAAACGGGGGCCGGATTACAGCGAAAGACTGCAAAAATCAATGAAAGAGCTGTTAAAGCCTGTTCACCTCCCGAAAGCAGGGAGAGAGTTGCCAGCTTTTTGCCCGGTGGCTGGGCATAGATTTCAAGCCCGGCTTCCAGCGGATCATCACTTCCCACAAGGCCCAGATGCGCCCGTCCGCCACCAAACATGCGGGAGAAGAGCGACTGGAAATGCTGGTCCACCTGCGTAAACACCGCCATCAGGCGCTCACGTCCTTCCTTGTTGAGCGAGCCAATAGAGCCACGCAGGCGGGCAATGGCGGCTTCAAGGTCAGCAATTTCCGCGGCAAGGGTGCGGGCCTGCCCCGAGGCTTCTTCCGCCTCAATTTCCGCCCGCAGGTTGACCGGCCCCATCTCCTCCCGCTCCCGCGTCAGGCGCGAGATCTTGCGGCGCAGAGCACTCTCTGCCGCTTCTGTCAGATCTCCGGTGGGCGGCCGGGGCGGTTCCGGGGTTTCAGCCAGAAGCTGCTCAAGAATGGCCTGAGCCTGCTCGCTTCGCGCTTCTGCTTTCAGCAGGTTTTCCCGCGCCGAGGTGAGCTGGGCTTCGGTTTTGCGGCGCTGTTCACTGGCGTCCGCCAGTGCTGCTTCCGCTTCCGCGCGGGCCTTGTCGGCCTCGGCATAGGTTGTCTCGGCTTCGGTCAGAGCCTGAAGGGTAGTTTTTTTCAGCCGCTCAGCCTCGGCGGGCAGTTCTGAGACAGTTTCATGCTCCGTGCGGGCGGCCTCCAGACGAGCCTGCGCGTGGGTGAGGTCCGTGCGCGCGCTCTCCGCGCGGGTGGTCCAGTCCTGTATGGCGGCGGTCAGAGACGCCTGCTTGCTGGCTAGCGTGGCTTTTTCCGCCTGCAACGCCGCCCGGAGTTCCCGCACCTGTTCCAGTTCCGCAGAGAGGGCCGCCCGTTGTGCGCGCAGGGCGTCCAGAGCTTCCTCCCCACGTTCAGGGAGCGCGGCTGCCGCTTCTTCCAGTGCTGCGGTGGCGCGGTCTTTCAGCTCTTCAGCCTCTGTCTGTTCTGTCTGAAGTGTTTCCAGACGCGGGGTGAGGGCCGCCAGACGGGAGCGGAGTTCAAGCGAGAGTTCCTGCAGCGTCTGGTGCTGCTGCGCGGCCTGCTGCACTGCGGTTTCTGCGGTGCTGGCGGCCTGTTCTGCCGTGCGGCAGGCGGCTTCGGCCTCAGTTTGCCGTGTCTGGGCCGCGTGCAGGGTTTCTTCTATCTGCTTGTCAGCCTGCCCGGCGGCCAGACGGGTTTCCAGATCCTGTAAGGTCGTTTCTTCCGCCGCCACATCCTGCCGCAGGCGCTCCCGTTCCGGCAGAAGCGTTTCCAGCCGGGAACTGGCCGTAGCCTGCTGGTTTTCCGCATGGGTCAGGGTGTCCTGTGCTGAGCGAAGCTGCTGTTCCGCCAGCTTCAGGGCGGTTCTGGCCTGCTGCTCAGCCTGCTGGGCGGCCAAATCTTTCTGGCGGGCCTGATCCAGAGCCGTTTTCAGGGCTTCCGTCTGCGGGAGCGCGTCCTGTGCCGCTACGGCGGCGGTCAGTGCGGCTTCGGCATCCTGTTTTGCGGCAATGGCGCGTTCCTGCTGCGGGCGCAGTCCATCCAGCCGGGCACGGGAGGCCGCGTGCCGACGCTCAAGGTCTGCTTCTTGCGTACGCGCCTGCTGTAAGGCGCGTTCCAGCGTTGCGCGCTGTGCCCGATGCTCGGCGGCCTGCCGCTCCATCTCCTGCAAGGCAGCGCTTGCTTTCGCGACAGTCTGCTCAACGTTCGGCGCATCCTGCCGGAGCGTTTCAATCCGCTGTTCGGTTTCTTTCAGAATCCGGCGCTGGCCAAGGCGGCGGGTTGCGGCGTCCGGCTCCCCTGCGCGGGTATAAAATCCATCCCAGCGCCACAGGTCCCCGGCACGTGAGACAAGGCTTTGCCCCGGTTTGAGGTCGGCCTGAAGTGAAAGACCATCCACGCCGTCCGGCAGCAGACCAATGCAGGACAGCACGCGGTCCAGCGCATCCGGGGCCTGAATATGAGCTTTGAGGGGCGTGGCGTTACCGGGCAGGGGCGGCAGAGCAGCCGAAGGGGGCAGGAGATGCCAGCCGCGCGCAGCCGTATCCGCAACCGGAGCATCCAGCCCTTCTGAAAGAGCCGCAGCCAGAGCGGCCTCATATCCTTCCGGGATCTCCATACGGGCGGAGACAGGCTCTTCCGCCGTGGCGGTGTCCGTTCCCAGCGCCTGAGCCAGCCCGTCGGCCTGCGCCTGAAGGCGCGTGAGTTCCGTGTGCAGAGCGTTCTGGCGGGTGAGTGCGTCGTTATGGGCAGTTTTCAGCTCTGCCAGACTGGAGTCTGCCTGCGTCAGAGCCTCGGTGACAGTGCGGAGTTTGTCTTCCTGTGTGGCGCGGGCAGTCTGGGCCGCTTTGAGGGTGTCCTCCGGCAGGGCATCGGCCTGTGCCTGTTTCAGCCCCCGCGTGAGCGTTTCTTCTTCCTGCCGGGCGCGGTGCAGAGCCGTCCGCGCAGCGGCGCAGGCGGCGTCCACCGTTTTGCGGTGACTTTCATGCTCCTGAAACGTGCGGCTGGCCTGTGTGAGGGCAGCGGAGGTTTCGCGCCGGGTCGCGTCCGCCGTATCCAGCGTGACCGTGGCGGCCTGATGCGCAGTGGCGGCCTGCGTTGCCTTGTCTTTCAGGGCCTGAAGCGCTGCGTCTTCCAGCAGGGCGCCCTGTGTTTCCGCATGGCGTTTTTCAAGCTGGGCCAGATCCGACCGCAAGGTGGTGAGTTTTGCGCGGCTGCGTTCCAGCGCCTTGCGGGTTTCAGCCTGCGTCTGGCGGGCATTTTCTGCATCGTTACGGGCGATGGACAGCGCCACACTGGCTTCGGACCGGGCGCGATCAGCGTCCTCAAACGCTGTGCGGGCAGCGGTCTGGGCAGCGCGGGCCGCCTGCACGGCTGTTGCTGCGACCGCCATGCTGTCATCTGACGGCAGGCGGTCCTGCAGGGCGGAGAGTTCGGTCTGGAGAGCAGAAACAGCGTCGGAAGCACGGGTAAGCTGGGCGGTGGCGGTTTCCAGTTCTTCCGTGGCGCGATGTTTGCGGGCGCGGGCGGCGGCCAGTGTTTCGGTTTGCCGGGCGAGGGTCTGTTCACTTCCGGCCAGAGCCTGCGTCAGATCTGTTTGGCGCGTTTCTGCCTCGGCAGTTCTTTGCGGGAGCGAGGTCTCGGCGGCATCTGCTTCGGTTTTTTCCGTGTTCAGGCGTTCCAGCGTGCTGGTGGCATCTTCCACGCGGGTCTGGGCGGCGGTCGTATCGGCCTCGTGCTGCCGGAGGCGTTCTGTCGCACTTCTGGCCTGTGCTGCGGCGCGTTCTTCTTCCCGCGTGACACCTTCCGCTGTCACGCGGCAGCGCTCCAGCACGGTCCGGGCCTCATCCGCGCGGGCACGAAGGACAGGGAGTTTCTGGTTGGCCTCAAATTCCGTTATGACGGCGCCTTCTGCGGCTTCCTCATGCTCTGTCAGGGCATGGCGGGCGCGGGCTGCGGTCTCAATGGCGCGTTCAACTGCCTGCCGGGCACGGGCGTGCAGCACGGCAAGCAATTCGGTTTCAGCATCGCGCAGGGCGGAGGAAAGTTCGCGGTAGCGGCTGGCCTCGCGGGACTGTTCGGCAAGACCGCCCAGCCGGGTTTCCAGTTGCTGGCGCAGATCTTCCGCGCGGGTCAGATTGTTCTCGGTCGCCCGGAGCTTGAGTTCCGCCTCATGCCTGCGGGCATGCAGGCCGGTAATGCCGGCGGCTTCTTCCAGAATGGAGCGGCGTTCTTCCGGACGTGCGCCGACCAGCATGGCCACGCGCCCCTGACTGACCATGGCGGAGGAGCGCGCCCCGGAGGCCAGATCGGCAAACAGAGTCTGCACATCCCGCGCGCGGGCGGGTTTGCCGTTAATGCGGTATTCGCTGCCGGAGCCGCGTTCGGCCCGGCGGGTAATCTGGAGTTCGTCCTGATCGGCAAAGGCGGCAGGGCCGTGGCCCTGTGTACCTTCCAGTGTGACGGTCACTTCTGCCAGAGACCGGGCGGGCCGCCCGGCTGTACCGGCAAAAATCAGATCATCCATTTCTCCGCCGCGCAGCGAGCGGGCGGAGGATTCCCCCATGACCCAGCGCAGCGCTTCCACCACGTTGGATTTGCCGCAGCCGTTAGGCCCGACAATGCCTGTCAGGCCGGGGAGAATTTCTACAGTGACGGGTTCAGCAAAGCTTTTGAACCCGACAATCCGCAAACGGACGAAACGGACGGTCATGCAGGGCGGGACTTACGGCCGGATGACGGAGAAGAGGCGCGTCAGCTGGCGTCAGCCAGATTTTTTGTGAAGGCCTCGTATGTCATGTCATTCGAGATCTGAATTTTGTTGTTGAAGCGGAAGGTCGGCGTGGAATCGAAATGATATTTGTCCTGCGCTTCCGTCTGCTGAGACAGGATGAACTGCATCAGTTGCTGGTCCGCGACAGTTTTATCAAACACGTCGCCCGGCATCCCGGCGAAGGCCGCCATTTTCTTCAGGGCGTCCAGCGGGCTGCTATCCTTGATGTAGGCCCATCGGTCCAGACTGGCGAGCAGGGACGCCGTAAAGGGCTCATAGCGTTCCGGCGGCAGGGTCCGGGCGACCATGGCTGCAACGGTTGCAAGCTGATCTGTCGGGAAATCATGGAAAACGTAGCGGATTTTCCCGGTGTCGATCAGGTTTTTCTTGACCAGCGGGAAGGTGTTTTCAGAGAAGTGGGCGCAATGAATGCAGGTGAGGGAGAACCATTCTTCCACCACCACCTTTGCGTTCGGGTCACCAAGCTGGCGCGTTGTCATACGCGGGTCTGCCCCGGTTGCCGTATCGGCGAAGGCCAGGCCATGCGTTGCCGTGGCGGCCAGAGCTGTACCAGCGGTGACAAGAAGAGAGCGGCGTGAAAAGGACATGGGCAATCCCGGTTTCATGACTGGTTGAACAGAGTACAGACTTAGGCTTGACGGCAGAATAGCCTGTTCGTCAACCCGTACGCGTTGTCTCGGCGTTACTCTCGCCCGTGTTGCCGGTGGGGTCTGCCGCGTTTGGCAGTTTACGCACCCTCACCCGGCGGATGTGCCGGGCATCCGCATCAAGCACCCGGAAGACATACCCGTTTTCGTGCGTCAGCACTTCTCCGCGGGTTGGCACATGGCCTGCCATGCGGAACACGAGGCCACCAATGGTCTCGATTTCCGCTTCTTTTTCGGACGCGGTGAGAATCGCGCCAATCTGATGTTCAAATTCCTGCACCGGGCAGCGGGCATCCACGTCATAGGTGCCGTCCGGCCGCTCCGTGATCATGGTGGCGGCGGGTTCATCATGCTCGTCGGCAATATCACCGACGATGGTTTCAATCAGATCCTCAATGGTGACCAGACCGTCCACACCGCCATATTCATCAATCACCAGCGCCAGATGTGTTTGCCGCAGGCGCATTTGCAGCATCAGGTCCATTACGGGAATCTGCGGGGCAATCATCAGCGGCTGGCGGAGCAGAAGCTCGATGTCAAACGCCTCACTGGTGCCGACATAGGCGATCAGATCCTTCACATGGATCATGCCGACAATATCATCGAGCTGGTTACGGTAGACCGGCATGCGCGAGTGGTTTTCCCGCCGCATCATGGCCAGAGCATCATCCAGACTGATGGAAACCGGCATGGCGATAATATCGGGCCGCGGGATCATTACATCATACGCCGAGATGTTTCTCAGCCGGAGGATGTTGGCAATCAGCACGCGTTCCTGCCGGTCCAGTTCCGGTTTTTCACCTTCCGGTGTTTCCGATTCGTTGGCGGCCTGCTGCACGAGGGCGGCGATGGAGCTGCGCAGGCCGGGGGCCTGCTTCTTGCGGCTTAAAAAGGAGAACAGGCCGCGGGACGGCGTATCCTGCCCCTCAGACCGTGAAGAGTCGTACTCGCTCATGCCCGTGGTTTCCATGGATTAGGAACATGCAGACGGGAGAGCAGGCGCGCCTCCAGCATTTCCATTTCGCGGGCTTCCCCCGCCTGATGATGGTCATAGCCAGCCAGATGCAGGCTGCCATGCACGATCAGATGCGCCAGATGGTCACTGACCGGCCTGCCTGCCTGCCGGGCTTCCCGCAGCACGGTTTCCAGCGCCAGAATAATATCGCCGCCCGGAATGCCGGGGGGTGGGTCAAAGGTCAGAACATTGGTGGGGCGGTGCTTGCCGCGATGCTGCCCGTTAAGAACGCGCACCACGCGGTCTGTTGAGAGCACAACGCTGCCGGGCTGGCGGCCATAGCCCTCACAGGCGGCCAGTGCGCGGCGTATGACCTGCTCCGGCCGGGGCACGTAACAGTGCCAGCGCCGGTCTTCTATCAGAATTTCGGGCGTTTCTTCAAACGCGCAGGATGGGAAAAAGCCCGCTGAGGCAGGATTTTCCGGGCCAGCCACGTTCCTTGCGTGAACGTGGCTTGTGCTACTTGGCGGTTCCATTGTTCTCCTGACGGCCGTTATTGCGGGGCGATCCCCTGAGAGCCGTCGTCCTTGCATCATACGCTTCTACAATGCGCGCGACCAGTCTGTGCCGCACCACATCTGCTGCGTCAAATTGTGTGATGCTGATGCCGCTGACATTTTTCAGCGTTTCCAGAGCATCTTTCAGTCCGGATGTGGTGCCCGTGGGCAGATCGATCTGGGTAAGGTCCCCGGTAATGACCATGCGGGAGCCCGGCCCGAGACGGGTCAGAAACATCTTCATCTGCGCGATGGTGGTGTTCTGGGCTTCATCCAGAATGACAAACGCGTGGGAGAGCGTGCGCCCGCGCATGAAGGCCAGCGGGGCGACCTCAATATCCCCTGCGGCCATGCGCCGCATGACCTGATCCCCCGGCAGCATATCGTGCAGGGCGTCATAAAGCGGGCGGAGGTAGGGGTCGATCTTGTCCTTCATGTCACCGGGCAGAAAGCCCAGCCGTTCCCCGGCTTCCACCGCCGGGCGGGAGAGGATGATGCGGTCCACGGAGCCTGCCTGCAACATGGCGACGGCCTGCGCCACGGCCAGATAGGTTTTGCCGGTCCCCGCAGGCCCGATGCCGAACACCATCTCCTTTTTGGCCAGGGCCTGCATGTAGGCGGCCTGACCGGGGGAGCGGGGTTCAATCACGCCATGGCGCATTTTCAGGGCCGGGAACGTCCCGGCAGAGTCTGTGTGGGAGGTGGCGTGCGTGGTCTGGTGAGCGGGGGCTGAACGCTGCATATCGGTGTGCCTTGTGCTTTCACGCAGTTGGGTCATGCGGATGACAGCTTCTAGCGTGCTGACATCCACCATGCCCCCGGCGGCCAGTTTCTGATAAAGGGTGCTCAGCGTTGTGCGGGCAATGGCGACATCCGCCGGTGTGCCGCGGATGGAAATCCGGTTGCCGCGATGGGCAACCTGTATGTCCAGCCCTTCCTCCATATGGCGCAGATTGCGGTCATGGTCCCCCACGAGCCGGGCCAGCAGCGCGTTATCTTCAAATAAGAGGGTAACCGGTTTTTCCGGTGCGGAGGTCAGGGGCTGGTCGGTCGTGCTCAAGCGTAAACGGTCTCCTCTTCCAGAATGCCGTTCAGGGAGTTTGTCAGACGTTCGGTAATCCGGACAGGCACTTCACGGCCAATCAGGTCCGGTGTTCCGGCAACATGCACCGGCTGGAGCCACGGCGTGCGGCCCGCAATCTGGCCGGGCTTACGGCCCTCTGATGTGAACAGAACAGAGACTGTCTGCCCGACAAGAGACTGATTGAAGGCATCCTGCTGCTCACGTAGCAGGGCCTGCAAAGCCTGAAGACGTGCGTCCTTCACATCCTCGGGCACCTGCAGGGGGGCACCGGCGGCCGGTGTGCCGGGGCGCTGGGAATATTTGAAGGAATAGGCCTGTGCGAAGGTGACATCCCGCACCAGTTGCATGGTGGCCTCAAAGTCCTCATCCGTTTCCCCCGGATGCCCGACGATAAAGTCTGAAGACAAGGCAAGGTCCGGGCGTACAGCATGCAGCTTGCGGACAATCTCCCGGTAATCATCCGCTGTGTGGCCACGGTTCATGGCGCGCAGGATTTTGTCGGACCCGGACTGCACGGGCAGGTGCAGGTAGGGCATCAGTTCCGGCAGATCGCGGTGGGCGGCAATCAGGGCATCATCCATATCGCGCGGGTGGGATGTAGCGTAGCGGATGCGGTTCAGGCCCGGGATGGCGGCCAGAGCATAGGCCAGCTTTGCCAGACCCCAGACGTCTCCATCCGGCCCGGTGCCGTGATAGGCGTTTACATTCTGGCCCAGCAGGCTGATTTCCTGCACGCCGCTTTCCACCATGCGGCGGGCTTCCGCCAGAACAGAGGTGACGGACCGGCTGACTTCCGCTCCGCGCGTATAGGGCACCACGCAGAAGGAGCAGAATTTGTCACACCCTTCCTGAATGGTGAGGAACGCGGTGAGGTTGCCCGGCGTCTGCGGGGCGGCGGCATCCGGCAGGAAGTCAAACTTCTGCTCTGCGGGGAAATCGGTTTCAATCACCGCGCCGCCAGCGCGGGCAGCGCGGGCAACCATTTCCGGCAGGCGATGGTAGGTCTGCGGCCCGAGGACGATATCCACATAGGGCGCACGGGCCAGAATTTCCTGCCCTTCCGCCTGCGCCACACAGCCTGCCACGGCAATAATGGTCTGCTGGCCGGTTGTTTCCCGCTCTTCCTTGATTTTTCTCAGGCGGCCCAGTTCGGAAAAGACTTTTTCCGCCGCGCGGTCACGGATGTGGCAGGTGTTGAGGATGATCATGTCAGCCGAGGCGGGTGTTTCCACCGGCTGGTATCCCAGCGGGCGCAGCACGTCGCTCATCCGTGCGCTGTCATACACGTTCATCTGGCAGCCCCATGTAATGACATGCAGGCCACGCGGGGCGGGGGAGGAAGGGGGAAGTCCAGTCATGACAGCAGCGGCTCCGGCACACCGCAGGCCCATTCCATACGGCAGGGGGAGGAAATCAGGCCAGTCAGGCCAGAGGTCAAGACTCTTTTCCGCAAACGGAGGGGCAATGCACCATAGAAGGGGTCCTTACCGTGTCTTCCTGTATGAAGCAAAATGCAGAGCCACTCTGTCAAGCAGACGTTTTGTGACGTGCGGTTTATTGCTCGGAATTTCCGCAGGCTCACACCGGCCGGGCTGCGGTTGCGCTGCATGGTTCTGCCGCAGGTCCGCAGCCCCCTGCGCCACAGCGTTCCATGCCGCCTGCGCCAGAGCCTTGCGGCTGGGGAAAAGTTCCGGGTCCAGCGGTTCATGCAGAACAACGGTGGCCCGGGAATTATGCCACTGCACGAGCTGCCAGAGGTGCGGGCCGAGATCCATATCCCCGTACCACGCAAAAACCGGGCGGCGCAGACGTGCAACGGGCAGGCCCTCCAGCTCATCATAGACCACGGAAATAGGCTGGATGATGGGGGACATGCCGGGCGCATAAACAATGGGGAGCTGACTTTTCTCGCCATTCCGCAACCGGGGGAGTCTGGCGATGGCAAAAAAGGCGGACATGAACGGCAGCACGCGCGAGCCGTCAGACGATGTGCCTTCCGGGAAGAGCACCAGATTATCACCGTCCACCATGCGGCTGATCATCTGGTCCCGCTCCCGCCCGGTAGTGCTGCGCTGGCGGCTGACAAAAATGGTCCGGCCAATTTTGGAGACCAGCCCCATGACGGGCCATTTCTCGATATCGCCCTTGGCCACAAAAACAGACGGCAGCAACGTGCCCAGAACCAGCACATCCAGCCAGGAGGAGTGGTTGGAAATATAAATAACAGGGCGTTCCCCCCGTGCGCGGGCGCGTGCCCCGCCCACGGTGCCAGCCCGTTTGCCAATCACGCGGATGCGCAGGCCGAGCAGTTTGCACAGCACACCCCAGATGACCCGCGTCCAGCGGATTTTTGGGGTGCCGGGCACCAGCAGCAGGCAGGCTTCAAACCCGACAGAGAGCGGGACCCACAGGGTAATGGCTCCCAGCCGCAACCCGCCACGCACCTGCGCCCTGAGCGTGCAGCACTTTTCCACCCATGCGGGCAGTGGGGAGACTGTATCACGCTCCGGGGGCGCGGAGGTTCCGGAAAACCGCGTCTGAGCGGTGGAATTACGCGTCATGATCCTGAGGCTGCCTTGCACGGGCAGGAACCGGGTTTGCTGCAGGAATGGCAAATCATAGGCCCTCATAACGCGAACTGATGCCTGCGGACAATCGTGCTTCGCAAGATGCGTTCAAGATGGCAGAAGGGACTATGGGGCGGAGAAATCCATAAAGCCTGAAAATGATCTCATTTTTGTCATGGTGATACGGCATGACGCTCGCCGGGATCGTGAAATGGCGGAATGCACGCCCGCAGGGGCAGGGGAGAAGGACAGGCCGTGAGAGCAGAGGTGCGTGCAGGTGAGCAGTAAAGGCGTTCTGGATGGCCTCGTGCTGACCGCGAATCGTGTCATGACAGGTGTTACGCTGTGGGGGGCTGCCGCAGGCTGCGCATGGGCCGCGGACCCGCAGCCTTACGTGACCCAGCTTGCGGGCAGCGGGCAGGCGGATCTGGATGCAGCCCTCAAGTCTTCTTCTGACCTGCTGAACCTTCAGGCCACCCATGCTGTCGGGCCATTTGCTCTGGCCGGACGTGTGCGCAACGACTACGACCGCCTGCGCTCTGCTCTGGAAAGTTACGGCTATTATGATGGCACGGTGCAGATTTTCCTGCATCGCGCCAAAGAGAAAGACTCCGTCACGGTAGACGGGATGTCTCCCGCGCTGTCCGACTGGCTAAACAGCGTCCCGGCAGGGGAGAAGGTGACCGCCGAGATCAAAGTGCAGAAGGGCCCACTTTATCATCTTGGCTCCGTGAAGGTCATTGACCCCAAAACCAATATGCCAGTGGCCCTCACGCAGGCGCAGCAACAGGCGTTCGGCCTGAAAACCGGGCAGGACGCTGTGGCGCAGGATGTGCTGGGCAGTGGTGGCAACCTGCTGGATGTCTGGCGGGAAGAAGGGCACGCGCTGGCGCGGGTGGACAAGCCGCGGGCGTATCTCCAGCCGCAGACGCATACGCTGGACATTGTCTATCCGGCCTCCGCCGGGCCGGTGCTGAATATCGGCACGATTGATGTGGACGGGCTGAAGCGGGTGCATGAAAAATTTGTGCGCCGCAGACTGACCGTGCAGGAAGGCGAACTTTACCAGCCCTCCAAAATTGAGGCGGCCCGGCAGGATCTCAGCTCACTGGGTGTGTTTTCCAACGTGGGCGTAAAGGATGGCTCCACAAAGCCCGTGAACGGCACCATGCCGCTGGACTTTACCTTCAAGGAAGCCAAACGCCGCTCCGTAGGGGCAGAAGCCGGGTATTCAACAGACCTCGGGGCACGCGTGGGTGCGACGTGGACCCACTATAATATTTTGGGCAATGCCGAGCGGCTGAAACTGACGGCGCTGATCACCGGCCTTGGTGGCTCCGCCCAGCAGGGGCTGGGCTATGATGTGTATGCCGATTTCATGAAGCCGGATTTTTACAGCCGGAACCAGAATCTGAGCGTGCGGATTGAAGCCCTGCGGCAGTTGTTCTGGTCCTATCGCCAGACGGCGTTTCTGGTGAATGCCGGGATCACCCGCCGGATTGATAAACACTGGAATGTCAATTTCGGGCTGGCGGCTGAGCAGGAAAATATCGAGCAGTTTAACGTGAGCCGCGATTACACCATTGTTTCCGCACCGCTGGGTGCGACGTTTGACAATACTGGCGTTGGGAACCCCATTGAGCCAGCTTTGCATGGCGTAAGAGCCAGCATTAACGCCACGCCGTCTGTTTCTCTGGGCAACAAGGGGAGCGGCACGTCCTTCTTCGCGATCCTGAATGCCTCTGCCTCCACCTATTTTGATCTCAAACATCTGGGGATCAGCAAACCCGGACGCAGCATCATCGCGCTGCGCGCCATGATTGGCAGTATTCAGGGCGCATCGACTTACGATATCCCGCCCGACCAGCGCATGTATGCCGGTGGCAGCGCCACGGTGCGCGGGTATCGCTGGCAGGGCGTGGGGCCGCAATATGGCCGCACGCGCTACGCAATCGGCGGGACGTCGCTGGATGCCGGGACCATTGAATACCGGCAGAGGCTGTTCAAAAGTTTTGGGATGGCCGGGTTTGTGGATGCCGGGCAGGTGGGCAGCAGCAGTATCCCGTTTACCGGCACTCTGCGCGTGGGTGCGGGTGGCGGTGTGCGCTATTACACCCCCATCGGGCCGGTGCGTGTTGACGTCGCTGTGCCGCTGAACCGCGCTTATCGTGGTGACAAGTGGGATCTGTATATCGGTCTTGGGGAAACATTCTGATGACTGAATACAACGAGACCGCTCCCGCACCGCGCCGTTCCGCGCTGCGGCGCGCAGGCCGCGTGCTGGGTCTTTCCGCTGGTGTGCTGACAGGTGTGACTGTTCTGGCGGTGGGGGTTATTCTGGTCGGGGCGAATACCGGGCCGGGGCGCAGGCTGCTGATGAAGCAGACGACAGCGCTGACGGGCGGCATGGTCAATATTGCCGGGATATCCGGCCGTTTCCCGGATAATTTCCATCTGGACTCCATCGCCCTGAAGGACAAAGACGGCGTCTGGCTTTCCCTGCGGAATATCGACCTCAACTGGTCTCCGCTCAGCATGGTCTGGCGCACCGCGCGGATTTATGCCCTGAAAGCGGATGAACTGAATATTCCGCGTCTGCCGGTTTCAGACCCGACGGCGCAGCCTGCGGCCCCGTCTTCAGGCGCGAAATCCAGACTGGGGCTGAGTGTTGATATCCGCACGCTGGCCGTGCAGCGCATTACCGTGGGCGCGGCGCTGGCGGGCGTGCCTGCCAGTTTCTCGCTGGCCGGGCATGGCAGCCTCTCCTCCATTGACCCGGTGATTGACGGGCTGACGCTGCCTACATTGCCGAAGTCTGACATCGCTTTGCACGTAAAACGGCTGGATGCGTCCGGGCAGATTGATCTGGCGACACAGACCGGCGACGGCAAGCTGGGCCTGCATCTGGATGCGCAGGAAGGCACGGATGGGTTTGCGGCCTCCAGACTGAAAATGCCACAGCTTACGCCGCTGTCTCTCGCGCTGGATATTAAAGGCCCGACAAACGCTGCGGCACTGGGGTTTTCTGCATCAGCGGGGCCGGTAAAGGCGAAAGCAGAAGGGGAACTGAACCTTCTGGCTGGAGATATGGCGCGCCTGTCCGCGCAGTTTGAGTCGCCACAACTGGCTCTGACGCCGGATATCGGCTGGGATGCCATTCACCTTGCTGCGCAGCTTAAAGGCAAAATGACCGCGCCCAATGGCACCGCCACGCTTCAGGTTGACAGGCTGGCTGCCGCCGGGGCTGCTGTGGGCACCCTGAAGGCAAACTTTACCGGCCAGAGCGGGCAGGCGGGTGTTGAGGATCTGCTGCATCTGGTGATGACGGCGGATGGTGTGCGGATACCGGGAAGTGCGCCAAATCTGCTGGCCTCTGCTCCGGTGCAGCTTGATGCAAAACTCTCCCCGCAACCGGCGGGCAAACCACTGCAACTGGATATCTCGCATCCGCTTCTGCATCTGACAGGCTCCGTTCTGACAGCATCCCCCCAGCGTGGCACTCTGACGCTGAGCCTGCCGGACCTGCGCCCCATCGGGCAGGTGGCGGGCACGCCGCTTCAGGGCAATGCCGGAATGACCGCGCAGTTTGACCTGCCTGCGCAGGCAGAGGGTGATACGCACCTGAAAGCTGATGGCACACTGGCCATTTCCGGCGGCCAGCCGCAGGCCGTGGGGCTGATCGGCCCCAAAGGCACGTTTGCGCTGGCAGCCACTATGCGGCCCAATACAGCACCGGGGGCTGCCGCTTCAGTTTCTTCGGCCTCCGCTCCGGCATCGGCCCCGGATGCCTCTGCGTCTGCGCACACTCCCGCCGTCACGCCGAAACAGCCAGATGCGGCACAGCCTGTCCCGTCAGGTGTTGCGGGTTCCGGTGCGGAGGCAAAGCAGACCGAGGGGGCGAAAAAGTCGGATAAACCTGCCGCGCAGGCTGCCGGGCAGCAGATTGATCTGGCGTCCCTGACTGTCGACGGGCAGGCCTTGCACCTCAAGGCGCAGGGTCGGGTGAATACCGGGCAGGATCTGGATGTGACATCCACTCTGGCGCTGCCGGATCTGGCCCGGGCGCTGCCCTCCCTGCGGGGCGGTGTCACGCTTGCGCTCTCGGCCAAAGGGCTGATGCAGGATTTTGCCGCTAAGCTCCATCTGGAAGGGGACCCCGGCACGGCAACCATGTCCCGTGGCCAGGTGGTGCTGGATGCGGATGTGGCGCATCTGCCGTCCGCTCCTGCGGGAACGGTTGAAGCGCATGGGTCGGTCAATCGTGCGCCGCTGCTGCTGAATGTTGCGCTGGCGCAGGATGAGACGGGTGCGCGCCAGATTGATCTGAAAAAACTCTCATGGAACAGCGTGCAGGGGCAAGGCGCACTGTCTCTGGCGGCGGGTGAGGTTGTTCCGCTGGGCACGCTGGATGTCAAAATAGGGCGTCTGGCAGACCTGAAAGACGTCATCGGTCAGCCGATTTCCGGCGCGCTGGCGGCATCCGTTAAAACCACACAGCTTAATCAGAAGCCGCTGGTCGCGTTAAAACTGGATGGCAATGTGGCTATGCCGCAGGCCAGAATTGGCACGCTCTCTCTGGCCGGGACGGTGAAAGACCCGGCAGCCCACCCTGACGCGGACCTTACCCTGAAGCTCGGTGGCCTTGCTGCGGCAGGAATGACCGGGCAGGCGCGGGTAACGGCCAGAGGGCCGGACAATGCGATGGCGCTGACGGCCCAGATCGGCCCGGCCACATGGTCTGGCAGCCCGCTTTCTCTCGATACGGCCGCTCTGCTGAACCTGCCTGCCAAACAGGTGCGTCTGCAAAAGCTTGCGGCAACGGCAAAGCAGGAAAATCTGCGGCTTCTGGCTCCGGCCCTTATCTCCTTTGGGGAGACCATGGGGGTGGACCGGCTGCGGGTGACGCTGGGAACGCAGGGGGCGGAACCGGCAACGGCGGATATTGCAGGCCGTATCAAGCCCACACTTGTGGCCACGGTGGATGTGCGGAATCTGACACCCGCACTGGCGCACCCCTTTATGCCTGACCTGCATGCGCAGGGAACGCTTGCGATGCAGGCCAAAGTAAGCGGCACGATGGAGCGCCCGCAGGGGCAGGTGCATCTGTCGGGGAATGGTTTGCGGATGCAGGGTGCCTCTGCCGCGGCGTCTCTGCCGCCGCTGCATCTGGATGCAACGGCTGATCTGGCCGGGACATCCGCCAAAGTCAGAATGCAGGCGGATGCCGGGGCAAAGCTGGCGCTGGGTGTAAATGGCACAGCGCCGCTGACCAGCACCGGGCCGATCAGTCTGCGGACTAGCGGGCATCTGGATCTGGCCATTGCCAATGGCTATCTGGGCGCGCAGGCGCGGCAGGCTCTGGGGCAGGTACAACTGGCCTTGCAGGCGGAGGGCACGCTGGCGGCTCCCCGGATTGCAGGCACCGTAGACCTGCAAAACGCAGAGTTTCAGGATTTTGCGCAGGGCGTGCATCTGTCCGCCATCAACGGGCGTATTGTCGGGCAGGGCAACAGCATTGTTATCCAGAATCTGACCGCCAAAGCGGGCGACGGCACGATGGGTGTGACGGGCTCAGTTGGTGTGCTGGCGCCCGGTCTGCCGGTCGATATTCATTTTGTGGCGCGGGATGCGCGGCCGGTCTCCAGTGATCTGATTACGGCCATCATGAATTCGGACATGACCATTAAAGGTCAGGCGGCAGGCCGGATGGATGTGGTCGGCAACGTTGATCTGCGGAAAGTGGAAATCAATATCCCCAACTCCCTGCCGTCGTCTGTCGCGCGGCTGGATGTTGTGCGCCCGGGTGACAAAACAGAGGCTGAGAAAGCCGCAACCACAAGCGCGACGGCCAGCGTGATCGGACTGGATCTGACACTGACATCGCCGGGTAAATTCTTTGTGCGCGGGCATGGTCTGGATGCGGAAATGGCTGGCAGACTGAAGGTAAAAGGCACCAGTACGGCTCCTCTCGTCAGCGGTGGGTTTGACCTCAAGCGCGGGAATTTTGATCTGGCGGGGATTTCCCTCAACTTCACCAAGGGGCGCGTGGCCTTTAACGGCAGCAGCGTGGACCACAAGCTGGACCCCACGCTGGACTTTGAAGCAGACCGCGCCGTGAACGGGGAAACAGCGATGCTGAAGGTGGGCGGCTATGCCAGCGCGCCGAAAATCAGCTTTGAATCCATCCCGTCTCTGCCGCAGGATCAGGTTCTGGCCATGCTGCTGTTTGGCACGGATGCGCACTCTCTCTCCTCCACCCAGATGGTGGAACTTGGCACGGCACTGGCGACCTTGACGGGTGTGACGACGTTTGACCCGATGGGCACCCTGCGCAAAACCCTGCATCTGGACCGTCTGGCCGTTGGTGGCGGGTCTGGCGTGGGGAATGGCGGTACCACGGTGGAAGCCGGGAAATATGTGATGCGCGGCGTGTATGTGGGGGCCAAGCAGGCGACCTCTGGCTCTGGCACACAGGCGCAGGTGCAAGTTGACCTGACCAAACATCTCAAGCTGAACACCACAGTCGGCACGGGCGGCAACGTGACGGGCTTTACCACCCCGGAAAATGACCCCGGCAGCAGCGTGGGGCTGCTCTGGCAGTATCGCTACTGAGGTGGGTGCATGGACGGCAGAGGGACCTTGAAGAGAGGCCGGGAACGGCTCTCTTCAAGGATAAGGCTGGCTTAAAACTGGAAATCAACCATCACGGGCACATGGTCGGAAGGGCTGACCCAGTCACGCGCTTCCCGCACCACGGTCATGCCGCTGAGGTTCGGCACCAGATCGGGGGTGACCCACACATGGTCCAGTCGGCGGCCCCTGTTGGATTTTTGCCAGTCCCGGTTGCGGTAGGACCACCATGTATAAAGTTTTTCCTGCGGCGGGACAAAATGCCGCATGGCGTCCACAAAGCCGGTTTCCAGCCAGCGGTTTAACCGCTCGGTCTCGGGCGGGGTATGGCTGACGATTTTGAGCAGTTGCTTGTGGCTCCAGACGTCATGTTCCAGCGGAGCGATATTCAGGTCCCCTACCAGAATGGCGCGTTCGGGCTTGCGGCCAGCAAACCACTCGGTCACTTCCTCCACAAAGGCCAGTTTGTGCGCAAATTTGGGGTTGGTGTCCGGGTCCGGAATGTCACCGCCCGCAGGCACATAAAAATCATGCAGTTCCACCGGGCCGGAGGGTGTGCTGATGACAGCCCCCACATGGCGGCAATCTTCCTTGCCATACCAGCCCGGCAGATTCTCCACCGGGGTGATGGGATGGCGGGAGAGAATGGCCACGCCGTTGTAGCTCTTCATCCCTTTATAATGCAGATGCTCAAAGCCCAGAGCCCGTACGGCCTCTTCCGGAAAGAGCGGGTCTGGTACCTTGGTTTCCTGCAGGCAGATGATATCGGGGGCCAGTGCGGCCACCAGATCATCAAGCCGGGGCAGGCGCAGGCGGAGGGAATTGATGTTCCATGTCACAAGTCGCATGGGCATGAGCCATTGCGCATCCGGGTTTGCGGAGCAAGAAAAAACAGCCACATATAAAGCAAAGGCGCGGCGGGGCGTGCGCCTTGTAATCTTGACTGACAGGACCATTTTTCTCTCATGACGTCTTCCTCACAGGCTCATACGGGCCAGACTCCTGCTCCTTCCGCCGAAGCCGAGGCGCTGCATCGCGCGCTGTTCACGCTGGATAGCCATATTGATATCCCCTGGCCGGACCGGGGAGACGCCTTTGAGGATACGGAGGCCCGCCGGGTTGATCTGCCCAAAATGCAGAAGGGCGGCATGTCCGCCGGGTGCTTTGTGGCCTATATCGCGCAGGCAAAGGTAGATGCCGAAGGGCATGCGGAGGCACAGGCGCAGTGTCTGGCCATGCTGGATGTGATCAACGGGATGCAGGGCAGCCAGAACGGCGTTACGGCACGTGTCTGCTCCACGGTGGCGGAAATTGAGGCCGCATATCAAGCAGGCGTGCTGGCCGTTATTCCGGCCGTGGAAAATGGTTACGCCATGGGGGATGACCCGGCCGTTCTGGCGCAGTTCCGGGCCAGAGGTGCTCGGTATGTCACGCTGACCCATAACGGACATAATGCGCTGGCAGATGCGGCGGTGCATCGCCCCAGTCTGGGCGATAAGCCGGAAAACCACGGCGGACTGTCTGCTCTGGGGCGTGAGGCTGTGCGGCACATGAACCGCCTTGGTCTGCTGATTGATGTCTCGCACGCGTCTAAAAAGACCATGTTGCAGGCCGTCGCGGCGTCCGCTGTGCCGGTTGTGGCCAGCCATTCCTGTGTGCGGACCTTGTGTGACCACCCGCGCAATCTGGATGATGAACAATTGGATGCGTTAAAGGCCAGCGGCGGCGTAATCCAGATTACCGCCATGCCTGCGTTCCTGAAACCGCGCGACGGCGAGGCGCCCCGTTCAGCCGGTGTGGCCGATTTTGTGGACCATATTGACTATGTGGTGCGCCGCATTGGCGTGGAGCATGTCGGGATTTCATCAGACTTTGATGGCGGCGGTTCGCTGGCGGACTGGCAGAACGCCACGCAGGGGGTGAACCTGACGGCGGAACTCCTGCGCCGCGGGTATGACAGAAGTGAGATTGCGGCGTTCTGGGGCGGAAACTTCATGCGTCTGCTGGGGCAGGCGGAGGCCGTGGCAGAACAAACCGGGACAATTGGCTGAAAACCACAGCCGGATTTTTAGGGCATTTGTCCACTTCCACCCTTGACAGACTTTATTTTCCATAAAGTCTGCGGGTGTGGCGGAGTGGTTACGCAACATGCGATATAAAGTTGTTTTAAATCAATAGGTTGCTTTGTTTGGCTAAAAAATATGCAATGCGTCAGGAGCACGGGAAATCTGCGGATTTCGGGGTGTCAAGCCCGGCTGATCCACAGACTTATCCACAAAATCAGTGGATGAAATTATTTTCTCGAAAGAGCGCCTGATGACATCTGAAAATTCCCCAAACGCGACTACGCCGGACGCCGGAGAAAACAGGCCTGCCACCCCGCTGAAGGGGGTGGAGGTTATCCGGGAGGCGCTCAAAACCATGCCGCTCTCTCCCGGTGTGTATCGCATGCTGGGCGAGAAGGGGGATGTTCTCTATGTCGGCAAGGCGCTGGCGCTTAAAAAACGGGTGACATCCTACACGCAGGTTAATCGCCTGCCTGAACGCCTGCGGCGCATGGTGTCCGAGACAGCCTCCATGGAGATTGTCACGACGCATACCGAGGCCGAGGCGCTGCTGCTTGAGGCCAACTACATCAAGCGCATGAAGCCCCGCTACAACATCCTTCTGCGGGATGACAAAAGTTACCCCTGGCTGATGCTCACGGATGCACACGCATTTCCGCAGATTGCCAAACACCGCGGCAAGCCGGTGAAAGGGGCCAGCCTGTGGGGGCCGTTTGCGTCCGCATGGGCAGTTAACCAGACGCTTAACCTGCTCCAGCGGGTTTTTCTGCTACGCTCCTGCGCCGATTCCGTGTTTAACAGCCGCTCTCGCCCCTGCTTACTGTATCAAATCAAACGCTGTTCCGGCCCGTGTGTGGACCGGATTAATCAGGCCGATTACGCAAAGCTGGTTGAGCAGGCGCGGGACTTTCTGTCCGGCAAGGATCACGTTCTGCGGGAAGAGATGAGTGCCGAGATGCACCGGGCGGCCGAGGCGCTGGATTTTGAGCGCGCGGCCACCATGCGGGACCGAATTCGTGCACTGGCGCAGATGCAGGATTCGAGCGTCATAAACCCGGCCTCTCTGCAAAATGCGGACGTGTTTGGCATCTGGCAGGAAGCCGGACAGGCCTGCATACAGGTGTTTTTCATCCGCGGCGGACGCAATAACGGCAACAGGTCCTTCTTCCCGGCGCATACGCAGGACCAGGAACCGGGTGATATTCTCGCCGCCTTCATTGCGCAGTTTTATGACGATAAGCCATGCCCGGCACAGGTTCTGGTTAATCATGAGTTGCCGGAAGAAGCCCTGCTGGCTGAAGCCCTGACGCTGCGGCGTGAGCGGAAGGTAGAAATTCTGCACCCTATGCGGGGTGAGAAAAAGCAGGTGCTGGACCATGCCGTCGCCAATGCGCGGGATGCGCTGCACCGCAAACTGGCGGAAAGTGCCGGGCAGGCGAAACTTCTGGAGGGCGTGGCGCGCGTGCTGGGGCTGGATGCGCCCCCTGAGCGGATTGAAGTCTATGATAACAGCCACATCATGGGGTCCCATGCCTATGGCGTGATGATTGTCGGCGGGCCAGAGGGGTTTGACCGCAGGGCGTACCGTAAGTTCCTGATCAAAGGCCCCGTCACACCCGGTGATGACTTTGGCATGATGCGGGAAGTGCTGGAGCGTCGCTTCGGGCGGGCGTTGAAGGAAGCGGCGGAAGGCGATCTGTCCAACTGGCCCGATGTTCTGCTGATTGACGGCGGGGCAGGGCAATATTCCGCCGTGCGCGGCGTGCTGGATGATCTTGGTGTAACGGGTGTCAAGCTGGTGGGCATTGCCAAGGGGCCGGACCGCGATGCGGGCCGGGAGTGGTTCCATACCGGGGATGCAGCGCCGTTCCAGCTCGAACCACGGGACCCGGTTCTCTACTACCTGCAACGCCTGCGCGATGAGGCGCATCGTTTTGCCATTACCACGCACCGGGCCGGGCGTTCCAAAACGCTGGTGACGTCCGAGCTTGATGATATTCCGGGTGTTGGGCCTGCGCGGAAAAAGATGCTGCTCAACACGTTTGGCTCGGCCCGTGGGGTCAAACAGGCCGGGTTGCCGGAACTCGAATCGGCACCGGGGATCAACCGGGAGACAGCCAGGGCGGTTTACGGGCATTTTCACCCGGACTGGACGCCGGGTTGACCCCGGTTTTCAGCCCTGCACTAAACTTCTGGGTGAGTGGTGAAAAGCAGACGCCAGAAACCATTTCAGCTCCGCGGGAAATAGGCTAGCATCCCGCCAATGCTGACAGATCTGCCGAATGTTCTGACCATCTCGCGTATCGTGGCGATCCCGATTGTGGTGCTTTTTGCCGCATGGGGGTCTCCGCAAACGGATGCGCTGGCCTGCTTCCTGTTCATTCTTGCCGGGGTGACGGATTATTTTGACGGCAAGCTGGCTCGTTCCCGGCATCAGTTGTCTGACTTCGGCCGGATGTTTGATTCCATTGCAGATAAATTGCTGGTGGGGGCCTGCCTGATGGTGCTGGCCGGGCTGGGCCGCATGGCCTATTTCAGCCTGTGGCCTGCCATCATTATTCTGTGCCGGGAAATTCTGGTGTCCGGCATGCGGGAATATCTGGCGGAACGCCGGGCCAGCCTGCCGGTGACGCGCCTCGCAAAATGGAAAACCGGCTTCCAGATGACAGCAATCGGGTTTCTGCTGGCAGGGGACGGCACAGGTGTTCTGCTGGGGATGCCCTGGCTGCCCGTGGCGCTGATTGGCGCTGTTCTGCTGTGGATTGCAGCGGCTCTTACGCTGATCACGGGCTGGGATTATCTGACAACCGGGCTGCGGCACGTTAATCTCTCGTGAAGAGGCGTTTGAAACCCTCGCACGGTGTGTCTCATAAGTCTCAAATGGCGTTCCTCGGCTTGTATCCCTTCCGCAAACCGGTATTTAAGCTTTAGGCGGCATAGTTTTGCCGCAGCAGGTATCTCTGTTTTGCCTGCATGGTGTCATGGTTAGCGGAGTCAGGTGATGCGGAAATCCGCTCTTGTTGGAATATGTCTGGTTTTGAGCGGCTGTTCCGGGTTCGGGAAATTTGTGACCGATACCGCAACCCTGCCGGGCGCGAACCCGAATGCGCCGGGCGGTGAAAACCTCAACATGCGTCGGGTGCGTGGATATTCCACCGCGGAAACCCCACTCCTGCCCGCAGGCGGGAATATCTGGCCAGGGCCGCCGGCACCACTGCCTACTCTGGAAGACGTTGAGAAGGACCGTATTGGCACCATTCTGGGCGGTGCGTCCAATGGGGGTGGCTCGCAGTTGCCTGATGGCGGAGAAATGAGCGTGGGCGAGCCGGATGGCCAGCCTGATACGTCTCAGTCCGTGACCGGAAAGCTTCCGGATGCCGAACCGGATGCGGCCTCTAAATACGGTGTGCAGCGCGGATCTGCCTCCACCATTGAAATTCCGAATGGTGACGGCACCGTGACGCTGATCCACCCGGACGGGTCTGTGACGACCACGCAGGCAAAAAAGACGCAGGCTCCGGCCACCCCGCGCCCCTGACGGCGCCGGGGCGCGGCACAGGCCGCCTGATACGAGAAAAAGCAAGGACATCGCTATGGCGCAGGACGTCACAATTTTCTATTTCGCTGCGTTGCGTGAGCAGATGGGGCGGGAGAGGGAGACTGTCCGTCTGTCAGAGCCGTCTGTCACGGTAGAGGCATTTCTTACCGAACTGCGTCAGAAGGATGCCACGCTGGATACGGTTTTTGCTGCCGCACCACGTATCCGTGTTGCCATTAACCAGACGCTTGCGACGTTTCAGGATACTGTAAAGCCCGGTGATGAACTGGCATTTTTCCCGCCGATGACCGGGGGCTAGGGGCGTGCTGCGCGTTCTTGTCCAGCCTGAGCTTTTTGATATGGGGGCGGAAATGGACCGCCTTTCAGCCGGGTCCCGTTCTATTGGCGGTATCAGCGTTTTTATGGGGCAAGTGCGGGACGGGCCGGATGGGCTGGAAAGCCTGACGCTGGAACATTATCCCGGCATGACAGAAAAAGTGCTGACGGCGCTGGCGGATGAAGCGGTGCGACGTTTCAGCCTGACGGGCTGCACACTGATCCATCGCGTTGGCACGCTGCCTGTGGGTGCCCCCATCGTGTTTGTCGGGACGTCTTCCGCGCATCGGGCGGAAGCGCTTGCGGGCACCAATTTTCTTATTGATCGCCTTAAAACCGGAGCACCATTCTGGAAATGTGAGCGCTATCATGATGGGCGCTGTGTCTGGGTGGATGCACGGGAAGCGGACGATAAAGCATCTGCGTTGTGGGATGAATAACGTTTCATAAGATTTTGTTTTTTAATGAAATCTGTTGTTTTTTTTGGCTGTGAATCTGAAGGTTCTGTTAAGCCACAGCCACAGCCACAGCCACAGCCACAGCCACAGCCACAGCCACAGGCAGACAATCTGCTGTGGCTCCTGTGCTGTGGTTTTCAGTTTTCCGTAGACAGAACGCGATAGATGGTATCGGTCAGCGTGCGCAGATCTTCCGGTGGGATGGTGAAGGCCGGGGTGAGGTAGACGATTGAGCGGAACGGGCGGATCCACACATTTTCCGCAATAAAGCGTTGCCGCAGAGCGTCCGGATTGGCAATTTTTTCCAGTTCCACAACGCCAATGGCCCCCAGAACGCGGACGTCCTTAACGCCCGGCAGCGTGCGGCAGCGTTCAAGCGCTTCTGTCAGATGCGCCTGAATGGTGGCCACCTGTGCCAGTCGGGGTTCGGTTTCAAATAAGTCCAGCGAGGCATTGGCGCAGGCGCAGGCCAGAGCATTGGCCATAAAGGTCGGCCCGTGCATCAGAGCGTGGTCCGGGCTGTCGGACAGAAAGGCCTCAAACACATGCGGGCGGGCAACGGTGGCGGCCAGCGCCATGGTGCCGCCTGTCAGAGCTTTGGAGAGGGTGATGATATCCGGCACAATGTCGGCCTGTTCACAGGCAAACATCGTGCCGGTGCGGCCAAAGCCGGTAAAAATTTCATCCAGAATGAGCAGGAGGCCGTAACGGTCTGCGGCCTCGCGCAGCGTGCGCAGCACAGTGGGGGAATGGAACAGCATGCCCCCCGCACCCTGCACCAGAGGCTCGGTGATGATGGCAGTCAGCTCATGGGCGTGCTCGTCCAGAAGCTGGAAAAAAGCTGCGGTGCTGTCCTCATCCTGTGGCAGCGGGGCGATGATATGATGAGCCAGCACATCGCCATACAGGTGGTGCATGCCTTCTTCCGGGTCACAGACGGACATGGTGGCAAGTGTGTCGCCATGATATCCGCCTTTGAAGGCCAGCATTTTGGTGCGTTTCGGCTCCCCGGTGTTCAGGCGGTACTGAATGGCCATTTTCATGGCGACTTCCACCGCGACAGAACCGGAATCGGTAAAAAAGACCCGATCCAGATCTCCCGGCAGCATGGCGCACAGGCGGCTTGCCAGACGTAAGGCGGGTTCATGCACCATCCCGCCGAACATCACATGCGGCATGGTGCCCAGCTGTGCTGTAACGGCGGCGTGGATGTGGGGGTGATTATAACCGTGGCAGGCTGTCCACCATGCGGCCACGCCGTCCACCAGTTCCCGGCCATCCGTAAGCTGAATGCGGGCATTGTGGGTGCTGCGGGCGGCCAGAGGGGCCGGAGCGGTTTTCATCTGGCTGTAAGGCAGCCAGATATGCGGGAGCCCCTGCTGGTACCAGTCTGGCATGACGGGTGAGGACGATGCGGTTGCCTGTTCCGGCTGCCGGGCGGGAGCGGGGGGCGCGGGCATATGGGGCTTCTGGGGGGCGGACATTGCGCGAGAACTCCTGCTTAGGTGATTGACCGGCGGTCCCGGCTCCGGCACCACTCGCTTCATGACGCGGTTTGATCATCTTTTCCAGCATGGGCTGGAGGAACTGGCCGAACAGGGGCGTCTCCGGACGCCGCGCAGCCTTCAACCCAGAGCCGATGGCATTCTGGAGCGAGAAGACGGCACCCTTCTGGTTGATTTTTCCTCCAATGATTATCTTGGTCTGCGGGCGCACCCGCTGCTGCGGGAGCGCGCTCTGATCTGGGCCGGGCGATACGGAACTGGCTCCGGCGCATCCCGGCTGGTGACAGGTACAGCGCCCGGCATGGTGGCGCTGGAAGCCCGGCTTGCCGCATTGAAGGGGATGGAAGCGGCCTGCATTTTTTCTTCCGGCTGGCAGGCGAATGCGACTCTGGTGCCAGCCCTTGCCCAGATCTCGCTCGCTGCGACGGGGGCACCGCCTCAGGTTATGGTTGATAAATTTATTCACGCCAGCCTCTATCATGGCTGTGCTGCAGCGGGCGTGCAGCCGGTGCGCTTCCGGCATAATGACATGGCGCATCTGGAAAGCCTGCTGCGGAAGGCTGATGGTCCGGGCCTGAAGATCATCCTGACAGAGAGCGTCTTCAGCATGGATGGGGACAGAGCGGACATGGCGGCTCTGGGCGTACTGGCCCGCCGGTATGATGCCTTGCTGTGTGTGGATGAAGCTCATGCCACCGGTATTCTGGGGCCGGACGGGAAAGGGATCGCGGACGGACAGGCGGATGTGATCATAGGCACCTTCAGCAAGGCGCTGGGGGGGATGGGGGCATTTATTGCCTCATCTTCCGCGCTGTGCCGCTGGCTGGTGAACAAAGGGTCCGGTTATATTTATTCCACAGCGCCCTCTCCGCTGGTGCTGGGGGCGGTGGAGGCTGCGCTTGAGCTGTTGCCGCAGATGGAAGCCACAAGGCAGCATGTGGCAGCATTGGCGGAGCGGTTCCGGCAGCATATGAAGGCTGTGGGGCTGGAGACTGGCCCATCCTCCACCCAGATTGTCCCGGTTGTGGTAGGGCGTGAACAGACCGCACTCGCGCTTTCGCGCAAGGTGGAAGACGCCGGTTTTCTGGCAATTGCCATCCGCCCGCCTACGGTGCCGCCGGGAGGGTGTCGCCTGAGGGTTGTGCTGCACGGGAATCACACGGCAGCGCAGGTTGATCAGCTTGCTGAGGTGTTGTGTGCGGCGGTGGCGGATTATCCTGTAGGCGAACGGCCATGACTGCGCCGCAGCTGCTTTTTGTGCATGGCTGGAGCTTTGGGCCGGATGTGTGGAAGCCAGTCTTAAAGGCACTTGGCCAGCCCGAGGCCTGTCTGCCGGACCTTGGATATTTTGGGGCCTCACAGCACGAGGCGCAGAGACAGGTCGAGGCTCTGCGGAGCGGCCCACATCCTGTTCTGGCTGTGGGGCATTCTCTGGGGTTTCTCTGGCTTCTTGCGCGTGGAAACTGGCCAGAGGGAAGCCGCTTTCTCGGTATCAACGCCTTTGGGCGTTTTGCCGCCGGGGAGGGGTTTTTACAGGGTATTTCCCCGCGTGTGCTGACACGGATGCAGGCGGGGCTGATGCGGAATCCGGCTCAGGTGGTGATGGATTTTCGGGTCCGCTGCGGAGCAGGCCCGGTCCCCTCTGAAATGGTGTGTCAAGAGGCCTTGCAGGAGGGGCTGACAGATTTGAGGACGCTGGATATGCGCCCCGTTCTGTCGCGTCTGGCAGGGGTGCCGGGTGCGGTCAGTATTCTGGCCGGAGGGCAGGATCCGATTGTCAGCCCGGACATGACACGCGCCTCCTTGCCGCCAGACCTCCCGATCAGCTGGCAGGCAGAGGGAGGACACATGTTGCCACAGACGCACCCCGATATCTGCGCCGAGGCCATCCGGCGCATGACCCTACAGATGCTGGAAAATTTATGACTGACTGTTCTGCCCATTCCCGACAGACCCGTATTCAGCACAGTTTTGATGCTGCTGAAGGCTATGACGCGGCGGCACTGCTGCAACGTGTGGCGGCGCGGCGGCTGTTTGACTTGTTACAGTTCCGGCTGGCCGGCAAAGCGCCACGCCGTATTCTGGAAGTGGGATGTGGCACTGGCTTTCTGACGCAGATGCTGCATGACACGTGGCCTGAGGCTGAACTGATTGCGACAGATATTGCCCCCAAGATGCTGGAACGTGCCCGCAACCGTGTCGGGAAGCGTGTGCAGTTTTGTGAGATGGATGCCGCGCGCCCTGATGTTGCGGGCTCGTTTGATCTGATTTGCGGCAATCTGGTCTTTCAGTGGCTGGCCGAACCCGCCGCTGTTCTGCAAACACTGGCCGAGCGCCTGACGCCCGGTGGCGTGATTGCGGTTTCAACCTTGCTGGATGGCACATTTGCGGAATGGCAGAATGCCTGCGCGGCAGAAGGGCTTGTGGCAGGCACGCCGGAGTACCCGGAAGCCCGGACCGTGCAGGGGTGGCAGCCCCGCCTGTGTGCGGGGCGGTGGGTGGCGGAGCGCTGTGTTCAGCCTTTTGAAAGCGGACTCGCCTTTGTGAGGCATCTGAAGGCAACCGGAGCGTCCGTCCCGCGGGAGGGTGTCGCGGCGTTCTCCCCGGCAGACCTGCGGCGGGTGATGGCACGCTTTGATGCGAGCGGCGCTCTGGCTACCTGGCATCTGGCGTACGGCTGTTTTCAAAAACCTCTAAGAGCCGGGGTGTTTGTCACCGGAACGGATACCGGCGTGGGGAAAACGCTGACGTCTGCCTGCCTGGTGCGGGCATGGAACGCCCTGTACTGGAAGCCTCTGCAAAGCGGGCTGGCGGATGAAGAAGGGGATACTGCGACCGTTATAAAACTGAGTGGTTGTCTGCCGGAGGACTGTATTCCTCCCGCCGGAGCCTATCAGGCGTCTCTCTCCCCCCTTGCCGCAGCACAGGCAGAAGGGGCGGAAATTGACCCGGCCCTTCTGGCTTTGCCGTTGCAGAACCCGGAACGCCCGATGGTGGTGGAAGGGGCGGGCGGCCTGATGGTGCCTGCCACGGATACGCTGATGATGCTTGATCTGGCAGAACGCTGGGGGCTGCCGGTGGTGCTGGTTGCTCGCAGCGGGCTGGGTACACTCAACCATACGTTGCTCAGTCTGGAGGCCATGCGGGCCAGAGGTCTGGCTGTTGCCGGGGTGGTGCTGAGCGGGCCACTCAACCCTGAGAATCGCAAAACGATTGAAGAAAAAGGGCAGGTGCGGATTCTAGCTGAATTGCCACAACAGGAGGCTGTTACACCGGAGACGGTGCGCACGCTGAGCGGGCTCATTCCCTCATGGGATGCCGTCTGTGGAGGCAGGGAGAGTGTGTGAGTGAGAAGGAGGGCGTGATATCAAAATCACGCCCTCCTTCTCAGGTCTGGTCTCAATCCTTGCGTCTAAGACATGTCGCTTGGTGAGGTTGCCGCACAAGCGGCGCTTTAGTGATACTGGCGGATCAGCCCAGCCAGACGCCCCTGAATATGCAGGCGCTCCGCCGGGACAATCCGCGTTTCATAGCGTGGGTTGGCGGGTTCAAGCGCGATCGTGTTGCCTTTACGGCGCAGGCGCTTGAGTGTGACTTCACTATTATCAATCAGCGCCACGACAATCTGCCCGTTCTCGGCGTCTTCCGTGCGGCGGATGATAACGTGGTCGCCGTCCATAATTCCGGCCTCAATCATGGAATCACCAGTGACTTCCAGAGCGTAGTAATCGCCTGAGCCAACCATATCTTTGGGGATATCCAGAAAGGTGTCGGTCTCGGCCATTGCCTCAATGGGCAGACCGGCGGCAATGCGGCCATAAAGCGGGATTTTTAGTGCCGCTGTCTGCGGGCGGGAGAAATCACCGCGCACGACGTTGGCGGGGAGAGTCTCGGACGCAGGCATGATTTCCGGCAGGTGGATGACTTCCAGCGCACGGGCGCGGTGATGATGGCGGCGCAGAAAACCGCGCTCCTCCAGCCCGGAAATCAGGCGGTGGATACCGGATTTGGAGCGCAGGCCCATGGCCTCTTTCATCTCATCAAAAGAAGGAGAAAAACCCGTCTGCTTGAGGTGGGAATCAATAAAAAGAAGCAGTTTGTGCTGTTTGCGCGTCAGCATTGCGGCACCCCGGAGCAGATGATCGTTTTTGTATTTATAAGACTTTGTTCTACATAAGTTCTCTTTTTGGGTCAAGGGGTTATTCGGTCATATCAAAAGCGCTTCTGTATTTTTTGCGGGGCCTGTAAAGTTGTGGAACAGAAGGGTCCGTTGCGGGCCTGTTGCTTTGCAGTATGGCGATTTAAGCGGGTGGCGGTTGCTATTGGCCACAGGACCCGGAGCCGTTCTTTCAGCCGGTAGCATAGTAATTTTGAACAGGTTTTGTGTTTAGAAAAATTATCACAGTTCCGGCAGCGTTCTGCGCCTGCCTGACCCTGAATGTGGCTCCGGCCGGAGCGCAGGATGCACAGTCTGGCGAGGATGCGTTCAGTTTTAAAGACCGTCTGACGCAGGACTGGGGCGGTGTGCGCCGTACTCTCGCTGAGCATGGTGTGGATTTTCAGCTCACGGACCAGAATGAATTCTGGGCTATTCCGGTTGGCGGAAGCCAGCCCTCCAATAATTATATCGGGGTGACGACGGGCCAGCTCTCGCTGGACCTTGGCCGTCTGACGCATCTGCCGCTCGGCACTCTCGGGATCAGTGGCGTGGATATTCGCGGGCATCCCTTCAGCAATCAGCCGCTGTATGTGTTCAATCAGGTCTCGGGGATTGAGGCGGATATCAATCTCCGGCTTTATGAGGTCTGGTATGGTCAGACCTTTGATCATGACAAGCTGGACCTGCGGCTTGGCAAGCTGGACCTCAGCCATGATTTTATGGGGAGTGACGGCGCTCAGCAGTTCATGAACGCCTCATTTTCCTGGCCTATGGTGCCGGATAATAACCTGTATGATCAGGGGCCTGCCGCACCGCTGGGCACGCCTGCACTCCGGCTCAAATATGCTCTGTCCCATGACTGGACGGTTCTGGCGGCGGTTGCGGATGATAACCCGATCGGGGCCAGTTTCCTGAATGAGGCAGATCCGTGGAACCAGAATCAGGACCCAAGTGGCACCCGGTTCCATTTTGGCACCGGCGTGCTGATGTTTCTGGAAGCGCAGTACCACACAAAGCTCTGGGGGCGGGACGGCACCTATAAGCTGGGCGGCTATGGGGATACGGGCCGCTTTCCGGATCAGGCCGATTCTTCTGTGCGGCATAAAGGCAACTGGACTTTATATGCTGTGGCGGATCAGGAGCTTGCCAGCCTGTCTGGCGTGCAGACGCTCGCGGGCTTTGTGCGGGCAACATGGGCCCCCCCTGCAAATCGTAACCAGATTGCCAATGCTGTGGATGCGGGGCTTGTGCTCAACGCGCCCTTCCAGCGCGCGGATGATGTGCTGGCTCTTGGCTTTGGTTATGGCGAGGCCAGTCCTGTACTGCGCCGTGCAGAGCGGCGCGCAGGGACGCTGGCCCAGCATGCGGAATACCATCTGGAACTGACGTACCAGTTTCAGGCTACACGCTGGCTGCTGATCCAGCCTGATTTGCAGGGGATGCTCTCACCCAGCGGCGGGGTGCTGGATACCGCAGGCCGCAGGGTGAAAGATGAAGCGATTTTTGGGCTGCATTCCAGCGTGTCGTTCTGAAAGGCCTCAGGGCAGGCGCAGAATACGGCAGGGTGTTCCGGCTTTATCTGCCGGGGCAAACGGGGCGCGGATCAGAAGAGCCTGACTTTGGGCAAAAATATTGAGCTGAGCGGAATCCTGTGAGCTGAACGGAGTGGCAAGCGGAAGCTGTCCGTCAGCCTGCGGAGTCAGGCGGCACCGCACAAAATCCTGCCGCTGATCATTTTCCGCGATATCCGACCCGAGCAGGGCGGGTTCTGTTTCCATTTCATCCGGAACAGGCAGCCCCAGCAGCTTGCGCAGGGCCGGGGCAATAAACACCAGACTGCATACAAGCGCTGCCACCGGATTACCCGGCAGGCCAATAACGGGGGTGTGGCCAAGCTGGCCGAACATCAGCGGCCTGCCGGGACGCATGGCAATTTTCCAGAAGTTCAGATCCAGCCCGTGCGCTTCAAGCGTGCTGCGCACGATATCGTACGTGCCGACACTAGCCCCGCCGATGGTCACCAAAAGGTCCAGCGAATGGGCCTGCCCGATCGCCGCGGAGAGAGAGGCTGCGTTATCCCGTGCGATGGGGAGCAGAAATGCATCTGCCCCCAGAGACTTCAGGAGTGCCACGATCATGAACGCGCCGGAATTGACGATGGAGTCCGGGGCAGCCGGGTCTCCGGGGAGAATAATTTCATCCCCCGTGGCCAGAACGCCTATACGCGGGCGGCGGGATACGGGGAGCCAGATATGCCCGCCTGCGGCTGCCAGCCCGATATCCCGCGGGCCAATGCGTTGACCGGCGGGAACCAGAATGTCGCCTTTACGGAAGTCCTGCCCCTCGGTGCGGATAAATTGTCCTTTGCGGCCAGCGCTGAGCAGGGTTGCGTTATTCCCTTCGCGCCGCACGTTTTCCTGAATCATGACCATGTCAGCCCCGGCGGGGATCTGGCTGCCGGTAAACAGGCGCAGGCAGGTGCCTTTTTCCACAGTCAGGCTCGACGGATGGCCCGCAGGGGCTTCACCGATAATGCGCAGGGATACGCCTTCCTGCGCGTCTTCCGCTCGCAGGGCATAGCCATCCATGGAGGAGATGGAGACGGGGGGATTGGAGAGGCGGGCCGTCAGAGGGGATGCCAGCACACGGCCGCAGCCATCGGCCAGTGAGACGGTTTCCAGGCCACAGGCAGAGAATTTTTCAAGGATTCGGGCACGTGCAACAGCCACATCCAGCATGTTTTTTTACTCCTTTCGGCTATTCCCACGCCTGAATGATGCAAGAATGCTTGACGTTTGGCTCTTGTATGCGCATTTTGCCGGCACTTGAACACCACCCGACCACGTTTCTGGCGTGGTGCCGGGTTTAACGATGCTCTGCTGAGGAAGCTATGGCCAAGACCAATGTTATCAAAATCCGTCTCGTTTCCACGGCGGACACCGGTTACTTCTACGTCACCAAAAAGAACGCCCGTGCGCACACCGGTAAGATGGAACTGAAGAAGTACGATCCCGTTGCGCGCAAGCACGTCGTCTTCCGTGAAGCGAAAATTAAATAATCTCTCCCTTCCCGGGTAAGAGATTTAAAAAGGCGGCTCCCTCTGGGGCCGCTTTTTTTATGCCTGCTTGCTCGTTGCGCTCTGGGCCGGGCAAAGAAAAACCCCGCCAGACGAGGGTCTGCGGGGTTCTGGCTGCTCGTGAGACTGGCGCTTAGTAAAGCGGGTCATGCCGGTCATACGGCACAACGATATCGTTCTTATCGGCCAGATTGAGCATGGCGCGGGCGCGTTCATCCAGCGTGTCATTATCCAGAGACTGTTCCCGCAGGCCATTCACGCGCCGCTTCCAGGCAATCTGTTCGGCTGAGGCATCCTGCTGGGCCTGTTTTGCCTGATCCAGCAGGAGAAGCTGCTGCTGATAGGCTTTCATCCCGTGGTCACCCTGCGTAGCGTTCCAGCCGAAATAAACCGCAATGCCCAGAAAAACGGTAGGGGGAACAATGGCGCGCACAGCACGTCTGATAAAGCGGCCTATCTTCACGGTTTTAGCGTCCCTCTGCCCCGGAAAGTGTCATTCTGGTCATATCTTTATGTCTAAACCATGAAGTTCTGGACAGGAAGCTCTCTCTGCTAACGCAGACATAAAAAAAGCCGCGCTCCGGAGAGCACGGCTTTTCAACGGGTTCGACCCTTAAAAAAGGTGCCTTACTCAGGCTTTCAGGATGGAGCGGCCAGCATACTGTGCTGCGGTCGCCAGTTCCTGCTCAATCCGGATAAGCTGGTTGTATTTTGCGGTTCTGTCAGACCGGGAGAGAGAGCCGGTTTTGATCTGACCGCAATTGGTCGCCACGGCCAGATCCGCGATGATGGAGTCTTCCGTCTCACCGGAGCGATGGCTCATAACGGCTGTGTAGCCTGCTTTATGGGCGACCTCGATCGCTTCCAGCGTTTCCGTCAGCGTGCCGATCTGGTTGACCTTCACCAGAATGGAGTTGCCGACACCAGCCTTGATGCCACGACGCAGGCGCTCAGGGTTGGTCACGAACAGATCATCCCCAACGAGCTGCACTTTTTTGCCAAGTGTTTCCGTCAGGAGAGCCCAGCCTTCCCAGTCGTCTTCCGCCAGACCGTCCTCAATGGAGGCAATGGGGTAACGGCGGGTCAGATCAGCCAGCCAGCTGACCATATCGCCGGAATCGAAGGTCTTGCCTTCGCCCTTCATGATGTATTTGCCATCACGGAAGAACTCGGTGGAGGCGCAGTCCAGCGCAAACGTCACATCTTCACCCGGGCGGTAGCCTGCGGCTTCCACGGCGCGGGTAATAAAGCCCAGAGCTTCATCAGCCGATTTCAGGGCCGGGGCAAAGCCACCTTCATCCCCGACATTGGTGTTATGGCCCGCAGCCTGAAGCGCCTTTTTCAGATGCGTGAAAATTTCTGCACCCCAGCGAATGGCATCGGATTCCGTCGGCGCGCCGACCGGCTGAATCATGAATTCCTGAATATCAATCGGGTTATCGGCATGTTCGCCACCATTGACGATATTCATCATCGGGACGGGCAGGGTGTGGGCAAAGACACCGCCAACATAGCGATAAAGCGGGATTTCAAGTTCAGCCGCCGTGGCTTTGGCAACGGCCAGAGAAACGCCGAGAATCGCATTCGCACCCATGCGGCTCTTGTTGGGGGTGCCGTCCAGATCAATCATCGCATTGTCGATATCAATCTGATCGGAAGATTCGGCGCCCTGAAGAGTCGGCAGAATTTCGTTTTCAATGTTTTCAATGGCCTGAAGAACACCCTTGCCGCCAAAGCGTTTGGGGTCCTTGTCACGCAGTTCAACGGCTTCATGCGCGCCGGTGGATGCACCTGAGGGGACAGCAGCTCGGCCTTTAGCGCCTGAGGCCAGTTCCACATCCACCTCAACTGTCGGGTTTCCGCGGCTGTCCAGAATTTCACGCGCGATGATATCGACAATGGCACTCATAATTTCTCATTCCCGTTTCAGGCTCAGGCGACCTGGGCTGGCCCAGATGCGTTGTTTTTCTTCTTGCTTCAACGAAACGCGGCGGCGCGCGTTTCCCTGTAGTTGCTAGTGGCAGCCTCTTGGGCTTTTCTGTCAACCAGTTGACGACCTGAAACCGTGCAGAGGAGGCACGCCCGAGGCTCATGAAGAGACTACCGTTTGTGGCTGTGGTGCTGGCAATAGCGGGGCTTATCCCCCTGATTCTCTGCGCGTGCGGGATCGTATTTTTTTCATCCGGCGTGCCCATCCCTAATCTGATGATGGCGTTTGTTTCCTACTGTGCCGTGTCTCTGGCCTTTTTCGGGGCAGTGCACTGGGGGCTGGCGCTGGAGCCTGCGCCCGTCATTGTGACGAGCCGGGCGGACCGGACGGATATCACCCGCCTTGTGCTGGGCGTGGTGCCGGCTTTTGTGGGCTGGGTTGCCGCTTACACGGCTTTTGCGTGGATGCCTGTGGCAGGCGTTGCGATTCTCGCGGTGGCGGTGCCGCTGCTGGCGTTGCTGGAACGGCAGGGCTGGCGCACGGGCGCTTTGCCAAGCGGCTATATGGGGCTGCGCTGGATTGTCACGGCGATTACGGAATGTTGCCTGCTGGTGGTGCTTGTCGCGCGGCTCTTCTAGGCAGAGGGTGTGAAGAGGGCGGGAACAAGAGTTTGATGATACAGGTCTTTAGTCTCGCTCCGTTCTTTTGTTATAACATGAAAGCCCGGATGGAACGGTCGGGTGGACATGGAAGGATTGGATGAGCATGCACAGCACTCCGCGCATTCTGGTCAAAGGTGCCGGTGTTGCCGGTATGACGGCGTCTGTCACGCTGGCCGAGCGCGGCGCGCAGGTCACGCTTTACGAGTCCGGAGGGCGGATCGGGGCCGGGGCATCATGGATGGCGGGAGGCATGCTGGCCCCCTGGTGTGAGGCCGAGTCAGCTCCCCCAGAGGTGACAGCGCAATCCGTCGATTCCGCGGACTGGTGGGCCGCGCATGTGCCCGACGTGGTGCGGGCAGGGAGTCTGGTGCTGGCTCCCCCGAGGGATGTGGGGGAGATTGCCCGGTTCGGGCGGCGTACATCACATTTTCAGACGATCGGCACTGAAGAAATTGCGTCTCTTGAGCCGGATCTGGCTGGCCGTTTCCATAAAGCGCTGTTTTTTGCGGATGAAGGGCACGTGGACCCGCGCAAGGCTTTGCTGGCACTCGGCCGGACGCTGGAGGCTCTGGGCGGCACGGTTGTGCTGGACGGCGCACACGCTCCTGATGAGGGGGCATTTGACTGGATTGTGGATTGCACGGGGCTGACCGTCGGCAACACCGTCTCCGCCCTGCATGCCCCTTTACGCGGCGTGCGGGGGGAAATGCTCCTGCTGCGGTGCCCGGATGTTGTGCTGCACAGGCCGGTGCGGATGCTGCATCCGCGTATTCCCATTTATATTGTGCCGCGGGCTGACCATGTCTTTATGGTCGGGGCGACCATGATTGAGAGCGAGAACGCGGGCGGTATGACCGTGCGCTCCATGACGGAATTGCTGAATGCTGTCTGGACGTTGCATCCGGGGTTTGCGGAAGCAGAAATTCTGGAAATGGGCACCGGGTTGCGTCCGTCTTACCCCGATAACATGCCAGCCGTGGTGCGGGACGGGCGGCATATTTATATCAACGGGATGTACCGGCACGGATTTCTGCTCTCCCCCGCGCGGGCGCGGGAGGCGGCGGACATGATTTTTGAGGCATCGGTTACGGCAGGCTGAACGCGGTTGCTCCACAGGGGGAACGTGCGTTAGTCCGGCAGCGGAGTTTGAAGGGGAACACCCATATGCAGATCGTGGTCAATGATGAAGCTCATGAGGTCTCAGCCAAAACTCTGGCGGCTCTGATTGATGAACTCGGCTACGGCGGGGCACGGGTTGCCACAGCCATGGATGGTAGTTTTGTGCCGGTGCCCTACCGGGCCAGAACTGTCCTGCGGGATGGGGCGCGGATAGAAATTGTTGCCCCCATGCAGGGAGGGTAAGACCCTATGACCAAATCTTTCTACGGCACGGAATTGTCCTCGCCGCTCATGCTCGGCACGGCGCAATATCCCTCTCCCGATATCCTGCGCGATGCCGTCAGGGCAGCCCGGCCGGGTGTGGTCACGGTTTCTCTGCGGCGCGAATCTGCCGGAGAGCGGGCCGGGCAGGCGTTCTGGGGGCTTATTCAGGAACTGGGTGTGCCGGTTCTGCCCAACACGGCCGGGTGCCATACGGTTAAGGAGGCCGTCACGACGGCCCATATGGCGCGTGAAGTGTTCGGCACGGACTGGATCAAGCTGGAAGTGATCGGGGAGCTGGATACGCTTCAGCCTGATGTGTTCGGGCTGGTGGAAGCCGCCCGCGTGCTGACGGAAGACGGCTTTAAAGTCTTCCCCTATACCACGGAAGATCTGGTGGTGGCCGAGCGCCTTCTTGCCGTGGGGTGTGAAGTGCTGATGCCGTGGGGCGCGCCGATCGGGTCCGGCAAGGGGCTGAACAATGTGTTTGGCCTGCGGGCCATGCGGGCGCATTTCCCAGATGTGCCGCTGGTGGTGGATGCGGGCATTGGCGTGCCCTCCCACGCGGCGCAGGCGCTGGAACTGGGGTATGACGCTGTGCTGATTAATACCGCTGTGGCCAAGGCCGGTGACCCTTCGCTGATGGCTGAGGCCTTTCGTTTTGCTGTGCAGGCGGGCGTTCTGGCCCGCACGGCTGACCCTATGGAAGAGCGTGATATGGCTGTTCCTTCAACCCCCGTTGCCGGAAAGGCTCTGCTGGCATGACCTCTCTCCCGCAGAAAATTTATCCTGTTGTTGATACCGCGCTCTGGGTGGATCGGCTGGGCGGTGCTGGAGCACGTTTTATCCAGCTTCGCGTCAAAGACCGCTCCCCGGAGGATCTGTTAGCGGAAATTCGCGCAGCCCATGCCTTTGCAAAAAAGCACGGTGTCTGTCTGGTGCTTAATGATTACTGGCAGATCGCTATCGCTGAGGGGATTGATTACCTGCATCTGGGGCAGGAAGATCTGGATACAGCGGACCTTGAGGCTATTCGCAAGGCGGGTATCCGGCTTGGTCTCAGCACCCACAGCCATGAAGAACTGACCCGCGCACTGGCCTGCAAGCCGGATTACGTAGCCCTTGGCCCCATCTGGCCGACACGGCTGAAAAAAATGCCGTTTGGCCCGCAGGGCACAGAGCGCCTGACAGAATGGAAAGCCCTGATTGGCGATCTGCCTTTGGTTGCCATTGGCGGGATTACGCTTGAGCGCCTGCGCCCCTGTCTGGATGCCGGGGCGGATAGCGTGGCCGCTGTGTCTGATTTCACGCAGCATGCGGACCCGGAAGGGCAGGTCAAAGCCTGGCTGGCGGAGGCCGACCGCCGGGCCTGACCTGCGTATTGGCAGTTTCTGAGGGGAATAGCCTTGTTAGCGTGACTCCGGGGTGTTTTGCTTCTGCTGTTCGTGGCCACATTCATCCTGTGCCGCTCCGGTCAGCCACCAGAAAAAATACGGGCGGCATCAGTTTTGTTGAACAGAAGCAGGAGAACTCTGGCGGATAGCGGCAGGGAGGGGGCGGCATCTGGCTGAGTGGTCTCGGGCAGAAGTTTTTCTGCTTCCGCGTGCGCCGTTTCCAGCAGTATATCGACCAGAATTTCCGGGGCCATCCGGTATTCAGGCAGGCCGGACTGGCGGCGGCCCGTCATGTCGCCTCCGCCGCGCAGGCGGAAGTCTTCATCGGCGATCAGAAAGCCGTCTTCCGTCTCGCGCAGGCAGGTCAGCCTGCGGCGGGCTGTCAGGCCCAGACCTTCATCATGCAGCATGAGGCAGTAGGACGCAGCGGACCCACGGCCCACACGCCCGCGGAGCTGGTGGAGCTGCGCCAGCCCGAAGCGCTCGGCATGTTCTATGACCATGATGGTCGCGGTGGGCACATCCACGCCCACTTCAATGACAGTCGTTGCGACCAGAATTCGGGTTTTGCCCTGTGCAAACTCCTGAAGAGCTTCTTCGCGCATGTTGGCGTCCTGCCGCCCGTGCGCCAGCCCGACAATCTCGCCAAACCGTTCCAGAAGGGCTGCCTGCCGGGCTTCTGCCGCCGCAATGTCCAGAGCCTCACTTTCTGAGACCAGCGGACAGACCCAGAAAATCTGGGCACCTTTGCTCAGCGCCCGCGCCAGCCCGTCAATGACCTCATCCATCATGCTGATGGTGTGCAGAGAGGTGCGGACCGGTTTGCGGCCAGCCGGTTTGCCGTCCAGACGGCTGATCTGCATATCGCCAAAACGGGTAATCAGCAGGGTGCGGGGGATGGGGGTTGCCGTCATGACCAGCATGTCCGTGGCCGGTCCTTTTTCCACCAGCGCCAGACGCTGCTCCACGCCAAAGCGGTGCTGTTCATCAATCACCGCCAGCCCGAGGTCCGCGAACTTTACAGTCTCCTGCACCAGCGCATGCGTGCCGATGACCAGCTTTGCTGTGGCGTCCTCAATCTCCAGCAAGGCTTTTTTACGGGCCTTGCCTTTGACTGAACTGGAGAGAAACGCCACAGGCACGGGGGAGAGCCGGGCAAAGGTTGCGGCATGCTGGCGGGCCAGAATTTCCGTGGGTGCCATCAGTGCCCCCTGTGTTCCGGCTTCCACCGCCCGCAGCATGGCCAGCAGAGCAACGAGCGTTTTTCCGGCTCCCACATCCCCCTGCAACAGGCGGCTCATGCGGTAGGGGGCGGCCATATCCGCTTCAATTTCAGCCAGAGCCTTTTTCTGGCCGGGGGTTGGCGCGTGGCCAAACGCGGCCAGTGCCTGCCGTTGCAGGTGGCCATCGCCCCTCAGGCTGCGGCCGGGGCGGGCGCGGGAGGCTTGCAGGGCAATCCGCGTGGCAAGCTGGTCTGCCAGAAGTTCATCACAGGCCAGACGCGCCTGCGCGCGGGTTTGCTGCGCCCGCCATGCGTCTCCGCTGGCACTGTCCGGAATACGGTCGGGGGCGTGCATCCATGTCAGAGCCGTTGGGAAATCCGGCCAGTTTTTTTCCTCAATGAGTTTTGCCTCGTGCCATTCCGGCAGAGCGGCGGGCAGGCGGGCGAGGGCAGCCGTCATGGCCTGCCGGACATGCCCGGCAAACAGGCCCGCCGTCAGTGGCCATACAGGGTCCAGTCCGGGAATACGGTCTGCCGAGCGGGCGGGCAGGAGATAGTCCGGGGAGGTCATGCACAGGCGTTCCCCAAACCGCTCGACCTTGCCGGAGGCGACAATGGATTCGCCCTGCACGACCTTTTCTGCCTGCCATTTGGAAAAAAAGGCGAGTTCAAGCTGCCCGGTGCCATCCGTCAGCGTTACGCGCCAGGGCTGGCGTGTGCGGGGCGCTGGTTGACGGATATCCTGCACGGTGCCGGAAATGGTTGCGATTGTCTCCGGCCTGAGTTGCGCCAGAGTCGGGCGCAGCCTGCGGTCCACCACGCTTTCCGGCAGGCAGAACAGCAGGTCCAGTACCCGTGTGCCGCCCGCAATCCGGCTTAGAAGCTTTGCCCGTGCCGTGCTGACACCCGGCAGTGTCTCCAGCGGAGCCAGCAGGCCGGACAGGCAGGCGCGGTCAAACGGAGAGGCTGCCGAAGCGGATGTGATAGGCGGGGGGCTGGACACTGGCGTAACAGAGGCCTCTGTTGGCAGGCTGACAGAAGAGAATGCCAAGGCTATAGGACACCAGCGCCATGCAACACAATTCAACCACCACGCTTCCGCCCGAACACGATTCTGAAGAGGCTCTGGCTCTTCGGCGGCGTCGCCTGCAGTTTCGGGCCTCGCATCGCGGCACGTTTGAGACAGATGCGCTGATTGGCGGCTTTGTGGAAGACAACGTCGCGAGCATGAACGCGGCAGAGCTTGGGGACATGGAAGCCATTCTGGAAATTCCGGACCCGGACCTGACAGACTGGCTGTTTGGCCGCCTGCCATTGCCGCCGGAGCGGGAGACGCCCATGTTACGCCGGATGGTTGATGCGTGCCGCGCCAAAGGAGTTGGGATAACCGGATGACGGAAGAGACGAGCGCTGAGGGCCGTATTGCGCCCATCTGGGGCGTGCCTGAAGGGTATGATGCGCTTTTGCTGGCCAGACGGGCCAGAGAACATAAAGGCCCCGTCCTGCATATTGCGCGGGATGATGCCGCAACGGCCCGGCTGGCGGATATGCTGGCCTATGTGGCGGCGGATGTGGAAACCCTGCGGTTCCCGGCGTGGGATTGCCTGCCGTATGACCGTGTTTCCCCCAACCCGGCCATTGTGGCGGAACGCGTTGCCACGCTGACCCGCCTGCTGGAACCCTCCGGGGGGCGGCCGCGTCTGGTGCTGACAACGGTTGGCGCCGTGGTGCAGCGTGTCTCTCCGCGTTCCACGTTTGAAGGCCAGTCTCTGACGGTAAAGCAGGGGGAAAGCCTTGATCAGGCTTTTCTGATCGAACTGCTGGTTGCCAACGGCTACACCCGTACCGATACGGTGATGGAAGCCGGTGAATTTGCCTCCCGCGGGGGGATTTTTGATCTCTTCCCGGCGGGCGCTGCCGAGCCGGTCCGGCTGGATCTGTTTGGTGATGAAGTTGAAAATATCCGGGCGTTTGACCCCGGCACCCAGCGGTCGACTACCAAACAGGATGCGCTGACGCTCCGCCCGGTTTCAGAATTTTCGCTGGATGCCGCCAGTATTTCCCGTTTCCGTACAGGCTGGCGGGATGTTTTTGGCCCGGCTGCGGCGGCTGATCCGCTTTATGAGCATATTTCTGACGGCCGCCGTTATCCGGGCATTGAGCACTGGCTGCCACTGTTTCATGAGCAGCTGGAAACGCTGTTTGACTACCTGCCGGATGTGTCTGTCTCGCTTGATTATCAGGTTGAGGATGTCTTCAGAACCCGGCTGGAGATGATTGCCGACCATTATCAGGCCCGCCGTCAGCCCGCGCGGGAAGGGGAGACACCTTACCGCGCTCTGCCGCCGCATCTGCTGTATCTGGATTCCAAAGGCTGGGAGGCCATTCTCAGCCGTATGCCGGTTGTGGCCTTTAGTCCGTTTGCCAAGCCCGATGGTGCGGCTGGCATGGATGTGGGCGGCCGGCCGGGCAAGATGTTTGCCAAAATCGTCCCCGGTGCCCAGCGTGAACAGGTTTTTACCCTGCTGGGAGACCAGGTGCGGGAGTGGGAGCAGGTTAAGCGCAGAACCTATGTTACCGCATGGACCAAAGGCTCGCGGGAGCGCATTGGCACATTGCTGCGGGAGCATGGTGTTGCCACCCAGAGCTATGAGGACTGGGCCTCTGCCAGCAAAGCCAAACCCGGCTCCGTCGCCCTGCTGACGCTCGGGCTGGAACGCGGTTTTGTGGCGGATGATCTGGCTTTTGTGTCCGAGCAGGATCTGCTGGGGGAACGTATTGGCCGCCCGCCGCGCCGCAGACGCCGCGCGGATGAACTGATTGCCGAAGCCGGGGAAATTTCCGCGGGCGATCTGGTTGTGCATCAGGATTACGGGATTGGCCGGTATGACGGGCTGGAGACAGTCAGCGTCGGCGTTGCTCCGCATGACTGCCTGCGTCTGCTCTATGACGGCGGGGAGAAGCTGTATCTCCCGGTTGAAAATATCGAACTGCTGAGCCGCTTTGGCTCTGATCAGGCCGGTGTGCCGCTGGACAAGCTTGGCGGTGTGGCCTGGCAGGGCCGCAAGGCCAAGATGAAGCAGCGTATCCGGGACATGGCCGGAGAGCTGATCCGCACCGCTGCTGCCCGCGCCCTGAAGGAAGCCCCCGTTCTGGCTCCGGCGGAGGGGCTGTGGGATGAATTCTGTGGCCGCTTCCCGTTTGTGGAAACGGATGATCAGTTCCGCGCCATTGCCGATGTGCTGGATGATATGAGTTCAGGCCGCCCGATGGACCGGCTTGTGTGCGGGGACGTAGGCTTCGGGAAAACCGAGGTGGCGCTCCGTGCCGCCTTTGTGGCCGCCATGTCTGGCGGGCAGGTGGCCGTTGTGGTGCCGACCACGCTTCTGGCGCGGCAGCATTACCGGACTTTTGCCGCACGGTTTGAGGGCTTCCCCATCAAGGTGGCGCAGTTGTCCCGTATGGTGACGGGGAAGGAAGCCACCGCCGTACGCAAGGGGCTGGCGGATGGGTCCGTCAATATCGTCATTGGCACCCATGCGCTTCTGGCCAAGACGGTACAGTTTGCCTCGCTGGACCTGCTGATTATTGATGAAGAACAGCATTTTGGTGTGGGCCATAAGGAAAAGCTGAAGGCGCTGCGGGAGGACGTGCATGTGCTCACACTCTCTGCCACGCCGCTACCGCGCACATTGCAGCTCTCCCTTTCCGGCGTACGTGAGATGAGCCTGATTGCCACGCCGCCAACTGACCGTCTGGCTGTGCGCACCTTTATCATGCCGTTTGATAGTGTGGTCATTCGTGAGGCCATCCAGCGTGAGCGCTTCCGGGGTGGGCAGATTTTCTGTGTGGCACCCCGCATCGAGGATCTGGACCGTCTGGCCGAGCGGCTGAGCACCATCGTGCCGGATGCCAAGGTAGTGCAGGCGCATGGCCGCCTGACGCCAACCGACCTTGAGCGGGTGATGACGGAATTCTCGGACGGCAAATATGACATTCTGCTCTCCACCAATATTGTGGAAAGCGGGCTGGATATGCCCGCGGTCAATACGCTGATTATTCACCGGGCCGACATGTTTGGCCTTGGGCAGCTTTATCAGCTCCGGGGGCGTGTGGGGCGCGGCAAGCAGCGTGGTTACGCCTATCTGACATGGCCGCAGACACATACGCTTTCTGCCTCTTCCGAAAAGCGGCTGGAAGTGATGCAGACGCTGGATACGCTGGGTGCGGGCTTCACGCTGGCCTCGCATGATCTGGATCTGCGCGGGGCCGGGAACCTGCTGGGGGACCAGCAGTCCGGCCATGTGCGGGAAGTCGGGATCGAACTCTACCAGCAGATGCTGGAAGATGCGGTGGCCGACCTCCGGAATGAAACCAGCCGCAGGCGGGCGGAAGATCGCGACTGGACGCCGAATATTATTGTCGGTCTGCCAGTGCTGATCCCCGACGCCTATGTGCCGGACCTGCCGGTGCGGCTTGGGCTGTATCGCCGTATCAGTGGCCTTGGGTCAGACGCAGAACTGGAAGCTATGGAAGCCGAACTGGTGGACCGCTTTGGTACGCTGCCACCAGAGGTAAAGAACCTGCTCGATATTGTAGACCTCAAGCGCCTCTGCCGCGCCGCAGGTGTGGAGCGACTGGAAGCCGGCCCCAAGGGCATGGTGCTGCAATTCCGCAATAACAGCTTCAGGAACCCGGCGGGGCTGGTGCAGTGGATGGGTCGCTGGAAAGATGGCGCTGTCCGCCTGCGGCCAGACCATAAAATGGCGGTGGTGCGGGAGCTGACCAACACGCAGCGGATCGACCTTGCCCGCCGTGTGCTGCGGGATCTGGTTAAGCTGACAAAGAAGGTCGCGGCGGAGGCAGCCTGAGGCGGCTTTCCGCCTTCCGCTTATTCGGCGGCGTCGTCATCAGGGGCTGCGTGCGGGTCCGGGTGAAGCGGAATGCCGCGTCGGCCCAGTGCTTCCTTGAGGAGGACTTCAATCTGGGCATTCACGCTGCGCAACTCGGCGGCTGCGCAGCGGCGGACGGCAGCCAGTAACTTAGGGTCAAGCCGCAGCGCGAAGGCGGCTTTCTCCGGTCCGCGCGGTCTGCCCCTGCGGTTGTATTCCGTCACGAATACAGCGTGCCTGCGTTGACAACAGGGGTGACGTCTCTGTCCCCGACCAGAACAACCAGCAAATTAGAGACCATGGCGGCTTTCCGCTCGGCGTCCAGTACTCCGTCAAGGCGCTCTTCAAGTTCGTTGAGCGCCTGCTCGACAATATTGACAGCGCCAGATGTAATGGTGCGGCGGGCGGCGATAACGGCACTTGCTGCCTGCTTGCGAAGCATTGTTGCGGCAATCTCAGGGGCGTAGGCAAGGTGGGACAGACGTGCGTCCTGAACAACCAGCCCGGCCAGCGCCATCCGTTCCCGCAGATCAGCGGTGAGAATAGCCGTCAGACGGTCTCCTCCATCACGCAGCGAGAGAACGCCGCCTTCTGGCAGGGGGAGCGGCTCTGTCTGCCGTGCGGCGTGGCTCTGTGCGTATTCATCTTCATCATAGGGGTAGCGGCTGGCGAGGCTGCGCAGGGCCGTCTCTCCCTGTGCCGTCACGTAACGGGAATAATTTTCCACATCAAAGATCGCGCGGGCAGCCTGCTCCACCCGCCATGTCAGCACCATGCCGATTTCGACGGGATTGCCAGAGGCGTCATTCACTTTCAGCGGACCAATCTCCTGCGTGACCAGCCGCAGCGTGACGCGCTTGCGCAGAGCAAACGGGTTAATGAACCAGAAGCCATCCCGGTTCAGGGTTCCTGAATATTTTCCAAGGAATGTCAGTACAGAGGCTTCATTGGGTTGCAGGGTTACAAACCCACGCAGCAGGATGGCTGCGGCCCCCCAGAACAGGACTGTGCCCGCGACCCCAGCAGGCGTCTCTCTGGCCGCAAGCTGGCAGACCAGACCTCCCGCACCGAGGATGAGGACAACGCCCGCACCGACAAATCCGGAGAGCGCCCATGGTCTGGTTTCTGTCGTGCTCATTGTCAGATCATTCCCTGTTTTCTGATATATTAATGATATCAAAAAAATAGGCCGGCAAACAACGCCATTCAGAGGGAAGGGGGCAGGGATTCCCGTAAATCCCGAAAAACCTGCCCCTCCGGTTTGGCTTGTAACGCTCAGTGCAGAGGGAGCGGGAACCCGTTTACTGTCAGCACGCCGCCCTGCCAGACCGTATTCCACACATTCACATCGTTCTGGGCGTGGCTGACCAGCCGGGCGAGCACGAGTCCGGCGGCCAGCTTCATCTGTCTGGCATCACGGGCTTTTTCAATCAGCGCTTCCAGATTGCTGATTTCCAGATGGCCGGAGGCCGTGGTGGCGTTGACGTCACCCGTGAGGGTGGCCGTGCCGTTGCCTTTGAGGTGCACGGTGTCCCGCACCGCATCAAAGCTGGAAATGGTGACATGGACCGCAGGGGCAGCCGAGGCCCGGCCCCCGATGGCAGCCATCAGTGCAGGAAGCTCGGACGCCGGGAGAGAGAACGCAGCAGAGGCGGAAGAGGGGAGCAGGGCCTCATTGCTAATGCCCTGAAAGCTCATGCCGGACAGGGCCAGCGTGGCTGCACTGGTATGGGCCGATGTGCTACCATCGACCTTGAAATGCGCTGTGCTGCTGTTCACGCGGCTGGAGCCGTGGGTCAGGACCGCATTGGTCCATGTAATGTCATACCCGCCGCCTGCTTTAAGAGTCGCCGCGGCGATTTTCCCCTGCTGGGCCAGCCAGTCCGAGCACGCGGTATTGTGACGCCCCGTGATGGCGGACATCAGCAGGAGCGAGGCGGCATCCGCCTGATCATGCGCAGCCTCGGCGGTGCCGCCCGTCAGCGTCATTTTGCTGGCGGTCAGGCCACCGCTGTCGTCTGGTGCGTGCACCACCACGTTTTCATACGTCACGCCATGCGCGCTGTCCTGCGTCGCACCGTGCGTAATCACGGCGCAGGTGGCCGGAGGGGTTGCGGCCTGTGTTGTCCGGAGCGGCACAACGGCGGCGCAAAGACCAAGGCTCATAAGTATGAGACCAGCGGGGGAAGGAATGGTGTTGTGTTTCATTTGATCGTAAAGGTGGCGTAAGCGGGTGCCGGGTGCAATCGGGATCTTAAGAATAATACAGATTTCACGGCGTCCTGCGCGCAAACTTCTGTCACAATAAAAAAGAGCCACAGCAGATGTTGAGACTGGACCCTTTTCTCCTCGGCCTGATCTGTACCATTTTTCTGGCGACAGTCCTGCCCTGTCATGGCGCTGCTGTGCCTGTTTTCCAGTGGCTTGCGATTATTGTCATTGCCGTGATGTTTTTCCTGCAAGGCGCGCGGCTCTCCCGCAAGGCGGTGGTGGACGGCGTGATGGCCTGGCGGCTGCATCTGATTATCCTGGCGTGCACATTTGTGCTGTTCCCGCTGCTGGGGCTGGCCGCTCATGCTCTGGCGCCGGGGCTTTTACAGAATGACGTCTGGATGGGCGTACTGTTTCTGTGCTGCCTGCCGTCCACCGTGCAGTCTTCCATTGCCTTCACCTCCATTGGCGGTGGCAATGTGCCAGCGGCGGTCTGTGCCGCGACGGCGTCCAATATTGCCGGGATTTTTATCACGCCTTTTCTGGTCGGGCTGGTTCTCAGTAAACATGGCGGCTCGTCCGGCAATGTCCTGAATATTGTTTTCCAGCTTCTGCTGCCTTTTCTTCTGGGCCAGTTGCTTCAGCCGTGGATCGGGGGGTGGGCGCACCGGAACAAAAAGCTGCTTTCCCTCACGGACCGTGGGTCTATTCTGATTGTGGTCTACACGGCCTTCAGTGAGGCCGTGATGCAGGGCCTGTGGCACCGCCTGCCGCTCAGCCAGCTTGGGCTGATTGCGTTGGTGGATTTTCTGCTGCTCGTCTGTGTTCTGCTGATTACCGCTTATGGCAGCCGTATGGCGGGTGTGCCGCTGCGTGATGAGATTGCCATTGTGTTCTGTGGCTCCAAAAAAACACTGGCGTCAGGTGTGCCGATGGCCAACGTGCTGTTCCCTGCATCCTCTGTCGGGCTTATCGTCCTGCCGCTGATGATCTATCACCAGATCCAGTTGTTCGTCTGTGCGGTGCTGGCCCGAAAGTTTGCCCGCATGACGCAGGAAAGCGCGGAACGCCTGCCAGCGGCAGGAGAGCCGCAAAAGGAGTAAGACGTGGCGGGGCTTGATCCGGAAAACTGGGACGCATTACGGGCACTTGGACACCGGATGCTGGATGAAATGCTGGATAACGTCCAGACCGTGGCTTCCGGCCCCGTCTGGCAGCCTATGCCTCCTGCTGTGCGGCAGGCGTTCCGGGACGCAGAGCTGCCGGTGCAGGAAACCTCTCTGACCGCGCTGTATGAGCAGTTTGCACAGTCGGTCGTGCCTTACGCGACAGGCAACCGGCACCCCCGGTTTATGGGATGGGTACATGGTGGCGGTACAGCGCAGGGGATGCTGGCCGAGTTACTGGCTGCGGGGCTGAACGCCAATCTGGGCGGGCGGGATCACGCGCCGATTGAAGTGGAGCGGATGGTGATCCGCTGGGCCGCGACCATGCTGGGCTTTCCGGAAACAGCGACGGGCGTTCTGGTGACCGGCTCTTCCATGGCCAACTTCATTGCCGTGATTACCGCCAGCCGCGCAGTGCCGGGTGGTCTGGAAATGCGGAGTGCGGGACTGGCCGGACGCAGGCTGGTTGGGTACGCCGCCCAGACGGCCCATGGCTGTATTGCCCGTGCGTTTGATATGGCAGGGTTGGGTACGCAGGCCCTCCGCCGCGTTCCGGTGGATGCGGACTTCCGGATGGATCTCGCGGCGTTGCGCCGCATGGTGGCGGAAGACCGGGCTGCCGGGCTGGAGCCATTTGTAGTGGTGGGCACCGCCGGAACAGTCGATACCGGCTCTGTTGATCCGCTGGCGGCGCTGGCGGATTTTGCTGAAGCCGAGGCGCTCTGGTTCCATGTAGACGGCGCGTTTGGTGCCATGGCCCGCCTTTCTCCGGAACATGCTCCGGCTCTGACAGGCATGGAGCGTGCCAACAGCATTGCGTTTGATTTCCATAAATGGGCGCAGACACCGTATGACGCCGGATGCATTCTTGTGCGGGAAGAGGGGCGGCAGGCAGCGGCTTTTGCGCAGTCTCTGGCCTATCTCTCGCGCGAAGATCGTGGGCTGGCGGCCGGGGCTCCGTGGTTTTGTGACCTCGGGCCGGACCTCTCACGTGGGTTCCGTGCGCTCAAGGTCTGGTTCACGCTGGCGTCTTTCGGGACGGAACGACTTGGGCAGATGGTGTCACATTGCTGTTCTGTGGCGCAGCATCTGGCCGCACGGGTGCAGGCAACGCCCTGCCTTGAACAGCTGGCCCCTGTCACGCTCAACATTGTCTGCTTCCGCGTTGTTGCGCCGGGCGTGGATGAATACAGGCTGAATGGAGAATTGGTAAAAGACCTTCATGAAAGTGGGGTTGCCGCGCCTTCTACCACCATCGTGCATGGCAAGCGCGCCATTCGGGCTGCAATCGTTAATCACCGCACAATAGACGCAGATGTTGATCTGATGCTGGAAACGCTGTTGAAACTGGCCGAGAAACGCCTTGGACATACGCTGGAACGTCAGGCGGCGTAAACGGGAGGCGCAGAGGCGCCTGAAAAAGTAGTGTTGGAGAGCGGGAAAAGGTAATTTTGAATACTCACATCAGGGGTATTCAAGAGCCTGCGGTGAGGGGAGTGAGTCTCCTGTTGGTTCTTTTTTCCTTTTTTTATTCTCGCAACTGTCGTGAAAAACGTCCTGTCGTCCGGGTAAAAGCCACAGGAAAACTCAATGTTTTTTATAAGAAATGGTTTTGAGATGGGTAAAAAGGCCCATTTCAAAAGTATCATTGATAAAAATCACAAGTTTTTCTGATGGCGGTGGCGTAAATATATCTCTTTTTTTGAGAATATATTCATATTCGTTGCTCTGTTGCCCCTTAAAAAAATCGGCATTTTCAAGGGTGTTCGCTCTGAAAAAACCGAGCTTTTCAAGGAGTGAGATAGATCCGGTGTTGCGCGTATCTACAAATGCTCGTGCGGTTGTGACGTCTTTTCGGTCAAATATATTTTCAAGCGTTTGAGTGACCGCCTCAGATCCAATGCCTTTGCGCCAAAAGGCAGGAAAAACATGATACCCTATAAGGGCATCTTTCCCTGTAATTGTTGCCTGAGTATAGCCTGCGGCAACCTTGTTGCTTCCATATCGGATAACCCAGTTTAGCCAGATTTCATGGGCATCTGGCGGCCCTCCGGATACGAGCACCTGATAGCGTTCACGGAGAGTTTCAGGCGTGTCCGGAGGTGTATCAGGAATAAACTGATAGGCTTTCGCATCTGATAATCCGGGAAACATCTCTACCGCATCTTCAGGACGTAACGGTACGAGAGAAATATTGTTATTGAGATGTAGTTCTTGAGCCATTCTATGGTTTTATACGGGCTGTCTTTATTGACAAGATCACTGTCCTGAAGGCAGGAAATTCCTAGAGCCAAAGTAACAGAGGAGGGCACGATCATGATCATGAGTCTCGCTATTGTTCCTTTCCGCCGCTCTGGGCTCTTTCCCGTTTAAAGGGCTGTTGGCGGAATTTAATTTCGCCACGAAAGACAAAAAATCTGACCATACTTACATCTTATGGCTTGAACGCTGCGACCATGTGCGCGGTTCAGCAGGTATCGGGACGTGATCAGCTTCCCGGTCGCGTTATTTCTCAGCAGCGTCATTGTCTCACCGTCGTAACGGCAGCAGGGCTGTTGCAGGCGGATATTGCCGGGCGGTTGCTGCATACGTCCGCCCCGCTGGAAAGGCCAGCCATCGGGGACTGGGTGATGTGTTCGCCACGTAAGAGCGAACAGCGCGCAACGATCCACAGCGTATTGCCACGTTCGACGTGTTTCGTCCGCAAGGAAGTCGGTAAACGGACCGGTTCACAGGTCATAGCGGCCAATATTGATGTGGCATTTCTCGTTATGACGATGGGGGAAGATTTTAATCTCTCTCGCCTTGAGCGTTATCTGACTTTGACAAAAGAGAGCGGGGCTACCCCCGTTATCATACTGACTAAAGCGGATATGTGCGACAATCCAGAAGCATGTATGCAGGCGGCCAGAGCATGCGCTCCGACTACTGATATCCAGATAGTCTCCGCTTTTGATGGAACGGGTATTGAGCAGACAGCTTTATATCTGACCGGACACAGAACAGGCGTGATGGTCGGCAGTTCGGGGGCTGGAAAATCAACTCTGCTGAACGCGTTGTTAGAAACGGAGTATGCCGCAACGGGGCATGTGTCGCCGTTTGCGGAAAAAGGACGCCACACGACGACACACCGCGAACTGGTTCGTCTTCCTTCGGGAGGGTTGCTCATTGATACGCCGGGAATGCGTGAACTCGGAATGATCGGCGCGGATAAGAGTATTGATGAAAGCTTTAGTGACTTTACGTCGCAGATTGAGCGAATTGCGCAGGAATGTCGTTTTCGAGACTGTCAGCATCAGGCGGAGCCTGATTGTGCTGTACGGACTGCCCGTGCAGACGGCAGAATCGACAGTCGACGCTGGAATAACTGGCTCAAATTAAAACGGGAAGGTGCTTATCAGGCCGAGAAAGAAGATCCGGAATCCAGAAGAGCCAAACGACGTGAGCAGATCAGGCTTAATCGACAGTCACGGTCATTGAGACGAAATGATTAAGTCGACTGAGCAAATCGGCTTCCTTGTGCCTTCTGCCTGAGGAGTTATCCGATCATCAACGTCTTCCGGGTTGAGAAGAGTCTTATCGTTATGTTGTGACCCGGAAGGCCTTCAATCTCTCCAGATTGCCCGGCTATCAGCTTATTATTCCTCATTTGGGTGAGGGGTGGGCACTTTTGAGGAACTGGTAATCAGAACACAGGGGAAGCAACATCTGTTCATGCTCTTGCCTCTGTGTTCTGGATGCGGAGACTTGATGTGTTGGGCCTGCGGGGCGCATTTAAGCTCTTGCGCCCCTGCCGCGTCGACCTGGGAGGTTCTGCTTTTCATCAAACAGGCCGGAGAGGGCCTGTAGCATGGTGCCGCCCAGTTCTTCCGCGTCGGTAATTGTCACGGCGCGCTGGTAATACCGGCCGACGTCATGGCCGATCCCGATGGCTGTCAGTTCGACCGGGCTGCGGTCTTCAATCTGATGAATAACGGCCCGCAGATGGTCTTCCAGATAGGATGCCGGATTGACGGACAACGTGCTGTCATCCACCGGCGCGCCGTCTGAAATGACCATCAGGATTTTGCGCGCTTCCGGCCGCCCCCGGATGCGTTTCCATGCCCAGAGCAGGGCTTCCCCGTCGATATTTTCCTTCAGCAGCCCCTCACGCAGCATCAGACCCAGATTAGGTCGCGCCCGCCGCCAGGGCATATCCGCGGCTTTATAGATAATGTGCCGCAGATCATTCAGGCGTCCCGGTTCTGCGGGTTTGCCGTCTTTTACCCACTGCTCACGGCTCTGGCCGCCTTTCCACGCGCGCGTGGTAAAACCCAGAATCTCCACTTTCACGCCGCAGCGTTCCAGTGTGCGGGCCAGAATATCCCCGCAGGAGGCCGCGACTGAAATGGGGCGGCCCCGCATGGAGCCGGAGTTATCAACCAGCAGCGTAACAACCGTATCGCGGAATTCTGTCTCGCGTTCCCGTTTGTAGGACAGGGAGAGCATGGGGTTGACCACAATGCGGGAGAGGCGGCCTGCATCCAGCATGCCGTCATCAAGGTCAAACTCCCAGGAGCGCGTCTGCTGCGCCATCAGGCGACGTTGCAGCTTGTTGGCAAGGCGGGAGACAACGCCATGCAGCGTGGCCAGTTGCAGATCAAGCTGGTGGCGCAGGCGGTTCAGTTCCTCCGGGTCACACAGATCTTCCGCTTTGATTTCTTCATCAAACGCGGTGGTGTAGGCGTGATAGCTGCCTGCGGTTTCTCCGGCTTCGCGTTCCGGGTTGCTGCCGGGGCCTGCGGCTTCCCCCGTTCCATCCGCGCCTGCGCCTTCCCGTTCTTCTTCCAGCCCTTCCGGGGAGGTCTCTCCGCCGCCGCCAATCAGTTCAGGCTGCGGGACCGGCTCGGAAGAAGAATCCGGCTCCGGCGGAGCGTTTTCTTCCTGAGCTTCCGGGGGCGGAGCCGTGCTGTCATCTTCATTTGCCGCAGAGTCGGAGCCGTTTTCATCCGCTTCCATCTCGTCCGACGGAGCGTCATCGTCTGTCAGGGAGCAGGCTGCCAGCAGCTTGCGTGTGGCTCTGGCATAGGCTGTCTGGTCATCCTGAGTGAGTGCAAGATTTTCCAGCGCGGTTTGCGCCTGAGGGGAGAGTGCAGCCTGCCATTTGCGCAGGATGGGCTGTGCGGACTCAGGAGCCGGTTCGCCTGTCAGCCGCTCACGGGCCAGCAGTTCGAGTGCTACGGCGGGGGAGAGTTCGTCAGGGTCTGTAATCCGGTCCAGCCCGGCTGCCTGACACTCTTTTTCCAGCCTGTAGCGCAGGTTGGCGGCAACACCCCGCATATGGCGTGCGCCGACAGACTCAATCCGGGCCTGTTCCAGAGCGTCATAGACGTCTCGCGCTACCGTATCCTCTGGCTGGCGGGCACGGTGCAGGTCAAAATCGTGGTGTTTCAGGCGCAGGGCCTGCGCATCAGCCGCCCCGCGAATACGTTCGATTTCTTCCGCATCCATATGGCGGGAGGGCTGGGGGAGGCGTATTTTTCCGGCAAGGCTGATCGGCCCCACAGGCATGTTGCCTGTGTGGAATGAAACATCCGTATCCCGCTGGCCGCCAATCGCGCGCAATGTTGCCGCTGTGGCTTGCTTGAACGCATCCACTCTGGTCTGCCCGGACTCGCTGGCTGGCCGGTTATGGCCAGACGGTGGAGCGTGCGCTCCCTTCCTGCTGTCAGCCATTGATAAAGCCGCTCTCCGTTTGTGCTTCAGGCCCGCTTATCGGGGCAGGGGGCTTTTGTTGAAGCAGCGCTGATAATACTCGGCCACCATGCCGCGTTCCGCCTCGTCACATTTGTTGAGGAACGTCACGCGGAAGGCAAACGCCGTGTCCTTGAAGATTTTCTCGTTTTCCGCCCACGCAATGACAGAGCGTGGAGACATGACGGTGGAAAGGTCTCCGGCCATAAATCCGGCGCGGGTCAGTTCGGCCAGCGCCACCATGCTTTCAATCGTGCGGCGGGCTTCTTTATCATCCGGGCTGATGCCCATGCGGGACAGGACAATGCCGACTTCCTGCGCATGGGGCAGATAATTCAGGGATGTGACGATGTTCCAGCGGTCCATCTGGCCCTGATTGATCTGCTGCGTGCCATGATACAGGCCGGTCGTGTCCCCCAGACCAATGGTGTTGGCAGTTGCAAACAGGCGGAACCACGGATGCGGCTTGATCACGCGGTTCTGATCCAGCAGCGTAAGCTGGCCTTCAACTTCCAGCACGCGCTGAATGACGAACATCACATCCGGGCGGCCCGCGTCATATTCATCAAAAACCAGTGCGCAGGGATGCTGGAGGCACCAGGGGAGCAGGCCTTCCTGAAATTCGGTAATCTGCTGGCCATCCCGCACCACAATGGCGTCCTTGCCGATCAGATCAATACGCGAGACATGGCTGTCCAGATTGATGCGGACGCAGGGCCAGTTCAGGCGCGCGGAAATCTGTTCGATATGCGAGGATTTCCCGGTGCCGTGGAATCCCTGCACCATCACGCGGCGGTTGAAGGCAAATCCTGCCAGAATGGCCAGTGTGGTGTCATGATCAAACAGGTAGGCGGAATCAATCTCCGGCACATGCTCTGTGCGGATGGAGAAGGCCGGAACCATCATGTCGGACTCGATGCCAAACACCTCGCGCACAGAAACCTGAAGGTCAGGCGCAGAAAGAGCTGAAATCGGGGGAAGAGCGCCTGTGGTGCTCAGGCTGGCAGAATCAGTCATTCTTTATCCGTCTGGTAGGTGGAGCATTCTGGTGAAGCAGGCAGACACAGCGATGTATCCGGGCTGCCTTACTGATAATGCAGGCAGCATGGCATGGTTACCCCGCTTTTTCGAGGCCCTGTGACGTAAGATGTGCCCTGACGACCGTGAACGCAACGTTGATGCTTTTCAGCCGCTCTTCCGAGCGCCGGTCTCCATTATTGGCATCCGGGTGATGTTTGCGGGCCAGTGAGCGGTAACGCGCTTTTGCATCTTCCAGTGTCACAGGCCAGGGCAGGCCCAGCGTTGCCAGCGGTTCACGCAGGGCTTCCGGTGCCGCAGGCTGCGCACGGCTTTTTGCGCGTTCTGCACGGGAGCGGCGGTTCTGGCCGAGGATATCCAGCGGATCTAGCACGTCTTCTTCATCAAAGGTCTGCTTACGGGGCTTAGCACTCTGGCCAAATGCCCAGGATGGCCGATCCCATGCGATATCGGCGCGCAGATGCGCTTCGATCTGGCCGGGTGACATCCCTTTGTAGTAATCCCACCGTGCGTTATACTCCCGCACATGCTCGAGGCAGAACCAGTAATACTGGTTGAGAGTCTCGCGTGAGCGGGGGGCACGGTAGCCTGCCGGCTTTTCACAATCAGGCATGTCACAGCAGCGCTGGGGCGCATCCGGGTCCGGATCGAACGCCCGGTGACGGGTATTCCTTCGCTTCATCATCAGGGTTATGTGCGTGCTGATGTGTTCTGTGCAAGAGGGAACGTAGGATGACACAACGCAATTCAGCTTCCACGCCTGAGGCAGATGGCATCCGTGCCCGCCGGGTGAGGGACACTCTGACGACGGCTTTCCAGCCCGTCCGGCTGGAAATTCTGGATGAAAGCAGCCGCCACGCCCACCATGTGGCCATGACGCGCGGCCCGGAAGCGGGTGCAACGGAGACGCATTTTCGCGTTCATCTGGTCAGCCGTCTGTTTGAAGGGGTGAGCCGGGTCAACCGCTCCCGTATGGTGCATGACGCACTGGGATATGAGTTTGGCAGCGGACTGCATGCTCTCGCGCTGACGCTGCGCACCCCGGAAGAAGAAAGTGCTCTGGCATGACCTTTCAGGGCTCAGGCCTGACACGCCGGACGATAATGCTGCTGGCTCCGGCCTTTCTGGCTGCCTGTGCGACCGGGCAGGGCGGCCGGACGGGTCCGCAGGCCAGCGATACGGCGCGGGTTGAGGCGTGGCTGCGGGCCGCAAAGCTGGAGAATGTCCCGTTTACCCAGACGTGGCCAAACGGGACGACTGGCGGCGGGGTGCTGACCTATCATCCGGGTTATCTGCACCTGAACTATAGCGTGCCGCATAAGATGGACCTTGAAGCATCCGGTGCGCATGCCGTGTTCAAAGACAGCCAGACGGGGTCTGAAACACGGATGGGGCTGGCGCATAATCCTCTTGGCGTGCTGATGGGGAACCCCATCACGCTTTCAGGGCCGGTGACGGTTACCGATATTCAAAAGCCTGCCGGGATTTTGCAGATTTCGCTCACCCGCACGGAAAACCCTTCACAGGGGCTGGTGACGCTGATTTTCCGGGATGCGGGGCAGGCGCTGGATCTCTATGAACTCCGTATTCTGGATGAGCGGCAGCGCACGCTGTTTATTCGTCTGGGAGCGATGTGAGGGCTGAGGGTGTGCTGCCAAAAACAGCACGCCAGCTTTCTGCTAGTGCGGCATCCAGTTGAGCCAGTGTGACAGCCAACCCCAGCTTTTCAAAACTGGTGACGCCAAATTCACGAATGCCGCAGGGCACAATGCCTTCAAAGTCTGACATGCGGGGATTCAGATTGATGGATACCCCATGCCAGCTGACCCAGCGGGACACACGCACCCCGATGGCGGCAATTTTTTCCTCCTGCCCGGTTGCAGGGTCAATCACCCAGACACCAACGCGCCCCTCCCGGCATTCGCCTTTGAGCCCGAACGCGGAGAGGGTGCGGATAACCCACTCTTCCAGCCCGTGAACGTAAGATCGTACGTCACGCGCGCGGACTTCACCGTGGGCGTTGTGCAGATCAAGCATCACGTAGGCGATTCGCTGCCCCGGTCCGTGGTACGTCCATTGTCCGCCCCGGCCGGCGTCATAGGTGGGGTAGTGGTGCGGGTTGAACAAATCTTCCGCTCTGGCGGATGTGCCGGCTGTAAAAAGCGGCGGGTGTTCAAGCAGCCAGACCCGCTCTGCAGCCTCACCGGCCCGGATTTCTCTGGCCAAAGTCTGCATGCGCGTCAGGGCGACAGGGTAGGAAACAGGCTTTTTGCTTATTTCCCATAAAAAACGTCCGTTGGTCATTGCCGCGTGTTCCCGCTTCGGTTATAGGGCTTCTCACCAAACGGTATCGCCTTTCAGATGCTGGTTGTCACGTGCGGTCGTGGCGGAATGGTAGACGCGCAAGCTTGAGGTGCTTGTGGGGGAATACCCCGTGGAAGTTCGAGTCTTCTCGACCGCACCATTTTTCAGCTCTCACAAAAATCAGTTCAAAAGTTTCTGGTTTCTGTGAGAGCTGTTTTTCTCAAAATATCAGAGTTTAAACAGCTTAGCGCTGTATTTTAACGCATTTGGCCATATTCAGGCCCTGCTTTCCCGGTTTAAAAAGAACACTGAGCTTTGTTGCTGTATGGCGTCACACACGCCCGCATCTCTGCGCGCCGCATCCTGTTGCGGTGTGAGGGGCAGGTTTGATTTGACGAACGGGTCTTCCCGCGATTACGTGCCACAGTGTTCACGTTCTGTTGTAACTTATTTTTAAGGTGTCATATTCGTGTCCAAGCCCAAGCCTTTACGTAAAGCAGTCCTGCCGGTTGCAGGGCTAGGTACACGCTTCCTGCCGGCGACCAAGGCCATGCCGAAGGAAATGCTGACAGTTGTCGACAGACCGCTGATTCAGTACGCCATTGATGAAGCGCGTGAAGCCGGGATTGAAGAGTTCTGCCTGATTACAGGCCGCGGCAAAGACTCTCTGATTGATTATTTTGATATTGCCTATGAGCTTGAAGCGACGCTGCGTGAGCGCAACAAGCTGGATACCCTGAAAGCTCTGGAGCCAAGCTCTATTGAGGCCGGGTCTCTGGTTGCTGTGCGCCAGCAGGAACCGCTGGGCCTTGGTCATGCCATCTGGTGTGCCCGCAGCTTTATCGGGGATGACCCGTTTGCCATTCTGCTGCCTGACGATATCGTGAAGTCCGGCACGTCCTGCGTAAAGCAGCTTGTGGATGCCTATAACCAGACCGGTGGGAATGTGGTGGCGGTGACTGAAGTGCCGCGTGAGCAGACAAACCGCTATGGTATTCTGGATATCGGCAAGGATGATGGCCGTCTGGTGGAAGTGAAGGGCCTTGTTGAAAAGCCCAAACCGGAAGACGCCCCCTCCAACCTGTCCATTATTGGCCGTTACGTTCTGACTCCGGACGTCATGACGCATCTTGCCAAGCTGGAAAAAGGTGCGGGTGGTGAAGTGCAGCTGACGGACGCCATGGCCAAGACCATCGGGCATGTGCCCTTCCATGGTCTGCGCTATGAGGGTGAGCGTTTTGACTGTGGCAACAAGATCGGCTTCCTGGAAGCGCAGATTGCCTTCTCTCTTGAGCGTCCGGATCTTGCGGATGAAGTCAGGGCATTCCTGAAGAAGTATACCTCTCAGATCTGATGAGGTTTACGCACACGTTCAATCCGACCAGTCTCCGCGAATATGATATTCGCGGGATTGTCGGGAAAAGCCTTACGTCTGAGGATGCCTTTGCTATTGGGCGGACGTTCGGGACTGTTGTCGTTCGTCATGGCGGTAAAACTGTTGTGACTGGCTATGATGGGCGCCTCTCTTCCCCCGAGCTTGAGCAAGCACTTGTGGACGGGCTGGTAGCCTGCGGATTGAATGTTGTGCGGGTTGGCTGTGGTCCGACGCCAATGCTGTATTTCGGTTCTGTCTCGCTTCAGGCCGACGGTGCGGTGATGGTGACGGGGAGCCACAATCCGGCGGATTATAACGGCTTCAAGATGATGCTGGCCGGAAAGCCTTTTTTTGGTCCGCAGATTCAGGAGCTGGGTGATCTGGCCTGCACAGGGGATGTCGTGTCTTCTCGGGGGGGCACGATCCGCGGAATGGATTTGCGGGCGCGCTACGTTCAGAGACTTCTGGAAGACTGGGATGGAGGCAATAAGCCTCTGAAAGTGGTCTGGGACAACGGCAACAGTGCCGCAGGGGATGTTCTGCAAAAGCTGGTGGCAGGATTGCCGGGGGACCATACCGTTCTCAACGGTACTATTGACGGCCATTTTCCGGCACATCACCCAGACCCGACCGTTGCTAAAAATCTTGAACAATTGATTGCCGAAGTACGCCAACAAAAGGCGGACGTCGGTCTGGCGTTTGACGGGGATGCCGACCGTGTTGGCGTGGTGGATGATCAGGGTGAGATTCTCTGGGGGGATCAGATTCTGATTCTTCTGGCGCGGGACGTGCTGAAAACCCATCCCGGTGCTACGATTATCGCCGACGTCAAAGCCAGTCAGGTTCTGTTTGAAGAGGTCAAAAAGGCCGGTGGCGTGCCGCTGATGTGGCGGACCGGACACTCTCTGATCAAGACCAAAATGGCGGAAACAGGGGCTCCGCTGGCCGGGGAAATGTCAGGACATATTTTCTTTGCAGACAAATGGTATGGTTTTGACGATGCCTTATATGCTGCTGTGCGGTTACTGGGCATTCTGGCGCGGCAGGACAAGCCTTTGTCCGCAATCAGAGAAGCCCTTCCCCGCGCGGTCTCCACGCCGGAGGTGCGCTTTGATTGTGATGATACGCGCAAGTTCAGAGTGATTGAGGACGTTGCTGCGCGGTTAAGGCACGAGGGTGCGGACGTCTCTGAAATTGATGGTGTCCGGGTCAATACACCGGATGGCTGGTGGCTCCTCCGTGCGTCCAACACACAGGCTGTACTGGTTGTGCGTGCCGAAGGTCAGGACGAGGCGGCTCTTGAGCGCCTGAAACAGGCCGTAGTTGCGCAACTGGCGCGCTCAGGGCTCTCCGCTCCGGATTTTTCCGGCAATAATGCTGGGCACTGACAGGGCCATCTGCGGTTTTTTGTAAAAGCGCGGAGGCGGGGTGCCGGCTTCGTGTTTTTTGGCTTCTGTGCCCGTGCTGTTCTTAGATTTTGCGCACGATGGGCTGATGCTGTTGGCGGAGGCTATCTCCGAACTGCATGGCAGGCGGCTTTTTCGGCAAACTGTGGAGGGTGCGGCTCTCGGCTTGAAGTTTCCGGGCGGCGTCGCCATTTGGGTTTCGACAAAATGTTTCTTTCTGACTATATAGAGGACCTATGTTGTCCGGTTTAGTGGACCCTGTGGGGCGCCGCATCTCCTACCTTCGTGTTTCGGTTACAGACCGGTGTGATATGCGGTGCACGTACTGCATGTCCGAACGCATGACTTTTCTCCCGCGTGCCGATGTTCTTGATTTTGAAGAATTACTCCGCCTCTGTCAGGTTTTTGTAAAACAGGGTGTCAGAAAGCTGCGTATTACCGGGGGGGAGCCTCTGGTGCGCCGGGATATCGGTCCGTTTTTTGAAACGCTGGGGCAATGGCTGCATCACCCGGAACAGGCAGGCACTCTGGATGAACTGACCCTGACAACCAACGGCAGCAGGCTGGCCCTGTATGCGGAAACGCTGTTCCGGGCTGGCGTCAGGCGCGTCAATGTCAGTCTGGATACGCTGGATGAAGAGCGTTTTGCGCATATTACCCGTCGGGGAAAGCTGACGGCTACGCTGGATGGTATCCGGGCCGCGCGTGAGGCCGGTCTGGCCGTGCGCGTCAACGCCGTGGCCATGGCAGGCGTGAATGATGATGAGTTTGACGCCATGCTGGCATGGTGCGGAAAAATTGGCGCTGATCTGTGCCTGATTGAAACCATGCCAATGGGAGATACGGGAGAAGACCGGACAGCCCGCTATCTGCCTTTGGCTGATGTTCGCGCGGATCTGGCCCAACGCTGGACTCTGGAACCGCTGATGGACCGTTCAGCCGGACCCGCACGGTATATGCGGGTCGCGGAAACAGGGCAGCGCATCGGGTTTATTACGCCGATGAGTCATAATTTCTGCTCGACCTGCAATCGTGTTCGGCTGTCCTGCACAGGGCAGCTCTACACCTGCCTTGGGCATGAAGACGGTGCTGATTTACGCGCAATTCTGCGGTCTGGCGGGGATAATGCGGCCCTGCTGGCGGGAATACAGTCAGCGATTGACCGGAAGCCGCTGCGGCATGATTTCATGCTTGGGGCTCATCCCGGTGAAGTATCCGGGCCTGTGCGCCATATGAGTGTTACGGGCGGTTAAAAGCCTGCCTTAATCCGCACTGCCGGATGGTAATGGCTTGGGTGAAGCAAGAACCGTATCCAGCGTGTGGGTAAAGGCGCCCGGCTTGAGTGGCTGGGGTTGCGTGGGTGCGGGCGCCCATGCCGTCAGAATGGCCATATGGAGCGGCATGGCGAATGAGTCGCCCGCATCAGGCACTAATTCCGCCGAAGCTGCCGGAAAAAGAAAGCGCGGCGCTGTGGTGCGGCTGCGCAGAGCGAGGGCATTTGTTTCTCCTGCCGCGCGCAAATCCTGCAAGAGTGCCGTGAGCGAGCGATACCGCAAATCCAGTTTTTCCGTATCCACAACTGGTAACGCAAAGCCCGCGCGCTGGAGGAGATGGGCGCAGCTTTGCTGGGTGGGGAGAGGAGATACCCGGGGGGATACGCCGTCGCATAACGCCAGTTCTGCATCCTCCAGCGCCTGTCTGAGCGGGCGGAGAGTCGGCAGGATCGGCAGACTGGCGAGAAATAGCCCATCGGGTTTTAAAATGCGGCAAATCTGGCGGAATGTGCCGGGGAGGTCGTTAATCCAGTGCAAAGAGAGGCTGGCGGTGACCAGATCGAAGCTGTGCGGGGCAAAGGGCAGGGCTTCCTCATCCACGCAGACGGCCGGGCCGGGCGCACCGGCGGCCATGGCGTGAGAGAGATCACAGGATAGGGTGGGGATGCCACGGGCTATCAGCCGTTTCGCCACAATGCCCCGGCCCCCCACATCAAGAGCCGCTGTAAAATGGCGGGTGACATCATCCAGCCTGTCGATCAGAATATCGGCAGCGGCGTCCAGAACAGGCATGACGGAGTGTTGCAGGCTGGCGGAGCGGGTTCTGTGCGCTTTGACAGCCTTGCGGTCAAAAATGATGGGGGTATCCATGGCACCGGAATCTGCGCGTTTCAGCCGTGTTTGCCAAGGGGATGCGCTCTGTAAAGGCGTGCGGCACGAGGCTTTGTGATGGGATGGAAGCATGTCCGCCATATAGGAGGGGCCGCGCTGGACGTGCTGTTCCCGCCATCGTGCCTGTTGTGTGCTGCGGATGTGGCGCAGGCCGGACTGGTCTGTACGGAGTGTTTCGGGCGGCTGCATCCGGTTGTCGCCCCGTGCTGTGATGCCTGTGCGACCCCGCAGACGGCAGCGGCCTATCTGGGTGCGGACGGCTTATGTCCGGCCTGCGAGCGTCAGCATCCTGTGTGGGCGCACGCTCGGGCGGCTTTTTTGTATGATCAGGCAAGCCGGGATCTGATCCTGCAATTGAAATATGCGGACAGGCTGGAAAATGCCCGCTTTCTGGCGCAGCGGATGAGACAGGCCGGGCATGATATTTTAACGCCGGATGCCGTGCTGGTGCCTGTGCCCGTGCATCGCTGGCGGCTCATGGGGCGGCGGTATAATCAGGCTGCGGTTCTGGCTCTGGCCGTGGCGCGCAGAAGCGGGGTGCACTGTGTGCCGGATGCGCTGGTACGCAGCAAGGCCACAACACGTCTGGCCAGTTTTTCACCGCAGGAGCGCAAGGCCGAGATGCGTAACGCCATTACGCTGAATCCCGCGCGTGCCGCCGGGCTTGCCGGCCGGTCCGTCGTGCTGGTGGATGATGTGTTGACGACAGGCGCTACGGCGAGTGTCTGCACGCAGGTTTTGCTGGAGGCCGGGGCGGCGTCCGTCAGCCTGCTGGTGGCGGGGCGTGTGCCTGCGCAAAAAGAGGTTGATCTTGATTTTCCCGTCATGGAAACACCTATGTAAAGACGGGTGCAGAAATGCACGCAGAGACATGAGGAAAAAGCTAAGATGCCAGTCATAGAAATTTATACGCAGCCCGGTTGCCCCTACTGCATTCGCGCAGTCCGGCTTCTTGAAAGCAAGAACGTCGCGTTTAAGGAGATCAATGCGCCCCGTGGCACGCCGGAACGGGAGCAGGCCAGTGAGCGTTCGGGCGGGAGTTCCACAGTGCCGCAGACGTTCGTGGATGGTCGGCCTCTGGGCGGGTGTGATGATCTGATGCGTCTGGAGCGGCAGGGGCAGCTGGATGCCGCATTAGGGCTGGCGGGGTAACGGAAAAGGGCGCGGGATGATCTGCTATCGTTTGCGCTGCGCCGCCGGGCATGAGTTTGAAGGCTGGTACCGTGACAGTGCGGCTTTTGCGCAGTTGCAGGCTGGTGGCTTTCTGTCCTGCCCGGATTGTGGACACACGGACGTGCAGCAGGCGCTGATGGCGCCCGCCATCGCTAAAAAGCGCGGCACTGTTCCGGCAGGCAGCGTTGCAGACGCATCTGCCAGTCAGTCGGCATGTGCCGTGGTGCCGGATAAGATGATTGCGGCCCTGCAAAAAATCCGGCAGGCGGTTGAAGCCGGGTGTGAAAATGTCGGCGGCCGCTTTGCGGAAGAAGCGTTGCGGATGCACCATAAGGAAGCCCCGGAACGCGGGATTTACGGGCATGCCTCAGAAGAAGATCGCGCTGTCCTGGCGGAAGAGGGTGTGCATGTTCTGAACATTCCATGGGTGCGCCGGGCCGATGGGTGAGTGTTGAAGGGCTGGCTGTAACGTGGCATGACCACCTGCTGGGTTCTCGCCCGGAATGCCGTGATGCTGGCTGTGTCTGAAAAGGGAGAAGAGCAGCGTGACTCTCAAAAACGCATGGATGACGGCGTTTCTCAGCGCGTTTCTGCTCTGTGCCGCAGGTGTGGTGCCGGATCGGGCGCATGCTGAAGCACCGGAAAGTGCCTTTATGGGCTACTGGCTCAGTCAGGGGCATGATGGTGTGTTCAGGATCGGCATGTGTGGTGATACCGTGTGCGGCCAGCTTGTCGGGCTGAGCTATAAAGGGGACGATGTGCCGAAAGACCATAAAGGTCAGTCGGAATGCGGCCTCCAGATGCTGACAGGATTCCGTCAGTCCTCAGACGATAAAAAACGCTGGAATGGCAAGATCCTCGATCCCGACAGCGGAAATGTCTATCAGGCGCAGATATGGTCTCCTCAGAAAGATGTTCTCAAGTTGAGGGGCTATATAGGGCTGCCGCTTTTTGGTGAAACACAGACATGGACGCGGTATGAAGGGACATTAGGGCCAGTCTGCAAGATGCCCTGAAATAAAAAGACCAATAAAAAGAACAAGGCGATACCGGAATGACTCACTCCTTTTCCCGACGTGTTTTTGGTCTGGGCAGTTTTGCGGGGGCTTTGACTGTCGTACTCCCTGTAAAGGCTGCGGATGATACGGCTAAAGCCCCTGTTCAGGATGGCAAGTCTGCCCGGCGGACCATCTGCTACATTGGCGGCTATACTAAACACGGGCCGCCGGGGGGGGATGGAGAAGGCATCAGCGTTTTCGAGATGAATCAGAAAACGGGAACGCTGACCAGCCTGACGACTTTTACGGATATTGCCAGCCCGTCTTATATTACGCTCTCTCCGGATAAACGCTTTCTGTACGCCGTCAGTGAAATCAATGATTTTGATACGGCCCACAGCGGCTCCGTGACGGCGTTTCTGGTGGATCAGGCGACAGGCGGCCTGAAAAAACTGAATACGGTGGCGTCCGGCGGGGCAGACCCTGCGCATCTGAGTGTTCATCCTTCGGGCCGGTTTGTCATGGTCGCCAATTATACCGGCGGCACGATTGGCATTATTCATGTGCTTGCGGATGGCTCTCTGGGCCGTATGACGGACCTGATCCATAATTCCGGCCCCCGGATGCCGGATCGCGCTGCGGACAACCCGCCGGGGAATTTCGCGGTGAGTGACCATTCCTCCGCGCATCCGCATATGATCAAAACGGACCCGAGCGGCAGGTTTGTGCTGGTGATGGATGCCGGGCTGGACAGGGTGTACGTCTGGACCATCAATCTCCAGACCGGCAAGCTCTCACCCGCGGCGGTGCCGTTTACCACCATGACGCCGGGTTCTGCTCCGCGCCATTATGTTTTCGGGTCTGGTGGTAAGAAGCTCTACCTGCTGTGTGAGCAGGATTCCAAGGTTGTTGTGGCGGACTTTGACCCGCAAACCGGCAAAATATCGCCTCAGCAGACTGTCAGTTCCGTAACGGCGCATTTCCGTGGCAGCACGCTGGCGGCAGGTATTCTGCTCTCCCCGGATGAACGCTTTTTATATGTGTCGAACCGTCTGGGGGATTCGCTGGCGGTCTTTCAGGTTGCCAAAGATGGCAGCCTGACACTGGTTGATGAAATCTGGACACATGCCGATTATGGCCGGTCTCTGATGTTCGATCCGTCTGGCAGCTATCTGTATGTTGCAAACCAGAGGAGTGATTCCATCACGTCCTTCCGTGTGGATAAGACAACCGGGAAAATCAGCTTTACGTGGGACTTCACGCCGGTTGGAAGCCCCACCTGTTTTGAATTTATGACCCTTCAGGCAGACCCGACAGCGTCAGACGTCAGTCCTTCCTGAAGGCGGCGATGTAGTTCACGCTCAGGTCCCGGCTCTCTTTCCATCCGGAGAGAGACGGGGTCATGCCCGCAATGTCCTGAATGCTCAGGCGGGACTCACGGCCAAAGCGCCCGAGTTCCGCCGGGGTAAGAAACTTGCGCCATTCATGCGTGCCAATAGGCAGCAGGCGCAGCACATATTCTGCCCCGATTTTACCAACCGCCAGAGACCGCAAGGTGCGGTTCATGGTGGAGACAATCACAATGCCGCCCGGCTCCACCAGATCAGAAAGCATTTTCATAAATGCTTCAGGATCAGTGACATGCTCGATGATTTCTAAGGCCACAACGGCATCAAATCTGGCCTGCTCCGCGACCAGTTCTTCCGCGCTGCCAACCCGGTAATCCAGAGTGCCGGAACCCGCAGGCAGCGGGTGCGCCTCCAGATGCGCGCGGGCTGCGGCAATGCCATCGGCAGAGGCATCCAGCCCCAGCACATCATGCCCGGCTTCTGCCAGCGCCTCACTGGCAAGGCCTGCGCCACAGCCAATATCCAGCACGCGTACATGGCGTGTGGTGCGGCCCCGCATGGGGAAGTGGCGGCAGGCCCAGCTGATGCGCAGGGCGTTCATGGCGTGCAGCGGGCGCATGGGGCCTGTTGGGTCCCACCACTGGCTGGCCAGCGCGCTGAAGCGGGCAATTTCCTCAGGGGAAACGGAAGAAGCAGCGTCTCGGCTGGAGGGATGCATGGAACAAAATTCCTTTCCTGCTGATCTCCCCCGCTGGACGAGAGGGGGCCGGGAAGGGTATGTGACGCGCCTTGTGAAGCTGTGCAACCATTTGCAGCCCGTCTGGTGGAGAAAAAATTATGCCCGGTTCCGTCCCTCGGATCGTCATGAAGTTCGGTGGAACATCCGTGGGGGATCTTGAGCGCATTAAGGCTGTGGCCGAGCGTGTTAAAAAACAGAAGGACGCTGGCTGTGATGTGCTGGTGGTTGTCTCCGCTATGGCCGGAGAAACCAACAAGCTTGTCGGCTATTGCGATAACCTGTCTGACCTGCATGACGCACGGGAATATGATTCCATTGTGGCGACAGGTGAGCAGGTGACAAGCGGGCTGCTGGCCATTGCATTGCAGAAGCTGGGCGTGCCCTCACGCTCCTTTGCTGGCTGGCAGGTGCCGATCCGGACCGACTCGGTGCATGGCAAGGCCAGTCTGGACACGATTGACGGTGAACGGCTGCTGGGGTGCATGGCTGAAGGTATGGTGCCGGTTGTGGCAGGCTTTCAGGGCGTGGGGCCGGATGGCCGCGTGACGACACTGGGGCGCGGTGGGTCTGATACGTCTGCTGTGGCGCTTGCTGCGGCGATCAAGGCTGACCGATGTGATATTTATACCGATGTGGACGGGATTTACACGACAGACCCGCGCATTGTGGCCAAAGCTCGCAAGCTTGAAAAAATCACCTACGAGGAAATGCTGGAACTGGCCTCTGTAGGGGCCAAGGTGTTGCAGACGCGCAGCGTGGGCCTTGCCATGCGTGAGCAGGTGCGCGTTCAGGTGCTTTCAAGCTTTGTGGATGGTCCGGCGCTGGTTGAAGGTGAATTGCCCGGCTCTCTTGTGGTGGATGAGGACGAAATCGTGGAAAAGAAACTGGTAACCGGCATTGCGTATTCCCGTGATGAAGCAAAGCTGTCGGTCAGGCGTATTCCTGATCGTCCCGGCATTGCCGCGGCAATTTTTGGCCCGCTGAGCGAAGCCAACGTGAACGTGGACATGATTGTGCAGAGCACGGGTGCTGACGGCACGACGAACATGACGTTTACCACCAGCAAGACCGACCTGCCGCGCGCGATCAGCACGCTGGAATCCGTGCGGGAAGCCGTGCAGTATGAAGAACTGGCCACAGACGCCGATGTTGTAAAAATCAGTGTGGTTGGGACCGGTATGCGGTCCCACGCCGGGGTGGCGGCAACCATGTTCCGCACGCTGTCTGAGCGCTCCATCAATATTCAGGTGATTTCCACCAGCGAGATCAAAGTGTCGGTCCTGCTGTCTGCCGAATATGCAGAACTGGCCGTGCGCGCCCTGCACACAGCATACGGGCTGGATAATGTCTGACATGTCCGCCCCTGACCTGAACGCTCCGCCGACCGAGGCGGAAAGAATTCGCGCCAGAAAACGGTTTGACGGTCTTTGCCAGCGTGGCACCGCGTTCCTTGGGACGGAATACGCCATTCTTGGCGGTGCGATGTCCTGGGTGAGTGAGCGGCATCTTGTTTCGGCCATTTCCAATGCTGGCGGGTTTGGCGTCATTGCCTGCGGGGCCATGCAGCCCGAACGGCTGGCGGAAGAAATCGCGGCAACCCGTGCGCTGACGGATCGTCCGTTTGGCGTAAACCTGATCACCATGCATCCCCAGCTTAATGAGCTGGTTGAGGTCTGCCTTCAGGCCGGTGTCGGCCATATTGTTCTCGCCGGTGGAATTCCGCCGGGGGCTGCGATCAAGGCTGCCAAGGATGGGGGCGCGAAGGTGGTTGCCTTTGCTCCGGCTCTGGTGCTGGCAAAACGCCTGATCAAGATGGGTGTTGATGCGCTGGTCATTGAGGGGGCTGAGGCTGGTGGCCACGTCGGCCCTGTGTCCCTGACGGTGCTCGCGCAGGAAATCCTGCCGCATATTGATCAGGTGCCTGTGTTTGTCGCGGGTGGTCTGGGGCGTGGAGATGCGCTCCTGTCCTATCTGGAGCAGGGCGCTTCCGGTGGCCAGCTCGGAACGCGGTTTGCGGCGGCCGCCGAGAGCATCGCGCATGAAAAGTTCAAGACGGCCTTCGTGCGGTCCAATGCGCGGGATGCCATTACGTCCGTGCAGCTTGATGAGCGTTTTCCGGTTATTCCCGTGCGTGGGCTGGTGAACGAGGGCAGCCGCCGCTTTATTGCGCATCAGGCTGACGTCATTAAACGCTTTCAGAGCGGTGAACTGACGCGTGAGGATGCCCAGCTTGATATCGAACATTTCTGGGCTGGCGCTTTGCGCCGGGCTGTGATTGATGGAGATGTGGAAAACGGATCTGTCATGGCCGGGCAGTCCGTGGGTATGGTAAAGGCCGTTCAGCCGGTGGCTGAAATTATCTCTGACCTTGTTGAGCAGGCTGTTACGGCGCTTGTCCGCCAGCAGCGGCGCATGGATTATAATGGCTGAATCCGGTTCTGTTCCAGAGCAGGAACCTCCTGCTTTCTCGCCTCCTTTGCCTGATGTTGAAAGCCTCGGGGTGGGGGCTGCGTTGCGTACGCGGCGGGAACAGCTTGGCTGGTCTTTGGCGGATGTTGCAGCCTGGCTGCGTATCCGGGAATCCTATCTGGAAGCACTGGAAAGCGGGCGTGCCGGTGTTTTCCCGGCAGAAGCCTATGCGCTGGGGTTTTTGCGCACCTATGGCACGGCACTGGGGTTTGATGCCTCAACTCTGGTGCAGCGCTATAAGCGGGAGGGGAAAAGCGGCGGCCAGAAGCCTGATCTGACGTTCCCCGCGCCGCAGCCCGACCGGCGTATTCCTCCGGGTGTCAGCGTGTCTCTGGGGCTCGCCGTGATCCTTGCCAGTTATGTCGGGTGGTATCATTTTATCGGGCATGCCCCGCCAGCCCCTGAGCATGTGCCGCCAGTGGCGGCCATTATTCCGGGCACTCAGACCTCCAACACCCCTTCTCCGCAAGTGGCGTCCATTCTGCCTGGCCCCGGAGCCGTGCCTTCCCGCAGGCCGGACGCCCCGGCAGCATCCGCAGGCGCGCTGGCAGGCTCCTCAGCCAGTTCTGCTCAGACGCCGCCCGCAGGGTCTTCCGCCGCACCGCAGCAGACCGCACAAAATCCTGATTTCACCAGGCCCGCTTTTCCTGCGGAGCAGGACGGGAGTGTGGGGGCTGACGGAGCGGCTGCAAGCCCGGCAGGAGATGCCGCGCTGGCTGCTAATCCGCAGGCAGCGACCGTGCCGCCGGGGGCCGAACCACCCCAGCCAGTACCGGCTGTGCCTGATAATCAGATAACCCTGAAAGCCATTGCGCCTAGTTGGGTGCAGGTGAGGGATGCCAGCGGTAAGGTCTCGTATGACCATATCATGCAGGTTGGAGACCAGTGGGCTGTGCCTGTGGACGGTGGGCCATATAGTCTGACCGTCGGGAATGCCGGTGGGATCGTGCTCAGCGCAGGTGCTGTCACCACGCAGCCTCTGGGTAAAAATGGAGCGGTGCGCAGAAAGCTGGTTCTGACGCCAGAGGCCGTCAGAGATGGTTCTCTGGCTGGAACCACGCAGAGCGCCCCTGCGGGTGGTGTCACGCCTGCCCCGGCTGCCACTCCTGCCACTCCTGCCGGAGCAGGCGGAATTTCGGGTCCCGCAATGCCAGAAAATAAGCTACCCGCTGGTGCTGGTGCTGGTGCTGGTGCTGGTGTTGTTGGTGCAGGCGCCAGTGTTGCGGGGCAGGCGCTCTCTGTCGGGCCGAATGGCCAGCCTGTGGCGCCGTCGCAGGGCGCAGGGGGGCAGCCGCCTGCACCCTCCAGACCGCGCCCCCGTCGTCAGCCCGTGGAGCAGCATGACTCCAGCGCGGATGATCTGAATGCCCGCCAGCTTCAGGGGATAACCGGGCACTGAAGGACTGTTTTTCGTGCTTTCATGTAGCCAACGCGCATTGATTTTGGCAGGAAGGCATCAAACGTAATGGGCAGGCGCGCGGCGGAACGCGGTTTGCCTGACAACTGTCGTCTCGACAAAAGGATCTAACATGAGTGGCTACCGGCCTTACCAGTATATCGAGCGTCGGAAATCACGGAAAATCCATGTCGGCAAGGTTGCCGTCGGTGGGGATGCGCCGATTTCCGTCCAGACCATGACCAACACCCTGACCAGTGATGCACAGGCGACGATCGAACAGATCCGCCGTGCGGAACTGGCGGGCGTTGATATTGTGCGTGTGTCCTGCCCGGATGAAGAGAGCACGAAGGCGCTGGAAGAAATTGTGCGGGAAGTGAACGTGCCCATCGTGGCCGACATCCACTTCCACTATAAGCGCGCGATTGAGGCCGCCAAAGCAGGTGCGGCCTGCCTGCGTATCAACCCCGGCAACATCGGCAGCCCTGACCGCGTGCGTGAAGTTGTGCAGGCCGCCAAAGACTATGGCTGCTCCATCCGTATTGGGGTGAATGCCGGGTCTCTGGAAAAGCACCTGCTGGAAAAATATGGTGAGCCTAACCCTGAAGCGCTGGTAGAAAGCGCTCTGGAACACGCCAAAATTCTGGAAGATCATGACTTCCGTGAATTCAAGATCAGCGTGAAGGCGTCTGACGTCTTCATGGCAGTTGCTGCGTATCAGCAGCTTGCGGATGCGTGTGACTACCCGCTGCATATCGGCATTACAGAAGCTGGCAGCAAGCGGGCTGGCACCGTGAAATCTTCTATCGGTCTGGGTAATCTGCTGTGGGCCGGTGTGGGTGACACCATGCGCGTTTCTCTCTCCGCAGCGCCGGAAGAAGAAGTTCTGGTCGGCTGGGATATCCTGAAATCCCTCGGCCTACGCCACCGCGGTGTGAAGATCATTTCCTGCCCGTCCTGTGCGCGTCAGGGCTTTAACGTGGTAGAAACGGTGCAGACGCTGGAAGATCGTCTGGCGCATATCAAGACACCGCTGACCCTCTCCATCATCGGCTGTGTGGTGAATGGTCCGGGTGAAGCCCTGATGACGGATCTGGGTGTGACCGGCGGCGGCTCTGGCCGCCACATGGTCTATTCCGCCGGGAAGCAGGATCATACCGTGCCGGGTGCCGACATGATTGAGCATGTTGTGGAACTGGTGGAAGCCCGCGTGGCGGCCATTCAGGCAGAAGAAGCTAAAGAAAAAGCTGAAGGCGTTGCGCCGGAACTGCCGGAAATGTCTTCCGCCAAATAATACACACACTCTCTCTGAAGGATGCGTGAGCGGGCGTTGGCCTCTCACGCATCCTTCAGGTTTTTCTTTTTTTATGACAGATCAGGACATGGTGTCCGGCGGCCCTTGAGTTCGTGCGGATGTCAGGCCGGGAGCCATTCGTGAGTAACATTCAGCCCGTCAGAGGAACGCACGACCTTATTGGGGAGCAGCAGCGCCGGCACGCCCATGTGGTGTCTGTAGCCCGCCATATTGCTGGCCTTTACGGGTTTGACGAATGGGCGACCCCGATTTTTGAGGAAACCCGCGTCTTCTCCCGCTCTCTGGGCGATACGTCCGACGTGGTGTCCAAGGAGATGTATTCCTTCAATGACCGTGACGGGGAAAGTCTGACCCTGCGGCCTGAAGGAACGGCGGCAATCTGCCGCGCGCTGGTAACCAATGGCCTGACCCAGTCCCTGCCGCAGAAGGTTTTTTATGCCGGACCGATGTTCCGGTATGAGCGCCCGCAAAAGGGCCGTTATCGCCAGTTTCACCAGATTGGTGCCGAGCTTCTGGGGGCAGCGGAACCTCTGGCCGACGCGGAAGCCATTGCTCTGGCGCACCAGTTGCTGACGGCGCTTGGCGTTGCGGATGATGTGACGCTGGAACTCAATACGCTGGGTGATACAGCCAGCCGGGATGCCTGGCGCGCGGCGCTGGTCGCCTATTTTTCCGGGCATAAAGACAAGCTGTCCGAAGACAGCCTGAACCGTCTGGAAAAAAATCCGCTGCGTATCCTCGACAGTAAGGACGCCGGGGATCGCTCTCTGGTGGCCGATGCGCCGATGATGGAAGAGTTCCTGACCCCGGAGGCCCGCACGTTCTGGGATGGTCTGCTGCGCACGCTGGATGGGTTCGGGATTGCGTATAAAATCAACCCGAGCATTGTCCGCGGGCTGGACTATTACAACCATACGACGTTCGAGTTCGTCACGCGCCGCCTTGGCTCACAGGGCACAGTGCTGGCTGGCGGGCGGTATGATGGGCTTGTGCAGCAGATGGGTGGGCCGGAAGTGCCCTCTATTGGCTGGGCCGCGGGGATTGAGCGCCTTGCGATGTTACTGGACGCTGCCCCTGCGGCCCCGCGTTCTGTTGTGATTGTGCCGGTGGGCACGCCGGATGAAAACGCCGTCCTCGCCATTCTGCAAACGCTGCGGCAGCAGGGTGTGCGGGTGGAAATTGGCTATCGCGGTTCCCTGCGGAAGAGGATGGAACGGGCTGGTAAGCAGAACGCCAGCCATGTGCTGTTTCTGGGGGATGATGAGCTGGCGCGAGGCAGCTTCCGTGTGAAAAACATGGAAACGGGTGAAGAAGCAGAAGTGTCTCGTGAGACGCTGTTTTCCGCTGCGGCCAGCGTGTTTGCAAAAGCAGGTGAGTCTGCCGCGCAATGACTCTGGACGAACGGCTGGACAGAATTGTTGGCCGGGCGCTGGAGCTTGAGGCCCTGCTGGCAAGTGGTGTGAGTGGAGAGGCGTTTACGCAGGCCTCGCGGGAGTACGGGGAGATAGAACCCGTTGTCTCCCGTATTAACGCCCTGCGTGCGGCTGAGCAGGGCGCACGTCAGGCGGAAGCTCTGCTGGCTGACCCGGAAATGAAGGAACTGGCAGAAGCCGAACTGGCCGAGCTGCATGATGCCCTGCCACAACTGCGGCAGGATGTGCGGCTGGCGATGCTGCCGCGGGATGCAGCGGATGAGCGCAGCGCCATTCTGGAAGTGCGGCCCGCTGCGGGCGGGGATGAGGCGGCGTTATTCGCTTCCGAACTGTTTGACCTGTATCGCCGGTACGCGGACCTGCGGGGCTGGCGCTTTTCCGTCATGGATTATGATGAAAGTGAGCTGGGCGGCCTGCGGTGTGGCATTGCCGAAATTACCGGCAAAGGCGTGTTCGCGCGGCTGAAATATGAATCCGGTGTGCATCGGGTCCAGCGTGTGCCTGCCACGGAAAGTCAGGGCCGCATCCATACCTCTACCGTGACGGTGGCTGTGCTGCCCGAAGCGGAAGAGGTGGATGTCACGATTGATGAAACCGATTTGCGCATCGACGTCTATCGTGCCTCCGGCGCGGGCGGTCAGCATGTGAACAAAACGGAAAGTGCTGTGCGTATCACCCACATGCCGAGCGGCATTGTGGTGGCCATGCAGGAAGAGAAAAGCCAGCATAAGAACAAGGCTAAGGCCATGAAGATCCTGCGGGCGCGGCTGTATGAGCAGCAGCGGGCGCAGGCCCATGAGTCCCGGGCCGCAGACAGACGTTCTCAGGTCGGGACGGGGGACAGGTCGGAGCGTATCCGTACCTATAACTTCCCGCAGGGGCGGGTGACGGACCACCGTGTGACTCTGACGCTCTACAAGATTGACCGCATCATGCTGGGCGAGATTGATGACTTTGTGGACGCCCTGACGCAGGAAGAGCAGGCAGCCCTGCTGGCGGCGGAAGGTCTGTAAGCCGTTTGCTGTTTAGCTGACCGGCGTTGCGCAGACGCTGGACTGGCCGGGGTGATGTTCGGCGGCGTCCGGATCATCCGGGTCCTGCAGAAAAAACTCGGTGAAGTTGTCTGACCCCAGCGCATAGAAATGATGGTGGTCGGGGTTATGCAGGGTGCCATCACTGTTCACCTCATGCGTTTCCACCCGACCTTCCGGGGTGCGGATCGTAATTTCACCGCATAAGGTATAGGTGTGCTCAAGCCGGCCTGCTGCCGTCGTCACGTGGATGGTTTTTTCCGGGGTCTTGTCATTCAGCCGGATGGTGGCGGCAAGGGTGCCGTCAATATAAATGCGCGAGACTTCCGAGATTTCAGCACTGGCTTTCCCGTCCGTTACGGTAAAGTCGCCAGCCAGAGCTGGTGTCACGACAAGCGGGGCTGTGACAAAAGAGGCGCAAACCGCTAAGGCCGTGCGGGAGATGAGGGGAATGCTAAAAAAACGCGTCATGACACCCAAGCCGCTGACAGGACAATACTCCCGTGACTAGAGCAGAAAACCACCAGACCTGCCAGCCGCTGGAGCAGCTTCTGGCTCTGGGCACACGCCAGTTGAGCGACGCTGGCATTGAAGGGCCGCGGCGTGAAGCCCGGCTGCTGCTGACTTACGCTCTGGGCCTTACCGCCGAACAGATGCTCTCCCGCTCTCCGCGAGATCTGGTGCCGGACCAGCCGTTTCTGACCTATCTGGCACGGCGGGCGGCGCGGGAGCCGATGGCGTTTATAACCGGTAGCAAAGGGTTCTGGACGCTGGATCTGGCGGTCTCCTCCGCGACGCTGGTGCCGCGGGGGGATAGTGAGACGCTGCTGTCCTGCCTGCTGGATTATTGCCCGGACATACACAGCAGCAAAACCATGCTGGACCTCGGCACGGGAACGGGCTGCCTGTTGCTGGCTGCTCTGGCGGAATATCCGGAGGCATGGGGGATCGGGGTAGATATCAATCCGGAAGCCGCCGTGCTGGCCCAGGGCAATGCCCGCCGCTGTGGTCTGGCGGACAGAGCGCTCTTTATGGCCGGAGTGTGGGATAATGCCCTGCAAGGTCAGCGTTTTGATGTGGTTTTGAGTAACCCACCCTATATTCCTACTGCCGATCTGGCTGAACTGATGCCTGAGGTGCGCCTGCATGAACCGCTTGCCGCACTGGATGGCGGTGCAGACGGTATGGAGGCTTACCGGGATCTGTGCGCGCGTATGCCCCGGCTGCTGACGCCGGACGGGGTGGCCATTTTTGAAATTGGGATCGGGCAGGGGGAAGACCTGCGGGCAGTGGCCGCTGCGGCGGGCCTTGAGGTGCTGGAAATCCGGTCTGATTTTGGAGATGTGCCGAGAGCCGCAGTTTTGCGGGTCTGTCGTGAAAAGACAGCATAAAAAACAGGTTGGCTTTATGGCCGCTGATTGATAATGTGCCCGGAGCTTATCCTTTTGGTAGCGATGGTCTTATTTTAGCCGCTACCCGGACAAGCCATGGGGCTTTTCACTCAGCAGCGGTTTTCTCTGCGCTGGACTAAGCCCGTTCCGAAAGACAATTCGGCCTTCAGTCAGGAAACGCGTCTTAACACAATAGTCTTGGACTGTTTCTTCATGCAGAACGCCATGAACAGGAAAGTGCTGCGATAGCTCATGAATGTAAAACGGATGCGAACCAGAAATCATCGCCCTAGCGGTGGAAGTGGTGGAACTTCCCGGCATCTGAATGGTCAGATCCCGATGAACCGGAACCATGTTTTTGATAGCCATGGGCCGGATGTCCGTGTGCGCGGGACAGCGCAGCAGCTTTTTGAAAAATATCTCCAGCATGGCCGTGATGCGACGGGTGCAGGTGACCGCGTGGCCGCTGAAGCCTATTTTCAGCATGCCGAGCATTATTTCCGTATCATGAACGCCATGGCGCAGGCCGCGCAGCAGAGCCAGCAGGAACGTGCAGAACGTCAGTCCGCGCGTCAGTCCAGCCGGGCGCAGATGAATGCTGCTGAAGAAGCCGATGAAGGGCATCGCGAGGCAGAAGATGCTCAGTCTGCGCAGCACGATAACGAGCCTCAGCCAGAACTTTCCGAATAATCGAAAAATTATGACTTCTGTGCTTCAGTTCCGGCTTTAGGGGCGGGCTGAAGGGCAGGGCGCGACTGATCCATGCTACGTTCAATGTGGCATGGAAATCGCTCGACATTCAGATGGGCATGAGTCGTTTTGCGGACGAGCTCTGCGTATTCCCGCCTGGGGGATTTTTCAAAAAAGAGAAAAACCGAACCCTTTAAAATCTCTCATAACCGTTTTCTCAGCAAAGAGCTGATCAGGCTAATGATCTGATTTTTAAGGAAAGATGGTAGCGGCGGACGGATTTGAACCGCCGACCAAGGGATTATGATTCCCCTGCTCTACCGCTGAGCTACGCCGCCATCGTTCGGTGGAGGTGATCTACTATCCGGAAGGGGAGGCCGTCAAGACGTGAAGTCTGAATTTATTACAAAAATTATGCGACGCCTTACTGATCCAGATTGCCGCCGCCGAAAATATAATTGCTGACCTGCTGCTCCAGGCTGGAGGGTTCTATGGTGTGCGTCATCATGGCGCCGGGTGCGACCATGGTGTGTGATTTCCCCGGCTCCACCCGCAGAGCGTTGTCTGAGGAGAGGGTGCTGCTGCCGATGGTCAGTGTCGTATCTTCTGGCAGTTTCAGGTCAGAATTCAGCCGAAAGCGCACAATGGCCATCTGCGATGCCGGGTCGAGCGTGATGGAGGAAACCCGGCCTACCGTGACCCCGCCAATATCTACGTCCGCACCGCGTTTAAGGCCATTGGCGGACACAAAGCGGGCAGACAGATCATACCGGTCCTGCCCCGGCGCCGTCTGGGTGGCACGGGCATAGAGGGCAAACGCCAGAGTGCCAGCCAGTACTGCGCCGCTAAAAATGCTCGCGCCTGTGCGACCACGTCCAATCATGTCTCTCTTTTCTCCGTCAGCCCTGCTCTGGCGCGCCGCACCTTAATTTCATCAATGCTTGCAGCACGTAAGCACATGGTGCAAGGACAACCTTCTTTCTTTGATGCGGCCAGATCAGGGTTTGTAGCGGATGTCTTTCTTTCAGGCGATGATCATAGCGTTCCTGCAGGGTGCTACGGAGCTTTTCCCAGTCAGTAGTCTGGGGCATGCCGTCATTCTGCCTGCGCTGCTGCACTGGTCTTTTGACCAGCATGCCCCGGCCTTTCTGCCGTTTCTGGTCATGCTGCATCTTGGCACGTCTGTCGCGCTGCTGATTTTTTTCTGGAAAGACTGGATGGCGCTGGCCAAAGGCGCGCTGGGTGGTGAGGGCAGAAGTCTGCAAATGCAGAGCCTGCATATCCTGAGCCTTCTGGTGGTCGCGACTATTCCGGCTGTTATTATCGGTCTGTTGTTTGAACATATGCTGCGCAGCCTGTTTGGCTCTGCCTCGGCTGCCGCTATTTTCCTGTTTCTAAATGGTTTTATGCTTCTGCTGGCTGAAAGGCTGCGGGGTGTTTCCGGGCAGGGTGATGTCCGCACTGTGGCGGATATGACGTATAAGGACGCTGTGGTTATAGGCCTGTTTCAGTGCATTGCGTTCTTTCCGGGCTTTTCCCGGTCCGGGGCGACAATCTGCGCCGGGTTGCTGCGTGGCCTCCGGCATGATACCGCCGCCCGCTTTTCTTTCCTGATGGCCGAGCCGGTTATTATCGCCGCGACAGTGCGTGAGGCTTTTAAGCTGCGCTCAGAACCGTTTGATCCGGCACAGATGCATCTGGCGCTGATTGCGGCTGTGGTGTCAGGGCTTACGGCACTGGCCAGCACAGCGTTCCTGATGCGGTATTTCCGGGATCATGACAGATGGGCTCTGTCTCCGTTCGCGTATTATTGTATGGCAGCAGGGGCGGCTGCGACTGTAATTTTTCATTTCTCTTCGTAAACAAAAAGCCTACGCTGCACAGGCGCAGGGCATAAAATGCTGGCAAACCGGGCTGGATCATCAGGCCCGGTTTTTGGTTGGAGGTTACACAAGCTCTCATGGGGTTTTCATCCTGCCCGGATACGGGGCGGTCTCGTCGCAAATCACTTGAGAGAATTGAGCAGGAAAATGGTGCTCAACGGCTGAAGAGAACGTTGGGGCCTCTGCAACTCACCATGCTGGGGGTTGGTTCGACCATCGGGGCTGGCATTTACGTCATGACAGGAACGGCGGCCGCCAACTATGCCGGGCCGTCTATCCTGCTTTCCTTTATTGTGGCCGGGCTGGCCTGCCTGTTTACCGCGTTATCCTATGGGGAGCTGGCATCCGCTATGCCGGTTTCAGGCTCAGCCTATACATATGCGTATGTGTCTATGGGTGAGGCCTGCGCCTGGGGCGTCGGCTGGCTGCTGCTGCTGGAATACGGCATTTCCTGCGCCGGTGTAGCTGCGGGCTTTTCTGGTTACGCGGTCAGTCTCCTGCAGGATTTTGGAATTCAGATTCCGCATGCGCTGACCACCACGACCCTTCAGGTCATTTTTGATAGTGCCGGACGCCATATTTCAGGCGGCGGCAGGCTGGATCTGGTGGGGGCTTTTTCCATTCTGGTGGTGACGGGCCTTCTGATTCTCGGCGTGAAGGAATCCCTGCGGATCAACACGGCCATCGTCTTCCTGAAAGTGGGGGTTCTGGCAGTTTTTGTGGGCGTTGGATTGTGGCAGATCCATCCGTCTTACTGGACGCCCTTTATCCCGCCGCATGAGGGAGGGTTCCGCTACGGTATTCCAGGCATTTTCCGGGCGGCGTCCATTATTTTCTTTGCTTATGTCGGGTTCGAGGCTGTTTCCACGGCGTCGTCCGAAGCGCGTAATCCCCGGCGTGATATTCCTGCCGGGATTATCCTGTCCCTGCTGATCTGCACCGCTGTTTACATGATTGTAGCTGCCGTGCTGATAGGCGTCGTGCCATGGAAACTGCTGGATGTGGCCGATCCTCTGGCCGTGGCGGTCAATGCCATGCATCAGTCATGGCTGGCGTTTTTTGTTAAAATCGGGGCCGTCATTGGCCTTTGCTCAGTCCTGTTTGGACTGCTCTATGCGCAAAGCCGCATTTTTTTCGCTATGGCGGAAGATGGCCTGCTGATGCCGCTGTTCTGCACTCTGCATCCACGTTTCTGCACACCATGGGTCGGGACCATTCTGCTGGGTGTGGTGGTGGCTATTGCTACAGCAACCCTGCCTATTGATATCATCGGGGATCTGGTGAGTCTGGGAACAGCCACGGCGTTTGGGATTGTCTGTTTTACGGTGATCTGGATCCGCAATACGGCTCCCGACTTTCCGCGCACCTTTAGCGTGCCGGGTGGCGGTTTTACCGTGAAGGGTCTCTGGATTGGCTATGTGCCACTTCTGGGGATTCTGTTCTGCCTGATTATGGCAGCGCCGCTGTTTGTGGATATGATTTTTGCCCTGTTTTCCGGGGACCCGGTGCCGGCTACCCTACTGGCCATCTATTGCGCCTGTGGCTGGGCAAGCTACCGGTTTTATGGCCGGAAACATTCCCGCCTCGGGCAGGAGCAGGCGGCCCGCTCAGCCTAAAAAAGGCTGCCTGAGGCAGCCTTTAGTCGTTCATGGGGTAGGAGGCCAGCAGGCGTTTCTGCCGGCGCCACAGACGGACACCGTGCCACAGTCCGCTGGACTTCCAGCCTTCTTTTTTCTTCTTCGCGCCAATGCGGAATGTTTCCCGGTAATGATGAAACTGGGCTGCATAGGCTTCGCGCAGCGTCGTGCTGGAATCCCAGATATGGGTCGCTTCTGAACCGACACCGTTGATTTCGATAATCTCGAACTTCTCGCCCTGCCGCAACGCCTCGACAGACTCGAATTTCACATCCACCCGACCAAAGTGGAAGTCGGGAATGTCCTGCATGATCTCGTCCAGCCGGTCCACCAGTGCAGGCGTGATGTCCGCCGCGCCGTTATGGAAAATAGCGCCTTTGCAATGGTTGCCCGCAAAAACAAGGTCGAGCGTTTCCCCTGCCGCGAGCACATCGTTCAGGCGGGCCTTGAGGCGCGGCGTATAAATATGCAGCAGCAGGCTGGTGCGTGAGTCCTGTTTGAGCAGGTCCAGCACTGTGGAGTGCCCGTTGCCCGTCAGCATTGGAATATCTTTATAGGTGAGGGAGGAAATTTCCCCACGCGGACTGTCGGGGTGCCGGATGTAGAACAGACCTGCTTCATTCTTGTAGGGAATGAGCCGCTGTAAAACCAGTTTGATGCGTCGTGGGAAGGCCGCCAGAGCGGCTGTCAGTTCGGCTTCCGTGCGGGCCAGCTTAACGCCGGTGCCGTTACAGCCGACGTCCGGTTTTACAACAACAGGGACGCTGAGTCCTTTCTCCGCCAGAGCTTCCAGCGCGCGTTGTGTGTCATTCGTGCCGGTTATCAGCGTGGTGTAAGGCGCAATCCAGCGGGACGCGACGCTGCCCGCCATATCCAGAATGCCACTTTTACTCTCACCACACAGGCCGCCTGTCTCAATGCGTGGATTGGCGGCGGTCGGGGTGCTGAAGTCACCGTAACGGATACCCAGCAGGATCCAGTAAATCACAACCGGCGTGTAAAACGCCCAGCCCGGCCAGAATTCAAAGCTGGAGAGCGGAGAGCCAGACTTGCTCCCGGGTTGTGGTGACGGAATGGAGGCCGTATGGGGCTGAGAGGATGGTGACAGCTGGGTCATTTTCCCTGCTTCTGAATGCGGGCAGCAATGCGACCCATAATGATGATTACCAGCACAAAGCCAAAAATACCGACCCAGCGCCAGGCTCCGAGGTGGGCCAGCAGAAACCCACCAACGCGCAGCGATAGCGCAAAAAGGGCAGATGTCCAGATCATGGTTGCCAGAATGGTGGCTAGCGTAAAAGTGCGCAAACCAGCATTGAAGAACCCGCAGGCCGTGTAGAGCGGCAGGCGGGTGCCGGGCACAAAACGGCTGATAAAAACGACTTTGAACAGCTTTTGCGTCAGCCACTGGCGTTGCACATCCCGCTCCGGCGTATCAATCCATCTGCGGGCTGGTGGCCAGCGCGCTGCAAGATATCCTAGCCCGTACAGGCCCACATCGCCTGCAACAATTCCGACATAAAGCGCGATTAAAGCCGTGCCCGGCGCGAGCGTGTGCAGATTGACCTGAATGGCGGTAAGAACTGTTGCGGCATCTTCAAGAATAAACGTGGCGATGATGACGATCAGAACCTGAACAAGCGGGTGAGCCGTCGTCAGCGCAAGAAAATGATCCAGAGAGCCGGGCATAAAGGAAGAAGGTCCATCAGGTCGGAGTGCAGGGTTACAGGGTGCGTAACGGGATAAGGGGGAGAAAGGAGTCTCCGCGCGCGGGAATGTCAAGCGATAGCGCAGGGGCAGTAACGCTGCCGGACAGATGTCTCTGAGAGACAGAACAGATGTGGGAGGATAAAGTGACGTCCTGTCCCGCCGGGTTTATGTGAGCAACAACAGGGCTGATACGGAATGCTGAGAAGACAATTTCTTGTTTGCGGGGTTGTGTCCGCCGCTGTGGTGACTCCCGCCTTTGCAAAAAACAAAGCCGCCCGGGCCGTCTCAGGTACGGAGCTGGGGAGCTATGCTGCGTTTCTTGCCGGTGTGCGGCGGGAGGCCATCAGTAAAGGGCTTTCAGCCTCTGTGGTGGATGAGGCTCTGGCGCTGACGGCAGAACCGAATCAGAAAGTCCTGAAGGCAGACCGGCATCAGCCGGAATTCACTCTGACATGGGCGCAATACAAAGCGCGCGTTATCACCGATAAAAAGATTTCAGACGGGCAGGCGGCAGTCAGTGAGCGTGAGGCTCTTCTGGGGAAGGTCAGCCAGATTTATGGCGTGGATCGCGGTGTGATCGCCGGGATCTGGGGGCTGGAATCCGCGTATGGCACCCGAATGGGCACGTTCCATGTGGTCGATGCCCTTGCGACTCTGGCCTATGACGGCCGGCGGGCTTCCTTCTTCCGGGCAGAGCTGTTCAAGGCACTGACTATTCTGGGTGAAGGCGACATTACGCCGGCAGGGATGCTGGGCAGCTATGCGGGTGCCATGGGGCAGCCGCAGTTTATGCCCAGTGCGTATGAGCAGTATGCGGCCAGTTTCCCGGCCGGGGGGCGCCGCGATATCTGGAATAATGAAGGGGATGTTTTCGCTTCCATTGCCAATTATCTGGCCAAATGCCACTGGATTGCTGGGCAGCCGTGGGGCGAGCCGGTAGATATGCCAGACTCGCTGGAGCAGGGGCAGATCGGCCGGACCATTGTGCGGCCTGTGTCCTACTGGGCCACGCAGGGAGTGCGGCCGCAGGGTGGGGGTGACTTTACGCATCTGGATCTGAGTGGTGCGATTATCCGCCCCGATGGCGTTGGGGGCGAGGCCTATATGGTGTACCACAACTTCAATGTGATCCGGCGGTATAATCCGTCTGATTTCTATGCTCTTGGTGTTGGTCTGTTGGGTAGTGCCGTGGCGTGAAAAAAGCCGTTCTTTTCTGTTGTGTGACTGTTGCGGCCTGTTCCAGACCGCAACCTGAAGTAAAGCCGGATGTGCATTATGTCGTTGGTCCGGCCTGGCAGGCAGGGGCGGCGTGGATGTATCCGCGAGAAGATTTTTCCTATCAGGCTATGGGGTTGGCTGTCCGGCAGGCAGACTCTGGTACGCCGCTGACAACGGATGGAGAAGTGCGCAATCCACTCGCCATGACGGGTAGCCATCCAACCCTGCAACTGCCCGCTGTTGTGACTGTTATCAATCTGGAAAACGGGCGTGAAATTACGATCCGGGTGAATGAGCGCGGTCCGGCAGAAACAGGACGTATTCTGGGTCTGTCACGCAGGGCGGCTGACCTGCTGGGGGTTGGGGCTGGCCCGGCACGCGTACGGATTATTGAGGATGAAGTGACGAGCCGCCAGCTTGCGGAGCAACTGCCCGGCGGCCCGATGCTGCAAATCAGCGCAGCCCCGCGGGAAGCTGTAAAACAGACAGATCTTGCAAGCCCGGTCGCGGGCACGGAGAGCAGGGGAGTCTCCTCCACGACGGAGCAATCCGCAGTCTCAGCGGCGCAGGGCACTGGGCCGACGCCTGTTCAATTGCCGGACCTCCCGGTGCAGTGGCGGCAGGGACAACCTGTGCCGACGCAACTCTGGGTTGAAACAGCAGATTTTACAGCGCGCGGCGCAGCCGCAAGGCTTGCCGCGCAGGAGGGAGGCTCGGTCTGGCCTTCTTTCTCACCACAAGGCAAGATGTGGGCTGTCCGACAAGGACCTTTTGCGACTATAAGCGACGCGGATGCGGCCCTGAAGCGCGCACTCGCTGATGGCTTGACCGGATCTCATATCGTCGTCGAATAGGAAAGAACGTGCAAACTCGACGGTTTCTTCTCGCAGGAGGCGCAGCCCTCCTCTCAGGTAGTTATTCTCTGACTGCTTTTGCCCGCAAATCAAAGGGAGCGCATCCGCATGCTGCGGCGGCTCCTGCTGGCAGTGCAGTTCCTCTGCCTGATGCTGTGGCGCAGACGCCTGCCACCACGCCTGTTGGCCCGCTGGACACGCTGGCGCGCTGGGCCTGCATTATTGACTATAAGAGTGGCACAACCCTGCTTGAAAAAGCAGCGGATGAACGGATGCCTCCGTCCTCCCTGACCAAGATGATGACGGCTTACGTCACCTTCAGCATGCTCAAGGCAGGTCGCCTGCGTCTGGACCAGCAGCTCCCGGTGAGCGAGCGGGCCTGGCGCATGCAGGGGTCACGCATGTTCGTGCCGCTGGGGCAGAGCATTCCGGTGCAGGACCTCATTCAGGGGATGGTGATCCAGTCCGGCAATGATGCCTGTATTGTTCTGGCGGAAGGGATTTCCGGGTCCGAAGAACAGTTTGTCGCCCTGATGAACGACATGGCGGGCAAGCTGGGTCTGACCAACTCCCACTTTATGAATGCTACGGGCTGGCCCGCGGAAAACCACTACATGACGGCCCGCGATGTGGCCTATCTGGCTCTGCGGCTGATTCATGATTTCCCGGAATATTATCATTATTTCTCGGAAAAAGAGTTCTTCTTCAACAAGATCCGTCAGGCGAACCGCAACGCTCTGGTGGTCAAAGGGCTGGCTGACGGCCTGAAGACCGGCCATACCGATGCCGGTGGGTTCGGGCTGTGCGCCTCTTCCGAGCGAGAAGGCCGCCGGGTGGTTATGGCGATCAACGGCCTGCCGTCAGACGGCGCGCGTGCGCGTGAGGGCGAGCGCCTGATGGGCTGGGCTTTTGCCAATTTCGAATCCGCTAAGATTGTCTCCAAAGGGGATGTTCTGGAACAGGCTCCTGTCTGGATGGGTGTGAACCAGACTGTGCCGCTGGTGGCCGGGCAGGATTTTGTGATGATGCTGCCGCATGGCTGGCGGAATGGCACCCATATGTCTCTGGATTATCAGGGCCCGATTGCAGCCCCGATTCAGCAGGGGCAGCCTGTAGGGCAACTGACGGTTCTGCTGCCGGGCGGACGGCAGGCTCTGGTGCCGGTGGTGGCCGGGCAGAGTGTCCCGGCTCTGGGTGTCTTTGGGCGCGCCGCACGCCGTCTGCATCTCTGAGCCATGACAAAAGGTCTGTTTGTCACACTGGAAGGGAGCGAGGGGGTGGGGAAGTCTACCCAACTCCGGCTGCTTCAGTCCGCTCTTGCGTCTCTCGGGCATGATGTTCTGACGACGCGGGAGCCGGGTGGATCTCCGGGAGCGGAAGATTTGCGGCAGCTTCTGCTGTTTGGCAAAAATCCGCTTTCCCTTCGGGCCGAGATCCTGACGCATTTTGCTGCCCGTGCTGACCATCTGGACAACATGATTACGCCTGCACTGGCCAGAGGCCAGATTGTAGTGTGTGACCGGTTTACAGATTCGACCATGGCCTATCAGGGGTATGGGCGCGCGGAAGGAGACCCGGATGTGCTGGATCTGATTGCCCGCCTGCAAAATCAGTTGGGACAGGACCCGGACGTGACGTTTCTTCTGGAAGCGCCACGGAATGTCGCCCGCCTGCGGCTGGCAGCCCGCGGCGCGCCGGTGGACCGGTATGAACAGTCTGATGAGGCGTTTCATGCGCGGGTGTCCGCCGGGTTCCGTGAAATTGCCCGCCAGAATACAGGGCGCGTTCGCAGGTTGCACACCGAGGAACAGTCAGCAGAAGAGATTAATAGCCTGATTGTGAAGGATATTCTTTCTCACCTCGCGCGGGCCTGACCCGTGGAGGGTGACCCGCGTCAGGCTTCCCTGCATTTGCAAGGGCATGAGGCGCCTCTTCAGGCATTTCGTAAGATTTTTGAAGGCGGACGCCTTCCCCATGCCTGGCTGATCACCGGACCACCGGGTATCGGCAAGGCGACGTTTGCATTCCGTCTGGCCCGGATGATTCTGGGGGGAGAAGAGACGGAAAGTCCGGCCGGACGCCGGATTTCGGCGGCGACCCATGCTGACCTTCTGGTTGTCAGCCGCAGTTTTGATGAAAAAAAGCAGCGTTATCGCGGTGAGATTGTCGCGGACGAGGTGCGGCCCATCAATGCCTTTTTGCGCCGCACCGCAGCGGAAGGCGGCTGGCGCGTCGTGATTGTGGATGGCGCTGAGTGGCTTAACCGAAGTGCCGCCAACGCCCTCCTGAAAATTCTGGAAGAACCTCCTCCGGCAGCTGTTTTGCTGCTGACATGCTCCGCACCGGGGCGTCTGCTGCCAACCATCCGCAGCCGGTGCCGCAGGCTGGAACTGGAACCACTGGCTCCTACGGACATGATGGCTGTGCTCAGACGCATTCAGCCTGATGCGTCCGCCGAGGAAATCAGCCGGGTGCAGGCGGCGGCTCATGGTGCGCCGGGGCGTGCTGCGGCGTTTCTGGCGGATAAGAATGGTCAGATTGCCAGTCTGGTGGAAGAAACCCTGAACGGTGTTTCCGCCAGCCGGGGCTACGAAATTGCCGAGATTGTTCTCCGCAAGGATGATGGGTTTAACTTATTTTTCAGCCTATTATCTGACTTTCTTCAGGAGCGGGCCCGCTCGGCTGCCCGGCAGGGCCATGCCGCCTGTGTTGCTCTGGCAGACGCATGGGAAGCCATCATGCGTCTTCAGGGCGAGACGGAACGCTTCAATCTCGATAAACAGGAAACACTTCTCGAAGCCATGACTATTGCGAGTATTGCATGACCCGCCCTTTCTACGTCACCACCCCGATTTATTACGTGAACGGTGCGCCGCACATTGGCCACGCTTATACCTCCATTGCGGCGGACGTGCTGGCGCGGTTCCATCGTCTGGCCGGAGATGATGTGTTTTTTCTGACCGGCACAGATGAGCATGGTCAGAAAGTGGAGCAGGCCGCGCAGGCCGCCGGTGTTGCGCCGAAGGCCTTTGCGGACAAGGTGTCCGATGACTTCCGCAGCATGGCGGACGCCATGGCGATTTCCTACGATGATTTTATCCGCACAACGGAGCCGCGCCACATTAAAGGCGCACAGGCGCTGTGGCAGAAAGTGGCGGAAAATGACGCCATTTATCTCGGCGCGTATGAAGGCTGGTACGCACTGCGCGATGAATGTTTCTATGGTGAAGATGAACTGATTGAAGGGCCGGATGGCCAGAAGGTCGCGCCGACCGGCGCTCCGGTGGAATGGGTGAAGGAGCCGTCTTACTTCTTCCGCCTTTCCGCGTTTCAGGACCGACTGCTGGCACATTATGAGGCCAACCCGGACTTTCTTGGCCCACACGGCATGAAGCGCGAGATTATCAGCTTCGTGAAGCAGGGACTGCGGGACCTGTCCATCAGCCGCACCAGCTTTAACTGGGGTATCCCCGTGCCGGGGGATGAGGCGCATGTGATGTATGTCTGGTTTGATGCGTTGGCGAACTATCTCAGCGCGCTGGACTACCCGGATACAGCAGCGCCGCGTGCGCGCTTCTGGCCCGCCAGCCAGCATCTGGTGGGTAAAGATATTGCGCGCTTCCACGCCATTTACTGGCCCGCGTTCCTGATGGCTGCCGGGATTGAGCTGCCTAAAAAGATTTTTGCAAACGGCTGGTGGACTGTTGAAGGCCAGAAGATGAGCAAGTCTCTGGGCAATGTGGTGGACCCGCGTGATCTTGTGCAGGAGTTCGGTCTGGACACCGTGCGCTTCTTCCTGCTGCGGGAAGTTCCGTTTGGCGGGGATAGCGATCTGTCTCGCAAGTCTCTGATTATGCGGAATAATGTTGAGCTGGCGAACGATCTGGGTAATCTGGCGCAACGCACCCTGTCTCTGGTGGCCCGCAATTGTGGTGGTGTGCTGCCAGAACGGCGCACGCTGACGGAAGAAGATACGCAGATTCTTAACCATGTGGCGGTGTTGCCTGAACTGATGGCCAGCCAGCTTGACCGGTGTGCGCTGACCGACGCGCTGGAAGACGTGTGGAAAGTGATCCGCGCCTGTAATGCCTATATCGACCATCAGGCTCCCTGGGCGCTCAAAAAGACTGACCCGGAACGGATGAACGATGTGCTGCGTGTTCTGGTCGATGCCCTGCGGGGTATTGCCACCATGCTCCAGCCCTACATGCCACAGAGCATGGACCGGATGCTGACCCAGCTTGGGGTGACGGAAGAGGAGCGTATGTTTGCTGCTCTGGAAACACCGCTTCCGGGAGGCCGCGTGCTCCCCGCGCCGCAGGGAATTTTCCCGCGCTATGTTGAAGCCGCTGATCCGGCGTGAATGAGACGAGTATGACTGGACTGATCGATTCCCACTGTCATCTGGACCACTTTGCGGACGAAGAACTGCCCGGATTGCTGGCGGCGGCCCGAGAGGCCGGCGTCAGCGGGATGGTGACGATCGGGACGCGGCTGGCTCGTGCGGATGAACAGAAGCGTCTGACGGGCTTCAGCACGCCGGACGTGAAAATCTGGTGCACGGTTGGCACGCATCCTGACCATGTTGAAGAAGGCCCGGTGCCCTCAGTGGAAGAGATTGTCGCGATTGCGGATGCCCCAAACGTGGTGGGTATTGGTGAAAGCGGTCTGGATTATTTTCACGGGGCGGAAGAGGTCAGGCCGCTCCAGCATGAGAGTTTTCGCAACCATATTGGTGCAGCCCGCGCTCTGAATATTCCCATTATTATCCACGCCCGGCAGGCGGATGAGGATGTGGCGCAGATTTTGCGGGAGGAGACAGAAAAGGGGACATTCCCCATTTTGCTGCACTGTTTTGCGTCCAGTGTTGATCTGGCCCGCTGTGTGGTGGATCTCGGCGGGTCTGTCAGTTTCTCCGGTATTGCGACATTCCCTAAATGTGGCGAGTTCCGTGATGTCGCGCGGGATCTGCCCGCTGACCGTATTTTGGTTGAAACCGATTCCCCGTTTCTGGCTCCGGTGCCGCGCCGAGGAAAGAGGAACCAGCCCGCTTATGTGGCCTATACGGCCGCCTGTCTTGCGCAGGAGCGTGGGCAGGATCTCGCCGCGTTTACGCAAATGACGACCGATAATTTTTTCCGGCTCTTCCGCAAGGCGGCCTGAAGAGGGAAGGCGACCGCATGAAGATTACAATTCTGGGGTGTGGCGGGTCTGCTGGTGTGCCAATGCTGGGCGGGGAAGATGGCCGCGGTATCTGGGGGCAGTGCGACCCGAACGAGCCCCGGAATATCCGCAGCCGTGCGTCAGTTTTTATCCGAATGGACGATGGAGAAGGGATTCTGGTCGATACTGGGCCTGATATCCGTGCCCAGCTTCTGGCGAACGGAATCAGCGCCTTCAGATCCATATTCTTCACGCACGCCCATGCGGACCATATTGCTGGTCTGGATGAAGTGCGGGGCATTAACCGCACAATCGGGCAGCCCATTACGGCCTACGCCACGCCTTCCGTGCTGGAAGAAGTCCAGACGCGTTTTAACTACGTTTTTCAGCCATGGACCACCGCGCCTCATTTTTTCAGGGCAGTAGTTGAGGCGCAGCCAGTGCCGTTACACGGCGACGTGGTGATGAGTGGGTATAAAATTTCCCTGTTTGAGCAGAATCACGGGCGCATCCCTTCCGGCGGCCTGCGGTGCGGGGATTTTGCTTACAGCACTGATACTGTGGAACTGCCGGAAGCATCGTTTGATGTGCTGGCTGGGGTCGATACCTGGATCGTGGATTGCTTCCAGAAAGAACCCCATAGCGCCCATGCCTGGCTGGAGAGGGTGCTGGAATGGAAGGAGCGCGTTCAGCCACGCCGCCTCATTCTGACGCATCTGGGGCCGGACATGGACTGGGCGTGGATGCGGAACACTCTGCCAGCAGGCGTGGAAGCTGCTTACGACGGACTAAGCTTTACCCTGCCTGACCCTGAAAAAGCGTGACGCCAGCACTGGGCCGTCGTCCTTCCAGATAAGCCGTATCATTGGGCCATGTAAAACCCCGGAATGCATGAGCACGCCGGGGTTTCTTTTTGTCTGAAAGTCTAAAGGATCAGACAGCCGGGCTTTAACGGCTCATCAGCACCGTTAGGTCTGCGTGCTCCAGAATATAGCGGGTGACCCCACCCAGAATGAGCTGCCGCAGGCGGGAGTGGGAATAAGCGCCCATGGCCAGCATATCGGCATTGAAGTCATGGCAGGCGGCGAGGAGCCCTTTGCCAACATCACGGTCTACCGGCGGAAATTCTACAGAGTCGGCTTTGATCCCGTGGAAGGACAGATAGTCGATCACATCCCGCGCCTTGGGGCCACGGCGCTGATAGTCCCCGCAATGCAGAACGCGCACGGCTTCTGCCGTGTGGGCCCATGCCAGAGCGCCACGCAGGGCGGAGGACGATTCTGCCGTGCCGTTCCACCCGATACAGACACGCTTGATCATGCCTTTGGGCGGCGTACGCGGGGCGATTACGACAGGGCGACCGCTATCAAAAAGAACCGCATGCAGTGTTTCGGAAGAGGAAACCTCAGCGCCTGAATCCGGGTGAGGGACCAGAGTGAAATCCGAAAGGCGGGCGTGTGAGGGGACAATCTCACTTTCCGCGCCGTTCAGAATATTGAAGCTGATGCTCGGCTTATCCCATGGGAAGACGGAATGAGGTGAGATCACCTCAATATCCGGGTGTGCGGCAACGAAGCGTTCAAACAGTGCACGGACCTCATGCGCATGGCGGGAGCTTTCATGCTCCGCCGTGCGCATGAGATCTTCCACCATGGCACCGGACAAGCCTTCGCCTGCCAGCGGAGCAATGTCCCGTCCGTCCGGGCGGACATGCAGCACAGCCAGATGCGCGCCAAAACGGCGGGCGAAATTATAACCACGGATCAGCGCAGCTTCCCCATTGGAGGTGCTGACCATAGGAAGCAGGATTTTACGGACGTCTTTCATTGTTTTTGTTCTCCGTCTCTACAGGAATCGGACAGGCGGTGCGGATGATCTGTTCCGTAAGAGTTATGGATATAAACGCGTGACATTCCAGTGGTTTCCCTCACGCGTCCATGTCGCACGATCATGCAGGCGGTAGGGTCTTTCCTGCCAGAACTCAAAACAGGATGGCTCAACCCGGTAGCCAGACCAGTTGGCGGGACGCGGGATCAGATCTTGCCCTTCATACCGGGCTTCCACATCCTTCAGGCGCTGCTCAAAAATGGCGCGGTCTGCCAGCGGTCGGGACTGGTCGGATGCCACGGCCCCCATGCGGGAAATCCGGCTCCGACTCGCAAAATACGCATCGGCTTCTTCCGGCGTAACGGGCGTGACAGTTCCTTCAATGCGGATCTGCCGGCGCAGGCTCTTCCAGTGGAACAGCAGGGCAACATGCTGGTTTTCTGCCAGTTCATGCCCCTTGCGGCTGTCCTGATTGGTGTAGAAAACAAACCCTCGTCGATCCATGCCCTTCAGCAGCACAATACGGGCCGAGGGGTGGCCGTCCGGGGTGCTTGTTGCAACCACCATGGCGTTGGGGTCTGAGGGCTCGGTTTTTTCGGCCTCCTGCATCCATGCGGAAAACAGGGTGAACGGATCGGCCGCAAGGTCAATCAGTGCGGGCGTTGAAGCCGGGGGCGGGGAGATGGTGGAGTCAGTCATACCCTGTTTCTTTCAGCATCAAAAAAACCTGCTCTTCACGCTTTGTATCGAAAGGCATGAATGGTTTGAAGCGTTAGCAGGCGCTTAGCTCTTGTTTAGCAGGCTGTGGTATGCGACCAACCGCTACAAGTTTTAGAGTACAGTCAACAGACAGGTCGAGGTCACAGCATGTCTTCTCACAACACCACATTGCCCGCCCAGGGCACATTGATGCAGGGCAAAAAAGGTCTGGTAATGGGTGTTGCCAATGATCGCTCCATTGCATGGGGGATTGCGCAGGCTGTAGCCGCACAGGGTGGCGAGATGGCTTTCACCTATCAGGGTGAAGCCCTTGGCAAACGCGTCAAGCCGCTGGCTGAAAGCATCGGGGCCTCTCTGGTTCTGCCCTGTGATGTGACGGATGAGGCGGCTCTGGATGAACTGTTCGCCACACTGGAGCGTGAATGGGGCAAGCTGGACTTTGTGGTGCATGCCATTGGCTGGGCCGATAAGCAGTTTTTGCGTGGCCGGTATGTTGATACCCCGCGTGAGGCCTTTCTGACGGCTCTGGATATTTCCTGCTATTCCTTTACCGCCGTTGCGCAGCGCGCGTCAGCCCTGATGAAGGACGGTGGCTCTCTGCTGACGCTGAGCTATCTGGGCGCTGAGCGCGTCATGCCGCATTACAACGTAATGGGTGTTGCCAAAGCCGCGCTGGAAGCGTCTGTCCGTTACATGGCGGCTGATCTGGGACGTGACGGGATCCGCGTAAACGGTATTTCCGCAGGTCCCATCAAGACGCTGGCTGCCAGCGGGATTGGTGACTTTCGTTATATTCTGAAATGGAACCAGTATAACGCCCCGCTGGAGCGTAATGTGGGTCTGGAAGAAGTTGGCGGGGCAGGGCTGTATATGCTGTCTGACCTTTCTTCCGGCGTGACGGGTGAAATTCATCACGTCGACTGCGGCTATAATATTGTGGGCATGAAAAACCCCACGGCTCCGGATATCTCCGTATCAGGCGACTGAGGATTTAGCGTGTCCTACAACAGCTTTGGCCATCTTTTCCGCGTCACCACATGGGGTGAGAGTCATGGACCGGCCATTGGCTGTGTCGTGGATGGCTGCCCGCCCCGCCTGCCTCTGACAGAAGCGGATATTCAGCCGTTTCTGGACCAGCGGCGTCCCGGGCAGTCGGCCTTTACCACCCAGCGCAAGGAGCCGGATGCCGTGCGCATCCTCTCTGGCGTGTTTGAAGGCCAGACAACAGGCACCCCCATTTCTCTGCTGATAGAAAATACCGATCAGCGGTCGCGTGATTATGGGGACATTGCCCAGACCTATCGCCCCGGCCATGCAGATCTGACCTATGATCTGAAATACGGCATCCGCGACTATCGCGGAGGGGGGCGTTCTTCCGCGCGTGAAACGGCGTGCCGGGTGGCTGCCGGAGCCGTGGCCCGGAAGGTTCTGGGGCCGGATGTGCGTATCCGCGGCGCGCTGGTTCAGCTTGGGCCGCACAAAATTGACCGCTCCCGCTGGGACTGGGACGAAGTAACGCGCAACCCGTTCTTCTGCCCGGATGCGGCCTGTGTGCCGGAGTGGGAAGAGTATCTGGCGGGTATCCGGAAAGCCGGACTGTCCATCGGGGCCGTAATTGAAGTTGTGGCGGAGGGCGTTCCCCCCGGTCTGGGCGCGCCTGTCTATGGCAAGCTGGATTCAGATCTGGCGGCCGCGCTGATGAGTATTAACGCCGTCAAGGGCGTGGAAATTGGTGACGGGTTTGCCTCTGCCGCCCTGACCGGGCTTGAAAATGCAGATGCATTGTCCATGCAGGATGGGCAGATAGCGTTTGGCGCGAACCATGCTGGCGGTATTCTGGGTGGCATTTCCAGTGGTCAGCCAGTTGTGGCGCGGTTTGCGGTCAAGCCAACCAGCTCCATGCTGGCCCCTGTGCCGTCTGTTACGCGGGATGGTCAGAATAAAGACGTGATCACCAAAGGGCGGCATGACCCCTGTGTCGGGATTCGTGCTGTGCCGGTTGGAGAAGCCATGATGGCCTGCGTGCTGGCAGACCATCTTTTGCGGCATCGTGGGCAGGTTGGCTGATTTTTAGCCAGCCAGCGTGGCGTCCAGCGTAATGGTCGCCTTGAACAGTTTGGAGACCGGGCAGCCCGTTTTGGCCTTGTTGGCCAGAGCCTGAAACTGCTCGTCTGTCGCGCCCGGCACGTCTGCTTTAAGGGTGAGGGCGACGGCATCAATCTCAAACCCGTCAGCTGCTTTGGTCAGGCTGACAACGGCCTTGGTGTCGATGGATTTTGCCGTCAGCCCGGCTTCTCCCAGAATCAGGGAAAGCGCCATGGAAAAACAGGCTGCGTGTGCCGCACCGAGAAGCTCTTCGGGGTTCGTGCCGGGCTTATCTTCAAAACGCGTATTAAAACCATAAGGCTGGCTTTTCAGGGCATTGCTTTCTGTAGAAACGGTGCCATGCCCTTCCTTAATGGAACCTTCCCAGTGGGCGGAACCGGATTTTTTAATCGCCATAGCGTGTCATCCTTTTTGTTTTCACCGTAAGCCTGCCCCATCAAACGCGCATCTGGCTGCTAGGTTCATGCAATGCTGCTCCGCTCTCGCAGAGATGAGAACTGCTGCGGGCAGAAAATGTGGCATAGGATAAGCGTATAACCATACCGGGTTACTTTAAGCCTGCTCTTGCGCCGGAGCAGGAACCACGGCAAGCGGGAAGACTGTGCCTGTCTCCAGCTTCCATGGGAAGAAACGGGCTTATAATGCGGAGACCATGATGAGTTCCACCACGACCGATCCTTCCTCATCCGTTGATGTCGTCCTGATTGGTGGAGGCGTGATGAGCGCCACACTTGGGGTGTTTCTCCGGCAGTTACAGCCGGACTGGCGTATCAGCATTTTCGAGCGCCTGGACAACGTGGCGGAAGAAAGCTCGGATGCGTGGAATAATGCAGGCACCGGCCACTCCGCCCTGTGCGAACTGAATTATACGCCCCAGAAAGCTGATGGCAGCGTGGATATCAGCAAAGCTGTGGCGGTAAATGAGGCCTTCCAGATTTCCCGCCAGTTCTGGTCCCATCTGGTTGAGAGCAAAGTGATTGCCTCGCCGCGTGATTTTATTACGCCTGTCCCGCATATGAGTTTTGTGTGGGGAGAAGCGAATGTCGCCTTCCTGCGGAAACGGCATGAGGCGCTGAACGCCCATCCGCTTTTTGCAGGTATGGAATATTCTGAAGATCCGGCCCAGATGGCGCAGTGGATGCCGCTTGTCATGCAGGCGCGCCCGCCGGGGCAGCCGCTGGCCGTAACACGCAGCCTGAACGGCACGGATGTGAATTATGGCGCTCTGACGCGCCTGCTGTTCAGCTATCTGACGGAAACAGCCGGATGCACCCTGCATACGCAGCATGATGTGCTGAACATTAAACGCGGCCCGGATGGGCGGTGGCAGGTGCTGGTGCAGGATTTGCGCCTGAACACGCAGCGCACCGTAAGCGCCCGCTTTGTGTTTATCGGGGCCGGTGGGGGCGCGCTTTCTCTCCTCCAGAAAACGGGCATCCCGGAAGCAAAAGGGGTCGGCGGGTTTCCCGTCAGCGGGCAGTTCCTGCGCTGCACCAATCCGGAGATTGTGGCGCAGCACCATGCAAAAGTTTATGGCAAGGCTTCCGTCGGTGCGCCCCCCATGTCCGTGCCGCATCTGGATACCCGCATGATTGACGGCAAGCCAGCGCTGCTGTTTGGGCCGTATGCAGGGTTTTCCACTCGTTTCCTCAAATATGGCTCTCTGATGGATCTGCCCCGTTCCATCCGTCCTGATAATATCAAAGCCATTCTGTCAGTCGCGCGGGATAACTGGCCGCTGACCAAATATCTGATCCAGCAGGTTATGCAGTCCAGCAGTGAACGAATGAGCGCCCTGCGGGATTTTGTTCCCACCGCGCGTTCCAAGGACTGGGAACTGGTTGTGGCCGGACAGCGCGTACAGATTATTAAGGAAGACGCGGAAAAAGGTGGCGTTCTCCAGTTCGGGACGGAAGTTATTTCCAGCGCGGATGGGTCTGTTGCCGCACTGCTGGGGGCGTCTCCGGGGGCATCGACTGCCGCGCCGATCATGCTGACAGTGCTGAAGAAATGTTTTGCGGAGAAACTGCCGGAGTGGGATGCCAAGCTGAAAGCCATGATTCCGTCCTACGGGCAGACGCTGGCGAATAATCCTGACCTCTGTGCCGAACTGCGGGACAAAACCACCAAGGTTCTGCAACTGGAAGAAGTCTGAACGCTCGCGCGTCTTACTGCCTGCCCCGATCAAAGAGGGGCGGGCAGTAAAGCGGCGGTAGAAAAGCTCCATACAGACAGAGCAAACGGTTTTTAATCAGAAATCGACATATCCGCACGGTTCCACCAGCAGGATTCAGGTGAACGGCTGGCCGGGATCATCTCTTCCGGATTACCGCTGAAGCTGACTGTGTTGGTGGGTGTTTCCTGCAAGGAAACTTCTGTGCAGCGGAGAACATCTCCATCCGCCTTCAGGAAAGCGTTGAGTTTGGCCATCATCAGGCAGACCATCAGTTCTGTTGTCGGGTCACCGGGGGTGATGACAATACGCTGCGCCCGTGCGGGCTCGTTTGCCTGAAACCACGCCAGAAGCGGGTCGTCTTCCGCCAGTTGCAGGGCGTGATCCAGCTTTTCATCAACAAAACGATGCCAGGTGCTTTTAGCCCGCTGAAAAGAGACCGGCATATTCCCCCTGCCGTCCAGCCGGGCAGGACGCGTGGGCGTGAGGCGTACGGTGACGAACTCATTATGCCCGTGGGGCAGGGCGCAGGATTCGCTGGCACCGTGGATCAGTCGGTGGCCCATGGAAAAGCGACGGGTAAAAACCAGATCAGGCATGGGTTTTGCTCGCGATATACTCGTCCCACCCTGCACGGCGCAGATCACAGGCCGGGCATTGCCCGCAGCCATGCCCCCACGGATGCAGGCTTTCCCGGTCTCCCAGATAGCAGGTGTGGCTTTCCTGATTGATCAGGGAAACAAGCGCTGCTCCGCCCAGTTCTTCGGCCAGTGCCCACGTTTCCGCTTTATCAATCCACATGAGCGGAGTGTGCAGCACGTAACGTGAGTCCATGCCGAGGTTGAGAGCCACCTGCACAGCCTTGATGGTATCGTCCCGGCAGTCAGGATAGCCGGAATAATCCGTCTCACACACCCCGGTCACAATATGGCGGATGCCACGGCGCGCGGCGAGGGCGGCGGCAAAAGTCAGAAAAATGATGTTGCGGCCCGGTACGAAGGTATTCGGGAGCCCATCTTTTTCCATGGCAATTTCAGCATTGCGGGTCAGGGCTGTTTCAGAAATATCGCCCAGAGCCCCAAGTGCGAGCGTATGGTCCATGCCCAGCCGCTCTTTCCAGAGCGGGTTTTGCGCCCGCAGGCCTTCCCGCAACGTCTCGCGGCATTCCAGTTCCACAGCATGCCGCTGCCCGTAATCAAAGCCCAGCGTTTCCACCCGGCCAAACCGGGCAAGAGCCCATGCCAGACAGGTGGCGGAATCCTGACCGCCGGAGAACAGGACCAGAGCAGCTTCATCAGCGGCGCGTAAGGGAGTAGACATGGGTCAGGGGATACCGGTCAGCTTGTGGGTCTGTAAAGAAAGGCCCCATTTAGGGTGGGCCAGACAGTAGCGGATGGCGGCCTGCGTGTTTTCCTGCTGGTTGGGGCCGTCCATAGGTTGCAGCCAGAAATATTGAAAATCGAGCTCTTCCAGCGTGGCCGGGTCCAGCCCAATCTGCGGATAGACCAGCTTGAGTTCAGTCCCGCTTTTTTGTTCCAGCGGTGCGCCCGCTTTGGGGCTGATGCACAGCCAGTCCAGGCCCTCCGGAGCGGTCAGTGTCCCGTTGCTTTCCACGGCGATGGAGAAATTGCGGGCATGCATGGCTTTGATCAGGGGCGCATCAAGCTGGAGCAGGGGCTCACCGCCAGTAAAAACCACCAGTCCCGGCACGGTCATGGCTTGGCCGCTCTCGGGCCAGAATCTGGCGATTGTCTCAGCAAGTTTTTCAGCCGTTTCAAACTTGCCGCCGCCCTCTCCATCCGTACCGATAAAATCAGTATCACAGAACTGGCAGATGGCTTCAGCGCGGTCGGCTTCCCGGCCAGACCACAGGTTGCATCCCGCAAAACGACAGAACACGGCCGGTCGCCCGGCCTGTCCGCCCTCACCCTGTAAGGTGAGGAACATTTCCTTGACCATATAAGACATGCGGCAACTCCTGACGCAGGTCAGGCAAGGAATGCAAGAAACATTTTAAACGGAAATGCCCGTCGTGTGCATACCCAGCTTGTCCAGAAGCGTGCGATCCCGCGAAGCCTGAGGGTTGGGCGTGGTCAGCAGGCGTTCGCCATAGAAAATGGAATTGGCACCAGCAAGGAAGCACAGGGTCTGTGTTTCATCACTCATATCCTCACGGCCCGCAGCCAGACGCACCCGGCTTTTGGGCATGGTGATGCGTGCTGCGGCAATCATGCGGACAAAATCCAGTGGGTCAACGGCCTCAGACTCGCCCAGCGGAGTACCTTTAACGCGGACCAGCAGGTTGATCGGAACGCTTTCCGGGTGCGCGGGCAGGGAGGCGAGGGCGGCAATCAGCCCTGCGCGGTCTGTCTCGTTTTCACCCATGCCGACAATGCCACCGCAGCAGACATTGATGCCCGCATCCCGCACGTTGGACAGCGTATCCAGCCGGTCCTGATAGGTGCGGGTGGTGATGATATCGCCATAATATTCCGGAGAGGTATCCAGATTATGGTTGTAGTAGTCCAGCCCGGCGTCCCGCAGTCTGCCAGCCTGTCCGGCATCAAGCATCCCCAGCGTCACGCAGGTTTCCAGCCCCAGCCCCTTTACGCCCTCAATCATGGCGCAGACGGTTTCCAGATCATGATCCTTGGGGGAGCGCCAGGCGGCCCCCATGCAGAAGCGGCTGGCTCCGGCGTCTTTCGCCTTGCGGGCTTCCATCAGCACAGCATCCACGGCCATCAGGCGTTCGGCCTTCACACTTTTTTCGTGCAGGGCGCTTTGCGGGCAATAGGCGCAGTCTTCGGGGCAGCCGCCTGTCTTGATGGAAAGCAGGGTGGAAATCTGCATTTCCGTAGGGTCAAAATGCGCCCGGTGCGTGGCCTGAGCGCGGAACATCAGCTCCGGAAACGGAAGGTCCAGCAGAGCCTGAATTTCCGGCACCGTCCAGTCATGACGGATTTCGGGCAGGGAGGCTGAGGAGGAACGCGTTACAGGAGAAGAACCGTCAGGCATGCGTTAGGAACCAGATTTTAAGTGAAAAGTGGACTGAACATATCCGGTTTGCGGCGGCAAGGCCAGCCTTGCGAAGGGCAGGGACTGGCCGATTGAAATTTCATTTCGGGTCATAACAAAAAGGACTGACCGTTAAAGCGCTGCGTGCAGACTTTTAATATCAGCCGCCAGCGCATCGACCTGCGTAAGGTCCGCATCCCATGCAAACATGAACCGTGCGCCCCCTCCGATAAATGTATAAAAGCGCCAGCCTTTGTCCCGCAGGCCGTCCAGTAAGGATGCCGGGGCCTTCAGAAAGACGGCGTTGGCTTCTGCCGGAAACATCAGGTCCAGCCCTTCAAGAGGTTTAATCTGTCTGGCAAGATGCGCTGCTGCGGCATTGGCGGCCTGACCGTTGCGCAGCCATGCACCGCTTTCCAGTATGCCGACCCACGGTGCGGCCAGAAAGCGCATTTTGGAAGCCAGTTGTCCGGCCTGTTTACAGCGGTAGTCAAAGCCATCCGCCAGTGCGCGGTCAAAAAAGAGAATTGCTTCCCCAACGGCCATGCCGTTTTTGGTGCCGCCAAAACACAGTACGTCCACGCCGGATTGCCATGTCATTTCAGCAGGGGAGCAGCCGAGAGCCGCACAGGCATTGGCAAAACGGGCGCCATCCATGTGCAGGCGCAGGCCCAGATCCCGGCAGACGGCTGAAATGGCCTGAATTTCCGCCAGTGTATAAACCTGCCCGGTTTCCGTGGGCTGGGTAATGGTGACTGCACGCGGTTTGGGGAAGTGAATATCCGTCCGGCCCGTTGCCAGCGTGCGGATAGCCTCCGGCGTCAGCTTGCCGCCCTGTGTGGGGGCTGTCAGCAGCTTGGAGCCGTTGGAGAAAAACTCCGGCGCGCCACATTCATCCGTCTCAACATGCGCGAGAGCAGAGCAGATCACACTGTTATAGGACTGGCAGAGAGAGGCCAGAGCCAGCGCATTGGCTGCCGTGCCGTTAAAGGCAAAAAAAACGTCACAGTCTTTTTCAAACAGGGTGCGGAAGGCGTCGGCGGCTCTGGTGGTCCAGAGGTCTTCACCATAGGCGGGCACATAGCCCTGATTGGCGTCCTGCATGGCAGCAAGTGCTTCCGGGCAGATTCCGGCATAGTTATCGCTGGCAAACTGTTGGGTAATCTGTGTCATGTTTGATCTCTTCAAAACGGTTGAGATCAAAAGACAAAGCGACGACGCGCGTGGCATGGGTCCGTTATTGCCGGTCTTCTGGCCACATCCCTTCCTGCAAAACAGGGAAGGCACCACCTTGCACGGATGCAGGTTGGTGTCAGGCGTCGGCCTGACTCTTGATGCTTCTGACGCTACTCATAAATAGTCGATAAAAAAACGCAACAGTTTGTTGGGTATGGAAGGAAAGGGCCACGGAGGCTCCTTTCCTGAAAGTCCACGTTATTTTGTGGTGTAGCCACCATTGATCAGAATGGTCTGGCCCGTCATCCACCAGCCTTCCGAGACCAGAAAACGGACGAAGGGTGCAATATCCTCAATGTCTGTCAGGCCTGTTTTGCTAAAGGCGGACAGGGCTGCTGCGGATTTATGATAGGCCACGGCCTCAGGTTCTTCCTGACCGTAGAAAAACGGTGTGTCCATCGGACCCGGACCAATAGCGTTGACTGAAATCCCGCGGGCACCAAACTCCTTGGAGGCCGCGCGTGTAAAATGTTCAACCGGTGCTTTGGCGCCTGCATACGTGGAATAGAACGGCGTGTAGGCACCGAGAAGGGATGTCACGAGCGTTACGATTTTGCCGTTATCATTCAGATGCAGCCCGGCTTCCTTAATGAAGAAATAGGCGGCTTTGGAATTGATGGCGAACATCTCATCAAATTCAGCTTCTGACGTCTCGGCAATTGGTTTTTTCAGCACTTTACCGACGGTATTGATGGCGATGTCAGGTTTGCCGATGGCGGCAATGGTGTCCGCAAACAGTTTGCTGTTGGCAGCGGCGGTTGTCAGGTCGGCCTGCAGGGCAACAGCCTGCACGCCGGCGGCTTTGAGGTCTGCCAGAGTTTTTTCCGCATCGGGGGCGCTGGCGTCACTGTTGTAATGAATGGCCACAGCCTTTACGCCGTGGGCTGCCAAATCGCGGGCAATCAGACCACCCAGATTTTTGGCGCCCCCCGTGATCAGAACAGTTTTTCCTTTAAGCGTATGGTCTGCCATATCCGGTTGTCCTTCCGTTGAAAGAACCGCAGGATGCGGACTTTCATGTAGCAAAAAGTATCATCTCGGTTTCCTTGATAAATTAGTATCTTTATACAACACTTGTCGTATAATACGAACAATAAGGCGTATCACCCGAGGGTTTCGTGGACCGGATTGATCTGTTTCGTATTTTTCTGCGTGTTGTGGACTCTGGCAGTTTTTCAAGGGCTGCGGACACGCTCAATATGCCCCGGTCTTCCGTTTCCACAGCGATTCAGGCGCTGGAAAGCCGGGTAGGGGCACGGCTGTTGTCCCGCACCACGCGTACAGTCACCACCACGGCAGACGGCCGGGCTTTTTATGATGTCTGCCTCCGACTGGTGTCTGACATTGAGGAAGCGGAGGGGCTGTTCCGGCGCGATAAAGCCGCTCCACGCGGTATCTTGCGGGTCGATATGCCGGGGCGTATCGGGCGGCTGATTGTGGCACCTGCCTTGCCAGACTTTCTGGAACGCTATCCTGAAATTGATATCGAACTGGGGGTGACTGACAGGCCTGTTAATCTGGTGGAAGATGGGATTGATTGCGTGCTGCGTATCGGCCCGTTGCAGGATTCCGGCCTGATTGGCAGGAAAGTCGGAGAACTGACTTTAATGAACGTCGCCAGTCCTTCTTACCTGGCGCGTTACGGTGTTCCGGCCACACCCCATGACCTGTCACAGCATCTGGCGGTGGGCTATGCCTCTGCGTTCAGCGGGCGGGTGGAAGAGTGGGAATGGATGGAGAACGGTCGGCTCTGCACGCAGGCAATGGCCGGACGGGTGACAGTAAACAGTGCTGAAGCCCTGATTGCCTGTTGTCTGGCCGGGCTGGGGCTGATTCAGGTCCCGGCCTATGACGTTCAGAAGCATCTTCAGGCGGGAGATCTGGTGGAGGTTCTGCCAGACTGGCAGGCGGAGCCTATGCCGATGACGCTGCTTTATCAGCATCGCAGGCATTTCTCTCATCGGTTACAGGTCTTTGCAGACTGGTTGTGCGCATTGCTGGAACCTTGCCTTCAGCAAACGAGGGAACGGAAGCCTGCATAAAAAATATCAGAAAGGCCAGTCTGTGCTGGCTCGGGGCGTGACAAATCCAGCTCCGTATTGAAGAATATCCCGCATAATCAAACAGGAGCCAGTCTTATGGCCTTTCAATTTTCCCGTCTGACTCAAGCCGCTCTGGCGGTCTGTACTATTGGCCTGCTGGCAGGCTGCGAGCACCAGACGCAGGACCAGAGCCGCAATAGCGTCCGTCCGCTTCGTATTCCTAATCCCGCAGCGCTCTACTGCACCAAAAAAGGTGGCACACTGAGCATGCAGCATGACGCCGCTAAAGGGCAGGTTGGCTATTGCCATCTGCCGGATGGCACGGTGATGGATGAATGGGATCTGTTCCGCCGGGATAATCCGCGCCCTGCAAAATAAGCACGAGAGCCGCTAGGGGGAGACCGCCGCGCGGTTCTGAATGGTCTGCTGTAAAAGCTGATAATGAAGAACAGGCGGCGGTTTCTGGTCGGGTGGAGCTTCAGATCTCGGGTTGAACAGAACTGACCAGAAGGCTTGTTTGCATGAAGGAGGAGTTTTTAGAGACTGGCACGGCGATATTTGAGGGTGGTGAAGGTTCTGATTAGAGGCACGGAGCCAGTGAGGTTTCAGCCGTGTGACTTGCAGATATAAAGATCGCATAAGATATATTATGCCAACTAAACAAGATTGGCGACTGAATTGGGAGGCTGTCCGGCTTTGGAAGCTGTGCGCTACGTGAACCGTGTTACTCCACTGGTTATGGCCTGTCTCTGACTACGCTTCATATGCTCATTTGAACGATATAAATGACATAATGATTTGTTTTGGAAAGATTTTTACAAGGCGAGCCTCAAATGCATCTCAGATGCTCCCAGAGGCCCGGAGAGTGCTTTCTGGCGTTTTTGGCGATGAATAGTCTGAGAGACGCCGCGGCCCTCTCTCCAACGCTGTGACGAAAATTTACGTCTGGCATTTTTTTTGTGTTTTTCCCGCGCCTTCTGGCCTGATTTGCCTCAGCTCGATGTGGCGCGCAGAAATTACCGGGCAATATTTAAGTTACAGCGTCGTTCCGCCGCATCTGATGGTCATTTCTGTTTCAAAAATGACAAATAACGCCGGGCTGAAAGACATACGTCTGCTTTCCGGCTACAAAGCCCATGTGTGTGTGTGGAATAGCTTCCCTGCAAAATACGAAATTCTTCTGTGGAGAATGGCCTTGAATGGTTATGGGTTTAGGTGCAATATCTGATAAATACTATTTCATGTAGTTGTTATTGGAATTCCAGAATGTCAGTCGGCCGGTCAGTTCTGGCACTGTTGCACTCTCAGGCTCAGGACCCTGTCAAACTTCTCAGAGCGGCATCTGCCCAGCTTGGCAACAAGGTGGGCGTTATGTCGTCTTTTGGTGCGGAATCTGCTCTCTTGCTGGCGTTCGTGGCGGAAGCTGATCCGGAGATGCCGGTGCTGTTTCTGCAAACCGGGAAACATTTCCCGGAAACGCTGGCGTACCGGGCTGAACTGGCACGCTTTCTTGGGTTGCGGAACGTGATTGATATCCATCCGGAGGCGCATGAGGTGCAGGAGCGTGATCCGACAGGAGAGTTATGGGCGTTTGATCCGGACGCGTGTTGCCGTCTGCGCAAAGTCGAGCCGCTGGATGCAGCAACTCTGCCCTATGAGGCTCTGGTGACCGGGCGCAAACGCTCTCAGGCTTCTACACGTGCGGCTTTGCCGGTTGTGGAGGAAAAGCCCGACGGCCAGCTTCGCCTGAACCCTCTGGCGCTGTGGCAGGCAGAAGACATTACGCGGGAAATGGCGCGCCGTGGCCTGCCCCCGCACCCGCTTGTGGCGGAAGGCTACCTCTCTATTGGCTGTGCCCCCTGCACACGCCCGGCGGGCCAGACTGCGGACCCGCGCGCCGGACGCTGGGCCGGGCTGGCCAAGACAGAATGCGGCATACACACGGCCTCCTGATGTTCAGGGCCTTTTCCTTCTTTTTCTCAGAACAGGTTTGACCAGACAAATGGACCATCTTGATCAGCTCGAGGCACAGAGTGTCTTCATCCTCCGGGAAGCCTATCGCAAGCTTAAGCCCCTCGCCATGCTGTGGTCTCTGGGAAAAGATTCGAACGTCATGGTCTGGCTGGCCAAGAAGGCTTTTCTGGGCCGCGTTCCCTTCCCCGTTATGCATGTGGATACCGGTAAGAAATTCCCGGAAATGTATAAATTCCGCGATGAATACGCCAAAAAATGGGATCTGGACCTGCTTCTTGGCACCTGCCCGCCTGTTGAGGAAATGGACCCGTCTCTGCCGCCTGCAGCGCGTTCAGCCGCCCGTAAAACGGCAGGCCTCGCGGCTATGATTGAGAAACATAAGTTGCAGGGCGTGATTGCCGGTATCCGGCGGGATGAACAGGGTACCCGCGCCAAGGAACGTGTGTTCAGCCCGCGTGGGGCCAGCCACAAATGGGATATCCGCAACCAGCCTCCGGAATTCTGGGACCAGTATGCCACCCCACATGAAGAAGGCATGCATATCCGTGTGCATCCTCTTCTGTCATGGCGGGAGATTGATATCTGGCGCTATATTGAGCGCGAGGGGATCCCGCTGGTGGACCTGTATTTTGCCAAAAATGGCAAGCGCTATCGTTCTCTGGGCGATCAGGACATTACCAACCCGGTGGACAGTAATGCCAGCACGCTGGCGGAAGTCATTGCTGAACTGGAAACCACCCGTACGTCCGAACGGTCTGGCCGGGCCATGGATCATGAATCCGAAGATGCCTTCGAGCGGCTGCGTGTCGCCGGTTATCTCTGAGCCTTAGCGGACTGGAACCAGAATTATGACGACTTCTCTTCCCTCTTCTCTGGCTCTGTCTCAGGAGCCAGCAACGCCGATCGTAATTGTCGGGCATGTTGACCACGGCAAGTCCACACTGATTGGCCGCCTGCTGCATGACACGGATAATCTGCAGGACGGTAAGGTCGCGCAGATTATTGAATCGTCCAAAAAGCGCGGTCTGAAGATTGAGTGGAGCTTTCTGCTCGACTCTCTCCAGATCGAGCGTGATCAGGGTGTTACGGTTGACTCCACCCGTATCCCGTTCCTGCTGGGTAAGCGGGAATATGTGATTGTGGATGCTCCCGGCCACCGCCAGTTTCTGCGCAACATGATTACCGGCGCAGCGGATGCGGAAGCTGCTGTGCTGGTGGTGGATGCGGCGGAAGGTGCGCGTGAGCAGACCCGCCGCCATGCCATGCTGCTGCATCTGATTGGTATCCGGCATGTGCTTGTTCTGCTGAACAAGGTTGATCTGCTGGATTTCGATCAGACTAAAGTTGAGGCCGTAGAAAAATCCGTCTCTGAACTGCTGAAAAAGCTGGATCTGGAAGCTGCGCTCTTTATTCCGGCCTCCGCGCGGGATGGCGATAACATTGCCAGCCGGTCTGACCGTATGCCCTGGTATAAAGGACCGACGCTGACGGAAGCGCTGGCACAGGTCCCCTCGCCTGCTTCCCGCGCGGAGCTGCCTCTGCGCCTGCCCGTGCAGGATGTTTATCGCTTTGATGATAAACGCTACGTGGCGGGCCGCATTGAACGTGGCCGGGTGCGTGTGGGCGATACGGTGATTATCGGCACCCAGAAGACGCCCGCAAAAATTTCCTCCATTGCAAGCTGGCATACGGCTCCGCAGATTTCTGCGGCGGCAGGCCAGTCTGTTGCTGTGACGCTGGAGCCGGATGTGATCCCGGATCGTGGTGACCTGCTCCATTTGCAGGAGACACCGCCGGTTGCGGCATCGCGTATCCGCACCCGCCTGTTCTGGCTGCGTCAGGAGCCGTTGCGCGTGGGTGAGAGCTTCCATCTGCGTCTGGCGACGGCAGAACATGCTGTGACGGTGACCTCCATTGAATCCGTCGTAAATCTGGATGATCTGACGGAATATGCTGGTGAGGAAGTTCCGGCAGAAGGTTTTGCGGAAATCACGCTCTCAGCCGCTGAAACAATTCTGTTTGACCCCTTCACGCCCGGTACAGCCGATGGCCGTGGTGTTCTGGTGGACCGGCAGCAGCGGATTGTGGGCGGGGCACCCCTGCTGGGTCCGGCGGACATTGCGCAGGGTGAAAAGCTGATTCACCCGACGGGAAGTGACGTCACGGTGCAGGACCGTACACGGGCCAAGGGGCATCGTGGGGGCGTGTTCTGGCTGACCGGCCTTTCGGGTTCAGGCAAAAGCACTCTGGCCCGCGCGACGGAATCTGCTCTGTTTGCGGATGGTGTGGACGTGACCGTGCTGGATGGAGACACACTGCGCGCCGGCCTGTGCAAGGACCTCGGCTTCTCTGAGGCTGACCGGACTGAAAACGTGCGGCGCGCTGCGGAAGTCGCCCGTATTCTGCGGGATGCCGGGCAGGTTGTGCTAGTGGCACTGATCTCCCCCCTCCTCTCTGATCGTGCCCTTGCGCGGCAGATTCTGGGTGAAGATTTTGCGGAAGTTTTTGTGGATGCGGACCTTGCGACGTGTGAGCAGCGGGACCCTAAAGGGCTTTATGCTGCGGCGCGCTCAGGCAAAATCAGTGGCTTTACAGGCATTGATGCGCCCTATGAGGCTCCGGTCAGCCCTGCCCTGCATCTGAAAACCAGCGCCGGAAGTGTTGAGTCCGAAACAAAAACACTTGCATCCTTCATCAAAGAAACCGTCAGATTATCAGGCGCGTTAAAAGCCCGCTCTTAAGAGCAGGGTAAAGTACGGGTCAGAATGGAGTGCTGCATACGCAGCCTGTGTTCTGGCCCGTGGTGTTTCAGGATGATCAGATGAACATGGCGGCAGGAGAAGGACGGCTATGAGTTTCAGTCAGGCTTTGCTTGCAGCATGAAGCAGGCTGTTCTGTCCTTTTTGCGCGGTGGAGGCTCTGCCCTGCCCGGTTATCGGCTTGCGCTGGGGGCGACCCTTCTCTGGACCGGGTTTTTTATCCTCCTGCCCCTCTGCGCGCTGATGATTCGTCCCTGGCAGGATGGCGTGGGGGCCATGGTGGCGGCGCTGCATGATGCGCGGATGTTTGCGGCTCTGTGGACCAGCTTTTCCTGTGCGTTCCTTGCGGCTCTGCTGAATATTCCTCTGGGTCTGCTGCTGGCATGGGCGCTGGTGCGAGGGGATCTGCCGGGCCGCCGTATTGCGGACGCGCTGATTGACCTGCCTCTGGCCCTGCCAACAGCCGTATCCGGGATTACTCTGGCGACATTATATGGCCCGCAGGGCTGGCTTGGGGCGCCGCTGGCAAAGCTGGGAGTAGTGCTGGCGTATAGCCGCACAGGCATTGTTCTGGCGCTGATGTTTGTCGGCCTGCCGTTTGTGGTACGCACGGTCGAGCCGGTTCTGAAGAACCTGCTCCGCGATATGGAAGACGCAGCCGTTCTGCTTGGCGCAAGGCCCTGGCAGGTGGTGACGCGCGTTGTGATTGCGCCGTTACTGCCTGCTTTAGTGACGGGCTTCGGGCTGGCTCTGGCACGGGGTGTTGGAGAATACGGGTCCGTTATTTTCATAGCAGGCAATCAGCCCTTCCGGAGTGAGATTGCTCCCTTGCTGATCGTCGTGCGGCTTCAGGAGTTTGACTATGGCGGGGCAACAGCCATCGCACTGGTTCTGCTGCTGATCTCGCTGCTCGCTCTGGTGCTGGTCAGCCTCGTGCGCAGGCGGCTTTCTGTGTGGGGTGAACAGGGATGATGCGTTATGCTCTCTGGATCGTCACATGGGCGCTGATTGTGCTGGTGCTGCTGATGCCACCTGCCGTGGTCGTCGCCGAGGCACTGAAAACGGGGCTGGCCCCGGCTCTTGCCTCCCTGTCCGATCCGGATGCGCAGGCGGCTATCTGGCTGACGCTGGAAGTCACGGTAGTTTCCGTGCTGGTCAATACAGTCTTTGGTATTCTTGCCGCGTGGGTGCTGACAAAATACCGCTTTCCAGGCCGCTCTGCCTTGCTGGTGCTGGTGGAGCTGCCGCTGAGCATTTCTCCTGTTGTCTCCGGTCTGGTCTGGCTCTTGCTGTTTGGGGCTCAGGGCTGGTGGGGGCCTGCGCTGGAACAGGCCGGTATTCACATTGCCTTTGCGGTGCCCGGCATCATGCTGGCCACCATTTTCGTGACGCTGCCTTATGTGGTGCGGACCCTCGTCCCGCTGATGGAGCAACAGGGGCGAGACGCGGAGGAAGCCGCCATGCTGGCAGGGGCCGGATTCTGGAATATTCTCTGGCGCGTTACGCTGCCCGGTGCGCGGGTTGCCTTGTTTTCCGGTGTGTTGCTGACGACAGCGCGCGCGATGGGGGAGTTCGGGGCGGTTTCCGTCGTGTCCGGGCATATCCCCGGCATGACCGAGACAATGCCGCTGCATATTGAAAGTCTTTATAATGGATATCAGACGGTTGCGGCCTTCAGTATGGCCACGTTGCTGGCCGGGATGGCGATGATGGCTGTCCTGCTGCGTTCCGCACCGGACTGGCTGGCCCGCAGGAAGGAGACGCAGGCATGAGTGTGCAGGTTGAGCATCTGGTGCGCTATGCGCCGGGCAGCACGCGGCGCCTGTTGAATGATGTGTCTCTGGATGTGCCTGCGGGTGCCTTCGTGGCGCTGGTCGGGCCGTCCGGCGCGGGCAAGACAACGCTGCTCCGGGCCATTGCCGGGCTGGATACGTTTGATCAGGGCACCCTTCTGCTGGATGGGCAGGCTGTGGGCTCCATGCGGGACCGTGCCCGTAAAATTGGGTTTGTCTTCCAGAACTACGCGCTGTTTCCGCATATGACGGTAGCAAAAAATATAGCCTTTGGGCTTGATGTTCTCCCCCGGTCAGAGCGTCCGTCCCGCTCCGCCATTACGGCACGGGTGCAGGATTTGCTGGATCTGATGCAGATTCCAGAGGCCGGAGCATCTTATCCGGGGCGTCTGTCTGGTGGTCAGCGGCAGCGTGTGGCTCTGGCGCGTGCGCTGGCGACCGGTCCTAAACTTCTGCTGCTGGACGAGCCGTTTGGAGCGCTTGACCCGATTGTGCGACGTTCAATCCGCACATGGCTGAAAGGCCTGCATGAACGGCTTGGGCTGACGACCATTCTGGTCACGCATGATCAGGATGAGGCTGTGGAAATAGCCGATCGTATTGTGGTCATGCAGCACGGGCAGATTGTGCAGGATGCAACCCCGGAGGAACTGAACCGGAATCCGCAGACGACGTTTGTCATGGAGTTTCTGGGGGAAGCTCCGTCTTTTAACGGCGTTGTGCGGGAGGGGCTGGTGGTCCCTGATGAAGCCGGGGTGCTGCCTTTCCCCGCGCCTGAAACAGTTTCCCCCGGCCCGGTAACAGCCATCTTACGGCCGTATGAAATTCAGGTGCGCAGAGGGGATGAAAGCTTGGAGACTGTTTCCCTTGTGCCGGAGGGAGCGCGCAACGGATATCGGCATTACCGGGCCCACCTTGCCGAGCGTTTTGTGCCGCTGTGGACACCTGATCATACGCAAAATGACGTGGAATTGCAGGGAGCTGCCCTGCTGGATATCAGCCGGGCCAGATTGTTCCGTGACGGGCAGCGCTGCGGATAGTTTTTCCGAGCCTGATGGCAAGAGTATCTATCGGGCTCCTTCGTGCTTCTTTCACGATCACTCAAAATCAGGCGTGGTATATTGATAATATATCACGCCTGATGTAATTTTCCTCAGGGATTGTTCCGGAAAGGGATATGCTGTGGACCGCAGAAACAGTCGTCGGGATGTTGAAGGCAACAGTGTCATCACGGCCAATCGTCTTCTTGATGGCCGCATTGTCTGGCTGGCCGCCAATGGGCAGTGGAAGACTTTGATTCAGGACGCAAAGCTCTATCCTAACAGCACGGTGGAAGAGGCTTTAAAGGCCCGGACCGCGCACGCGCAGGAAGACGGTCTGGTTGGTATTTACGGCGTGCAGGTGACGCAGACGGCATCCGGCCCGCTGCCTGTTACCAGCCGTGAGAGAATCCGTGCTGCCGGGCCCACTGTGCATCCTGATTTCACGCCGGACTGGCACGCACCCCACCCCGCGCCGCACGCCTGAACAGACGATCAAGATTGGCTTTACCAATGTCTCACGCTCCCTCTGCCGCGCTGCCTGTCGGGCATTATGCTTATGATGCTGTTGACCGCACGTTCCTGAAGCAACGCGTTGCCCAGTTTCAGGATCAGGTAGAACGCCGCCTGTCCGGTGCCCTGACAGAAGAAGAATTCAAGCCGCTCCGCCTGATGAATGGCCTGTATCTCCAACTCCACGCCTATATGCTGCGGGTTGCCATTCCGTATGGCGTGCTTGATGCGGCGCAGATGCGCACACTGGCGCACATTGCCCGGACGTATGACCGGGATTACGGACATTTCACCACCCGGCAGAATATCCAGTTCAACTGGATCCGGCTGGAAGACACCCCGGAAATCCTGAATGTTCTGGCTGATGCGGACATGCATGCCATCCAGACCAGCGGAAACTGCATCCGGAATGTTACGGCGGATCAGTTTGCCGGTGCCGCAGCGGATGAGGTGCTGGACCCGCGTGTCTATGCGGAAATTCTGCGGCAGTGGTCCACACTGCATCCGGAATTCACGTTCCTGCCTCGTAAATTCAAGATTGCGATTTCCGGCAGCCAGCAGGACCGTGTGGCCGCCCGCTTCCATGATATCGGGCTGATTGCGCGTGAAGGCGATAATGGCCGTCCGGTGTTTGAGGTTTTTGTCGGCGGAGGGCTGGGGCGAACCCCTATTATCGGCGTCAGGTTGCGCGATGATCTGCCGGAAGAAGACCTGATTGCTTATCTGGAAGCCATTCTGCGCGTTTATAACGCACACGGGCGGCGCGATAATATCTACAAGGCCCGGATCAAAATTCTGGTGCAGGCCCTGGGGGCGGAAGAATTCCTCAGTCAGGTCAATGCGGAATTTTCTGCGATGGACCGGTCTCGCTATCGCCTGCCGGAAGCCACCGTTGAAGCCATTCGTGCACGCTTCGGCGCGCCCGATTTTGCTCCGGCGGGAGATGCTGCTGAAAAACTGGTGGCCCAGCGTAAAAGTGATCGTGCGTTTGATGCGTGGGTCAGAACCAATACGCATGCTCACAAACAGCCCGGCTATGCGTCCGTCACCGTGTCGTGCAAACCGGCTGGTGGGATTCCGGGGGATGTGACCTCAGCGCAGATGGATCTGTTGGCGGATCTCGCGGACCGCTACAGTTTTGGGGAATTGCGGATCACGCATCTGCAAAACGTGGTGCTGGGCCATGTACGGCAGGATGCCCTGTATGACGTCTGGCAGGCTCTGGAGAAAAACGGGCTTGGGGAAGCTAATATCGGCTTTATTACCGATATCGTTGCCTGCCCGGGCTTGGATTATTGCGCGCTTGCCAACGCACGGTCCATCCCGATTGCGCAAAAACTGAGCTCCCGCTTTGCCAATGCCGATCTCCAGCGGGAAATCGGGCCGTTAAGGCTGAATATTTCTGGTTGTATCAACGCCTGCGGGCATCACCATGCCGGGCATATTGGTATTCTGGGCGTTGATAAACGGGGGGAAGAAGCGTTCCAGATTACGCTTGGCGGGTCCGCCGGAGGGGCGGATGCCTCGGTGGGACAAATTCTGGGGTCGGCTATGTCGGAAGATGAAACGGTTGATGCAATCGCCCGGATCATTGATACGTATCTTTCCAGACGGACGGCGGGTGAACGGTTTATTGAAACATGCCGCCGTCTCGGCACAGCACCATTCAAGGACGCCGCATATGCCCCTGCTTGAAAACGGCCAGATTATTCAGGACACGTGGAAGACTGCCGTTGAGGGTGAACCTCTTCCGGCAGGCAATGTTCTGGTGCCGCTGGCCCGTCTTTCTGAAGGGCTTGGCCGTAATGATGATGCGCGGCTGGGTGTGGTGCTGAGTTCCGCCGATGAGGTTGAGACTCTGCGTGATGCCCTGCCCCGGCTGGATGTTGTTGTGCTGACCTTTCCGGTTTTTCGGGATGGTCGGCCTTTCACGCAGGCGCGCGCACTGCGGGAGCATCATGGTTTTAAAGGTGAAATTCGCGCTGGCGGGCATATTCTGCCGGACCAGTATGAATTTCTGCTCCGTTGTGGGGTAACGACGGTTGTCCTGCCGGATGAAGCTGATCCTGCTGTCTGGCGGAAGGCGCATGAGGCATTTACGGTGGCGTATCAGCCATCTGTTCTGGATGAGCAGCCAGAAGGCTTTGCTCTCAGGCGGAGGCTGGCGTAGCGCGGGAGAACGGGTGCTGTGCCGCGTCTTTCGTTCTCCGCCGGGCCGTTTTTTCGAAAATTCCTTATCAGCACAATCCGGGGTTATCTGGGTTTCACCCTGCGCACAACGCGTTGGACCTTCAGTATCGACCCGGAGGCGCGCAAGTTTCTCACGTGTGAGGATGGCCGCACGGCTGTTGTGGCTTTCTGGCATGAGGTCCTGCCTCTCACACCTGCTCTGTGGTGGTGGGCGGAGCCGCAAAACCCGTCCATGCGCCTGCATGTTCTGATCAGCCGGAACCGGGATGGGCGATTGATTGCAGATATCGTCGGGAAATGGCGGATCTGGTCTATCGCCGGATCATCGGACACACGCGGCAAAAACAAGGGCGGAGCAGCGGCTTTGCGGAGCTTGCGGTCCAGATTGCGGCATGGCGGCATTGTCGCCATTACGCCAGATGGCCCCAGAGGCCCGCGCAGAGAGGCACAGCAAGGCGCTACGGCACTGGCTGCCCTTGTTAAAAAACCGATTATACCCGTCGGTGCGACCTGCCGGGGGATCCGTCTGAACTCATGGGACAAGATGATTTTACCGCTGCCCTTCGGGCGCGGGCATTTTGTCTGCGGTGCCCCTCTTATTCTTGCGCGGGATAAAGAGCTTCAGGCGGAGCATAGTGCGGATCGTCTTCTTGCCGAGGCTATCACGCAGGTTATGGCTGAAGCTGAGCAGCCATGGGTGGATCGTCCCGGACGCCAGAAAGAGAAAATCTGGCTTACCCCTCTGTCTCTCCAGCCATCCCGGGTCTGGCACTGGGTTGCGACGGGTCTGGCCCCTGCCCTGCCTTTTCTGCTGCGCTGGCGGCAGGTGCGCGGGAAGGAACTGCCAGACAGGGTGCGGGAAAAAATGGGCTTTGCCTCACGCGCTCGCCCCGCAGGTCCGCTGATCTGGTTCCATGCGGCCAGCGTGGGGGAACTTGTTTCTATTCTGCCTCTGGTGCAGCGGTGTCTGGAGAAAAAAACAAACGTCACAGTGCTGTTGACAACCGGAACGGTGACAGCCGCCCGCCTGTTGCAGCACCGTCTGACGCATCCGCGGCTTGTGCATCAGTTTGTGCCGCTTGACGTGCCGCGCTGGGGACGACGGTTTCTGGCGAACTGGCAACCGCAGGCCGTGGTTTTCACGGAAAGTGAGCTCTGGCCGAATCTGATTGGCCTGTGTCACCAGCAGAATATTCCTGTGGCGCTTGTTAATGGACGAATGTCAGAGCGATCTTTTAAAAACTGGCACAGGTTTCGTCCTGTCGCGCGGCAGATGCTGGAGCGGTGTGCATGGATTGCCGCGCGATCTGACGCGGATGCTCAGCATTTCCAGCAGCTTGGAGCAAGATCTCTGGCAATAACTGGTGACCTTAAAACAGCAGCCCCGCCCTTGCCTGTGGATCAGGTGGTGCTGCAATCCGTGCAGCAGCAGCTTGCCGGACGCCCCGTTTTTCTGGCGGCGTCCACCCATGAGGGTGAAGAGGATGCACTGCGGCCGGTCCTCCAGATTTTACAGGCACGTTTTCCATCCCTTCTGACCATTATTGTCCCGCGCCATCCGGAGCGGGGTGCGGCAATCAGTGCACTTTTTGGAGGCGCTCCGCGCAGGGCACAGGGGCAGGTTCCGGCCCGAACGGACTCAGTCTGGGTGTGTGATACGCTTGGTGAACTTGGACTGTTTTACCGGCTGGCGGATTTTGCCTTTATCGGGAACAGTCTGCCGAATGTCAGGACAGGCGGCGGCGGGCATAATCCTTTTGAACCCGCCCGGCTGGGATGTGCGCTGGCAACCGGCCCCCGTATTCAGAATTTTCAGGAGGCATTTGCCATTCTGGGTGAGAGCGTCGTGACCGTTTCTACGGCAGCAGACCTTGTGGACTGGGTGAGTGCTATGCTGGAAAATCCGGCCCGTCGAAAAGCCTGTGCAGAGCAGGCACAGGCTGTTGCGACCGCCAATATGGCTCTGCCAGAGCAACTGGCGGATAAAATTCTGGCACTTCTGCCCGCATGATCCGCCCTCCCCGCTTCTGGTCAGACCCTCAGGCGAGACTATTGCCCTTGCTGCTTGCGCCCTGTGCTGCGCTGGTGGCCGCCTGTGCGGCAAACCGGCAGAAAAAAACAGGGTGGAAAGCCTCTGTTCCTGTTCTGTGTTGCGGGAACCTGACGACGGGTGGCACTGGCAAGACGACTGTAGTGCTGGACCTCATCGCCCGGTTAAAGGCGCGGCAGGTGGCCGTTCATGCGCTCACCCGGGGGTATGGCGGCCGCATTAAAACAACGACGCTGGTTGATCTTGCGCGCCATTCTGCGCGGGATGTGGGGGATGAAGCGCTGCTTCTCGCCCAGCAATGTCCGACATGGGTTGGCGGGGACCGTGCGGCGTCTGCCCGTGCGGCTGTTGCCGCAGGAGCGTCCTGCCTGATTATGGATGATGGTTTCCAGAATCCGGGCCTGTACAAAGATCTCTCATTACTGATTGTGGATGGCGCGGTGGGACTGGGCAATGGGCATGTTCTGCCTGCCGGGCCTTTGCGGGAGGCTCCTGCTGCGGCTCTGGCGCGAGCATCTGCTGTTCTGCTGATTGGCGCAGATCAGACTGGTTTTCTCACGCAGTATGCGGAGCACTTACCGGGCGTTTTGCGGGCTGACCTGCAAACCGGGCAGGATGTGCTTGCCCTTAAAGGCAAGCGCTGTCTGGCATTCGCCGGGCTCGGGCGACCCACCAAATTTTTTGAAGGTTTGCGGCGGGCTGGCGTTGAGCCCGTGCAGTGCCTCGCTTTTCCTGATCATTATTTTTATAAAGAGCGAGATATGACGCATCTCGCTACACTTGCCCGGCAGGCTGATGCACAGCTTGTCACGACGCCCAAGGACACGGTCCGGTTTCCGCTGGCCTTCAGAAAAGAACTCATGACTGTGGGCGTCGGGCTGAACTGGTCAGACCCGCAAGCCCCTGAAGCGTTGCTGGATCAGCTTTTGGGCCAGAGGGCGCTATGAGTGTCGCGCCCGTAACGCGGCTGATGCGTCTGGAAGCATGGGCGGCACAGAAACTGCTTGATCTGTTTTTAAAGATGGGGCCTGCGCGGGCATCCAGTTTTGCCGGGGGGCTTTGCCGGGTTCTGGGGCCTCTTCTGCCGGTTTCAAAAATAGCAGATAAAAATCTGCAACTGGCCATGCCTGAGCTTGATGCGGTGCAGCGGGCACGTATCGTAAAAGGCGTGTGGGAAAATCTGGGGCGTACGGTCGGTGAGCTTCCGCATTTATCCAGCCTGAAGGAAAACACGCCAAGCGGGCCGGGGTTTGAAGTTCAGGGGGCCGACTATCTGGAAGAACAGGCAAAGCGTGGCGGCGCTGTCCTGTTTGTCTCTGGCCATATTGGCAACTGGGAGATGCTGCCACCGGGTGTTGCCCGGCATGGCACGCCCTTTGCCTCCTTTTACCGCGCCGCCGGAAACCCCCTGATTGACGGTATGATCCGTGACTTGCGGGACGCGGCTATGGCCCCTACCCCCATGCCTCTTTTTGCCAAGGGCGCCCGTGGCGCACGGGAGGCGCTGGCTTACGTCTCCAAAGGGGGGCGTTTAGGGATGCTGGTAGACCAGAAAATGAATGACGGCGTTGAAGCCACATTTTTCGGACGTCCTGCCATGACGGCCCCGGCTCTCGCGGCGATGGCGCTGCGCTACCGGTGCGCAGTCATTCCCGGCTATGTGGAACGGCTTGGGCCGGCGCGTTTACGGATTGTGGTGGAGCCACCGATGGCGTTGCCGGATACCGGCGATAAAAAAGAGGATCTGCGCCTGCTGGTGCAGCAGGTAAATGACCGGCTTGAAAGCTGGATCCGGCGTAAACCGGAAAGCTGGCTGTGGCTGCATCGGCGCTGGCCGAAAGAACTTTATAAAAAACACGCCTGAGCCGATATGGCCGGCGGGCCAGTGCTGTTCTGAGGAGAAAGATGGTCGCCTCCACCCGGACTTCAGGATATGCTCCTGTTTTATAAAATGATTTGAAACTGGAGCCGTTTCCGCATGCCTTCACCCAGCCCCGCCCTTGCCTGCCGTCTGGAAGCCGCCCGTGCTGTGGTGCAGGATGCCGCGGGTCTTGCTATGTCCATGCGGCCTGCTCCGGGTGGCCCGGAGGGAAAGCAGAAATCCGCGCAGGACTGGCTGACGGAAGCTGATGGCGCTGTTGAAAACTTTATTGCCCGGCGGATGCAGGCACTCTTTCCGGATGATGGCTTTCAGGGGGAAGAAGGAGGCGTTGCCCGTGCGGGGAGCCTGCGGTGGGTTGTTGACCCGATTGATGGAACCTCCAACTATGCCCGGGGCCGGAACCGCTGGTGTGTCTCTCTGGGCCTGCTGGACGGGGATGAGCCGGTAGCAGGTGTGATTGAGGCCCCTGCGCTTGGAGAGGTTTACACGGCTCTGCGTGGGCACGGTGCGTTTCTCAACGGGAAGCGGATCAGGGCTTCACCGGTGACGGACCCTGCCAGCGCCATGATTGAGATGGGCTGGAGCAACCGGGTTCCAAAACCTGTTTTTATGGAAAAAATTGACGCCATTATGGATCTGGGCGCCATGCCGCGGTCTGGTGGTTCCGGTGCGCTGGCGCTGGCTGACGTCGCATGTGGGCGTCTTGATGGCTATATCGAAATTGTCATTAATCTCTGGGATGTTGCGGCAGCACTCCCCCTGCTGGCGGAAGCCGGCGCGTGTGTTTCCCCGTTTCTGCGGGACGGCGGGCTGACAGGCCCGGCAACAATCCTTGCGGCAAACCCGCATATTGCGCAGGCTCTGTCCTCTGCCGTAGGAATTTCTCTCGATTAAGCTGTGGAGAGGGATGGTATTCGGGCCATTCTGCCGCCACAAACGAGACGTAAGGCTTGGCCACTCATTCAGGCCCATAATGGAGACGACCAGAATGCGGTCATTTCACCGTTTTTCCTCCTTTTCCCTTGCTTTGGGGATGGCGACTGCCCTGAGTTGCGCACCCGTTCTGGCACATGCAGCCGATAGCGGACAAACGCTGGTCGATAAGGCTGCGCTGACGGTGCAGGACATTTTTGTGGGGGCGACGGCGCAAAGCAATGTCGCCATCAATCTGGGCAAAGCCCGTGCCGTGATGGTGTGTCCCTCCATTTTCCGGATGTCTATCGCTTTTGGCGGGGCTGGTGGTGGCTGCCTGCTGCTGGCGCGTGATGCGCGCGGGTCATGGTCTGATCCGGCATTTTATACGCTCAGCACGGCATCCTTTGGTATTCAGCTCGGCGTGCAGAATTCTCAGGCCATGTTTTTTGTCATGACGGACCGTGGGTTGCAGGCGTTGCTGGATAGCCAGTTTCAGTTTGGTGCCAATGCGGGCGTTTCCTTCGCGACCCTCAGCAGCAATGTTGAGCGGGGTAATGCAGGGGCCAGCAATACGGACATTCTCGTTGCGCAGAAATCTCAGGGGCTTTTTGCTGGCGCGGCGCTGGGTGGCACAAAGCTGACAGTCAACAGTGATGCCAACCGGTCTTATTACAGTCAGAGCGTAGGGCCGGAAGATATCGTCGTGTCCATGCGCGTCAACAATCCGGGGGCGGACCCGCTGCGCAGTGTGCTGACCCGTTATGGCAAAATGGCTCCCTCTACAGGGACCACGGGCAAAACGGCCACTTCAGCACGGCGGAGTGCCGCAACCGACACGGACACAATCGGCAGCGATGCCGTCAGCACGACTGGCTCGGGCAGTATGGGCAGCGTAAAGCATGAAAATCTGGCTCCGATAAAATGAGCCTGAGGGCGCGAAGCCATCGCGCCTTCTATACCTTACCTTCTATAACGTTACCTCGTGCCCCTATTGCCGGGGCGTGAGGACGTGATCCGCCTGTTTCTTTTGCCTGAAAATCTGCACATTTTTATTATGTTCAGCGAGGCTGGCCGCAAAATTATGGCCTCCCTGCCCGTTCGCCACAAAATACAACATGGTTCCGCTCGCCGGGTGTGCCACGGCCTCCAGCGAGGAGAGGCCGGGTGAGCAGATTGGCCCCGGTGGGAGGCCTGCGTTGGCGTAGGTGTTATATGGACTGGTGATCTGAAGGTCCGAATGTGTCAGCGGCCTGCCTAGGGGAGAGGCCCCATTCGTCAGGGCATAAATCACCGTCGGGTCCGTTTGGAGCTTCATCCCCTGTTGCAGGCGGTTGATAAAGACCCGTGCCACAAGTGGCCGCTCCGCAGGAAGAGCGGTTTCCTTTTCCACCAGAGAAGCCAGCGTCACAAACGCCTGTTCATCAGGAATTTCCGGCACCGGGGTCCGTTTCTCCCACAATGTCTGAACCGCTTTTGTCATGGAGGCCTGCATGCGTTCCAGCATCTTCTGCCTGCTGGTATTCCGCAAATAACTATAGGTTTCTGGCATGATGCTACCTTCAGGCGGCAACGGGGCATCGTCTGTCAGAAAAAGGGCGGATTGAAGCAAAGCCTGAATCTGATGCGCTGTCAGCCCTTCCGGAATGGTCAGCCTGTGTAGAACCGGGCGGCCGTGGCGTAGAATACGCAAAGCCTCTTGCATGGAGACAAAGGCCGGGAAATGCAGTTCCGCGGCATGGAGCTGGCCGTCTTTGCGGGTTAGCAGCACAGCAGCCAGAGAAAGGCGTTCTGTCCAGACCCCGGAGTGGAGAACTCCAGCCTGCTGTAAGGTATGAATTGTGCTGAGATAGTCGCCATGCGGAATGACAACATCGGTTTCCTGAGCGAGTGGCCCCGGATTTTTATAATCAAACCATGCTTTAAGGGTGGTTCCCCCTGCTCCCAGAAAGAGCAGAAGGAACACGACCGACAAGAACCTGCGCATATCGTCCTGTATCAGACGCCGCGCACAACCAGACTGGCATTTGTGCCGCCAAAGCCGAAGCTGTTGGACAGAGCAACATTAATCTGCCGCTGCTGCGCTGTATGCGCGACCCTGTCAATCACGCTCTCGCGTGACGGGTTATCAAGGTTAAGCGTGGGAGGTGCCACGTTGTCACGGATGGCAAGCATGCAGAAAATGGCTTCAATCGCCCCCGCAGCACCCAGCAGATGCCCGGTGGCGGATTTGGTGGAAGACATTGCCAGCGTGCGGGCATCATCCCCAAACAGACGCTCGACAGCTTCAAGCTCAAGGTCATCCGCCATTGTGGAGGTACCGTGGGCATTGACGTAGCCGATATCTGCCGGTGTAACGCCAGCGCTTTTCAGAGCTGAGCGCATGGCGCGGAATGCCCCGTAATGCCCTTCTGCCGGTGCCGTAATGTGGTAGGCATCCCCGGACATGCCATACCCTACGATTTCCGCGTAGATCTTGGCGCCACGGGCCTTGGCATGTTCGTACTCTTCGAGCACGACCACACCGGAGCCTTCCCCCATGACAAAACCGTCACGGTCTTTGTCCCACGGGCGAGAGGCTTTTTCCGGTGTTGCATTAAACCCGGTTGAAAGCGCTCTGGCGGAGCAGAACCCGGCAATTCCCAGCGGGCAGACAGTAGCTTCCGCACCACCTGCCACCATCACATCCGCATCCCCGAACATGATGAGCCGTGCGGCGTCACCAATGGCATGCACACCGGTTGCACAGGCTGTCACCACAGAATGGTTAGGCCCCTGAAAACCGTATTTGATGGACACATGCCCGGAGACAAGATTGATGAGGGCTGATGGAATGAAGAAGGGGGAGAGACGTTTTGCACGCCCTTCATGCACCGTGATGGAGGCGTCATAAATGGTCTGGAGACCACCAATGCCCGAGCCAATCATCACACCTGTGGCGCATTTTTCTTCTTCAGTCTGAGGTTTCCAGCCGGAATCCTCCACAGCTTCAGTCGCTGCGACCAGTCCCATATGAATGAAACGGTCCATCTTGCGCTGGTCTTTGACCGAGACCCAGTCAGAAAGCGTCAGCTTTCCTTCAGAAGTCGGTCCTTCCGGCACCTGTCCGGCAACCTGCGCAGGCAGATCGCTGGGGTCAAAATGCGTGATTCGACCAATCCCGCTTTCCCCTGCGATCAGACGTGACCATACGTTTTCGACACCGAGGCCCAGAGGACCCACCATGCCCATACCGGTGACGACGACGCGTCTCCGGCCCGAATTTGCTCCGGCCGACTGCAACAAACCAGCCCGCTCCCCGCTTGAATCTGTATGGCCCCTCAAGGAGTGAGGGACCTTCTGTTAGTCCGCAAAAATAACGGCCTGAATCAGGCGGCTTTCTGCTTCTCGATGTAGTCAATCGCGTCTTTAACCGTGGCGATCTTCTCAGCAGCGTCTTCCGGAATCTCGACGTTGAAAGCTTCTTCAAAAGCCATCACGAGTTCAACGGTATCAAGGCTGTCTGCGCCCAGATCGTCGATGAACGACGCTTCCGGCGTGACCTTGCTTTCTTCAACGCCGAGATGCTCGACCACAATTTTCTTAACCTTGTCAGCGATTTCGCTCATCTGTCTCTGCTTCCTATGTGCCCTGTAAAGCGGGCAAGTTATCTAGGCGCTTAAGTCTGCCAGTTTGCCTGTTGCGGGTCAGGTTGAGCATGTCGCTCTCTCCTCTCCTGTGCAACAGGGTTGCGGGCGCTTAGCACGTTTTTCCGGCTCACGCCAACATGAACCGTTCTGGTGTGTTCCGGATACCTACATCCGGCTCATTTGCCGAGCCTGTCTGCCACATCCGGAAACAATTTGCACGACCTGTTGAAGCAATAGCGTCCCGGTCGTGTTTATACCATAGCCATGCCGCCATTAACATGCAGCGTTGAGCCTGTAACCCACCCGGCTTCTTCAGAACACAGATACAGAACGGCCGAGGCGACATCTTCCGGTTTGCCAAGGCGGCCAAGCGGAATGGCGCTGGTCAGTTTCTCTTTCTGTGCGTCCGGCAGAACATCCGTCATGGGTGTCACAATAAAGCCGGGTGCGACGACGTTGACTGTCACGCCGCGGGAACCGGCTTCCTGCGCCAGAGATTTGCTCATGCCGACCATTCCGGCCTTCGCGGCGGAATAGTTGGCCTGCCCGGCGTTGCCAGTCGTGCCGACGACGGATGCAATGTTCACAATGCGGCCAGCACGGCGGCGGAGCATGCCTTTCAGGGCGGCGCGGCACAGACGAAACGGGGAAGACAGGTCGACATTCAGAACCTGATCCCAGTCCTGATCCTTCATGCGCAGCGCCAGTGTGTCCCGCGTCAGGCCTGCGTTGTTGATCAGAATATCCAGTAGTGCGCCTGCGGCTTCTTCTGCCTTGCCAACAAGGGCATCGGCTTCCGCGGCGTCGGAGAGGTTGGCGGTGACGTAAAACGCCCGCTCCCCGCCGAGTTCTGCAACCTGCTCCTGCAGCACGGCTTCCCGCGTGCCGGACAGAACGACTGTCGCACCCTGAGCATGCAGGGCAGCGGCAATTGCACGCCCAATACCGCCGGACGCACCCGTCACAAGGGCGGTTTTTCCATCAAGCCTGAACATAATTTCTTATTCCGTTGTTTTAAAAGGATTTCAGAAGAGTTTCGATCTCTGCGGGCGTGCCGACAGAGCTGGTGGAAACTTCCGGATCAATGCGGCGCACAAGGCCTGAAAGCACTTTTCCTGCGCCAATTTCAATAAACGTATCGACACCCATGCCTGTCATGGCTTCCACGCTTTCGCGCCAGCGGACACGACCTGTCACCTGCTTTGTCAGGGCCTGACGAATCGCATACGGATCGCTCACCTTGTCGGCAGTAACATTGGCAATCACGGGGATGACCGGGGCTGCGATATCTGCTTTTGCCAGAGCTTCAGCCATAACGTCTTCTGCCGGGCGCATCAGGGAGCAATGGAACGGTGCTGAGACGGGCAGTTTCACGGCGCGCTTGATCTTCATTTCTTTTGCGAGCGTGATTGCGTTATCAATCGCGGCCATCGTGCCGGAAATAACAATCTGGCCACCGCCGTTATCATTGGCGATTTCCAGCACACCGCCCTGCCCGGCTTTTTCACAGATTTCCTGTGTCTGGGCCAGAGTGGCGCCGATCAGAGCCGCCATACCGCCCTCACCTGCCGGCACGGCTTTCTGCATGGCAAGGCCACGGGTGCGCAGCAAACGCGCGGCGTCAGCAACGCCAAATGCACGACCGGCAGCAAGAGCTGCATACTCACCCAGTGAGTGCCCGGCCAGCAGCGTGACTTTTCCAGCCAGATCCAGACCGCCCTGTTCTTCAAGAACGCGAAGAACGGCCATGGACACAGCCATCAGAGCCGGTTGCGCGTTTTCCGTGCTGGTCAGAGCCTCCATGGGCCCTTCAAAAATGGTTTGGGAGAGTTTTTCACCCAGTGCATCATCCACTTCTTCAAACACGGCGCGTGCTGAAGGAAAGGCGGCGGCAAGCTCTGCCCCCATACCGACGGACTGGCTTCCCTGCCCCGGAAAGATAAAAGCGTAAACAGCCATAATACCTACTGTTTCAAGAGGTTCTTCAAGCCTGTCAGGCTGAAATCAGATCAAACGCAGTTCATCGAGTGCTGTTTGAAAGGAGAGGCGGTCAGGATACGCCGCCCGTGCTCAGCGCACAATACGCCAGCATATGACCAGAAAAGCGTCCCACACGGAGGCGATCAGTTCATGCCCAATGCGCAGGAGTGTGCGGAGTTTTGTGTTCCGGCCGGTTACGGGGAATGGGAAAGGCACAGCCTGCACCGTCCAGCCCGCCAGACGCATGAGTAAAAGGCAGCGCGGTTTGTGATAGGTGCTGGTGCTGAGGGCGATAACGGAGCCGGGAAATCCCTGTTTTTCCAGAATTTTTGTGCAGTTGATGGCTGAATCGAACGTATCCGTTGCGGCAGGGTCTTCAAGAATGTTTTCTGAGGAAACACCGGCCGCCAGAAGCAGATCTCGCATGACTGCGGCTTCCGTCACGCCGTTACGCGGAACGCCACCTGTTACAAGGTAAAGCGGTCTGTGCTGTCTTGCTCCAAACTGCACAGCGGCCTGCACCCTGTGCTGCAAGGCGGGAGACGGCGCTCCGTCTGCACGAAGAGCCGCTCCGAAAATAATAATCGGAAGAGTTGGCTGTTTGTCTCTCCTGCCGGAAGGCGCGCCGGACCTCATGCAGGCGGCAGAAGCAGCACGCGGTTCAGGCGCTCCAGTGTCTGAAAGGTCTCCTGCCATACGGTGCGGAACTTGTTTTCCGGAACGCCGCGCGTTGCGAGGACAGCCGCCAGATCGCCCACTGTGCGTTCCCCGTCAATAAGAGGCAGAAGCCCCCGAGCCTGTGGTGGTAACGGGATAGGCACGACCAGCGTCCCGAATGCGAAAGGCAGTGTGTGGTCGGCACGCATTTGTTTTGCCAGTTCAATGCCGGGGATTTCACGCATGACCGGAACGGCATCAAATGAGGAAGCATCTGAGGGCGTAATGCGCGCGCCTTTGCGGACAACATAGGCAACGTGCGTCGCCATGTTTCCCGTTAGGGATTCCGCAATCGTGGCCTGTTGCCGAGCCGGGAGTTGCGTAATGCGGGCCCGGATTCTGGGGTCAGGAAGGAAAAGAGCCGGATCATACCGGGCGGGTTCCATCAGGCTGGAGGCCTCCAGCCCTGCCCCATCCAGCAGGTCCAGAAACGCGCCAACGGTATAAGCGCGGTCTCTTGGGTTCAGGAGCAGATCATACAGCCCCGCATCTCCGCCGCTCAGATGGTCTCCAAAATTCCCATTTTGCCTGAGCCACGCTGTGGCAGGCAGATTGCGCATCACGCGTCTGGCCATGTCGAGCCGTGTTGCGGGCGCTTCCTTATAGGGAGCCAGTTCCTCCAGAGCGTCTTGCAGCATATAGACGCCGGTGCGGCCATACGGCGCATAGACCATCAGCCCCATGCCGCCGCCGGGAGCAAGAGCGGCTTCCAGCCCCGCCAGCGCGGCGTCAGGGTCCGGAAGGTGGTGCAGCACGCCGCAGCAATCGATATAATCAAACAGACCGAGATCAAGGTTCGGCAGGTCTGTCAGCGACCCTTCGACAAACCGGATATTGCTGAGATCCCGAATTTTGGCGCGTTCCTGCGCAATGGACAGCGCATGGCGGGAGCGATCGACACAGAGAACTTCCCCCGGTCTTCCCGCGCGCGCCATCTGGGTCGCCAGCATGATTGCACCATCCCCGGTGCCGCACCCGGCAATCAGGGCACGGAGCGGCTGGTTGCGGGGGCGACGTGCGCCAAAAACCCAATAGTCAATTTCACGCAGATGGCTGGGGCTGCCAATCAGCAACCGTGTGGCTTCATCCTGCGGATTACGCTCTGGGTAGGGATAGGCTTCATACTGTGCCGCCAGTTCAGTATCCCGTGTGTCGGAGCCTTTCTGGTTTGTCATGCGCAGTGTCTCCTTTAGCGAGGCAGCAGTTTGCCCCGCTGCCAGGATTCTGCGGCTTCATCCGCAGTCAGACCTTCTGTGCGCATGGCAAAATCCATGGCGCTGATCACCTTGGTGCTCAGCATCAGTTCATCCAGTTCGTCCTGTAAGTCCTGATCCATGTCGTCTGTCAGGCCGGGGCGCATCAGCATACTGGCTTCCTGCTCCTTGCCCATGCTGCCCTTGGGGTCAGACAGAATACGAAAGCCTCCCTGATGGAACAGGAAGCAAGGCTGAACAAGCGGCATGAGGATGCAGTCTTTGCTGTTCAGGGCTGCCGTTATGGACGCAAGAGCTTCTTCATCCGGCAAGACCTTAAGGGTAAAGCCTGCGTCTGCCAGTGCGTAATCCGTGAGCATCTGTTCAACATGCTTGCGGAGTGACGCCGGGGTGATGATGGTCCGGGACAGTTCCTGACCTGCCTGTGCGACGTCTGTCAGGGAGACAACTGGGCCATCCTCGCGTGAAATGCAGCAGCATGCGCTGGGCTGAAACAGCTTGCCGAGGGGGGTGACGCCGGGGGCGAGCAGATCGGAATCATCATCAGGCAACCATGCGGAAACATAGAGATCAATCTCACCGTTTTTAAGCATGTCGGCCAGAGCCGATTTCGGCCCAATGACAATCTCCGGCTCTACGTCATTGGCTTCAAGAACCCGGATGATAGCCGCCGCTGTCGCCTCATGCACTGTTGAGTCCGGGTGGGCGAGAGTTATCGTCGTCATATCATCATCCTTAACGTCAGGCTTACAGGTCTTATTGAGACCTTGCAGCAGGAGAAGCGCAGATGTGCAATCCCTGAAATCGCTTTACTGCTCTTCTTGTGGCACGCGGCGTCTTTCTCACGGACGGGCAGAACCGGAAAAACGCCAATAAAAAACACTCTGACGCCGCGCATCAGAGTGTTGCAGAAGAAGACCGTGTCTGAAGAGAAAGTGCGGCGCGGTAACGCCACAATGCATCTTATGCAGCGACTATTTTCTCGGGGCGCGGCAGGACCGGACGCACCATGTGCAGCGCGTCTGCAAAGGAGCGGAACTGGCCCAGAACATTTTCCCGGATAGCGTCCATCACAACCCAGCTATTGCCGCGGGAATAGACTTTGTAGGCCGGGTCCGGTGTTTCCCGGACCCAGATCAGAACGTAGCCCGAAGAGACCCCTGCCTGCCGCTGCTCAACGGAAAAAATGTCAGCATCACAGACGCCCATGGGCTGTCCTGCATGCAGCCAGCGGGAGAGATATTCCCGGTGGCCAGACAGAATTTCCATCTGGAACGGGACGACATTGCTGACAGACGGGGCATCATTCTTACGCGGCATCAGAAGTTCCATTTCCATCGAACACCAGAGGTCTTTCTGAGGTCAAATGTAAAATGGCGATTTCCTTAACGCCAAGACAAAACGTGGTTCTGCGCCTCAGAATGAGGCAGAAACTTCATAAAGTTGCGCAAAAACCACAAAAAAAGAACAATTACGGAAAGTTAACGCCTATTTATTGGGCATATGCCTATTTTTGTGTCGTCCGGATCAGAACTTGGCTGAAACCATGAGTGACCCGTAATTGAACAGTCCTGATTTGGCACCGTCAAACTGCTGAGTCTGCCAGACCTGGCTGTAAGAGACGCGAAGGCCGTAGAACATCACAGCAAGACCTGCGTGAATTTCACCCACGTCCCACTTCTTGTTCACATGCAAGGAGTTGCTGCGCATGGTGTTGCCTTCAAGAGAGGCATCATACGCCACGGCCTCACCCGTCACGCCGCCAAAAAAGTACCAGGCGACTGGTCGGGTTGCTTTATAGGCGTCCGTTCCGTCCGTACCCGCAGCCTGAATGGTGGGTGTGCCAAAGTCACTGTCCAGCCCCTGCCCGAAGCGGATCATATCGCTGATTTTGCCGTAAATCTGGTAGTCGCCAATGGCGGCTGCGGCTGAGGGCAGCGTATCAAACTGAATGGGGCCAAGATCCACAATCGGCAGACGCCATGTCCGCCCACCCTGCACCTGAAAAATAGGCTGATTCTGCAACTGGTGCTGCCAGCCCTGATTTTTGGTATCCCCGATCGCACCATGGAAGCCGTTCTGAAGCTGGCGACCAAGGCCCGCAGGCCCCATCACACCTGCCTGAATACCAAACACGCTCCGGGTGGTGTCTGTATCATTAATCAGGTTGATGGTGCCCAGCAGAAGGCTGGAGTAAGGCCGGTCACGCAGCAGGCTTGACTGCTGCTGGCCAGCCCCCCACGGGCTGGAAGACTGGGTGTCACGCGGGGTGAAAATCATCTGCTGGAGACCCATGCTGATGCGCTGCACCCCATTGCCCCAGATGGCCTTGTTAATGGCGGCTATGGGGGTGGGAAGCGTATCGGTGCCAGAGGTCCAGTTCAGCCGCAGGCCGCTGGTATAGTACTGGTCAGATGTGCCTTTCAGAGTCGAAACGGCATCGTTCTCACCTTGCAGAGTCCATGTGCCCTGCTTGTCCTGCAAAGGCGTTGCATGCGCAACGGAGCGAGGGGCCAGAGCAGTGCCAGCCAGCATAAGGGTTGCGGCAGCAATATACCTCACGTGGGGTAATTTCATGACGGCGGACATAGCTTTCCTCTCGTTCTGCCAATGCAGAGTCAGTTTTATTTTCTTTAATTGATTGCGCGGCAACAAGAAACCCTGATTTCCGGCCATCCGCCCTGCGGGAGAAGGGGTGAGGTCCGTATTTCCGGTCTGGGTGTCACAAAAATGTTATAGTCCGGAAAAGAGATGAAACCCGGGTCAGTTCCATGCTTTTCTATAGCGACGACAATGCCGGTATGGTAAGTCATCACTGGGTGTGGTTGTAGACCACCTTACCCGTTTTTCAATATCTGGAGAAGCAAATGCCTTCTCCATGCTCCAGGATCAAGACCGTTGAGAAGTAACAGGACCGACCGCAGCTCTCGTTCTCCGCGCCGCGGCGGATTTGACGATGATTTTATGTCAACGCCTTCCTATGGCGAACGTCCCGCTTTTGGCGGCGGCGGTGGTGACCGTGGCGGATATGCTCCGCGCAGACCCGCAGGAGGTGGTGGCCCGCAGGTTATCGCTTCCGGTCCGGAAATCGGAGCGACTGTCAAATGGTTCAACAGCGAAAAAGGCTTCGGCTTTGTTGAACTGTCCGATGGTTCTGGCGATGTCTTCCTGCATGCCAATGCCCTGTCTCAGGCTGGCCAGGATGGCGTAAGCCCCGGTGCTACCCTGTCCGTGCGCATTGGTCAGGGTCCGAAGGGCCGTCAGGTTGCTGAAGTCATTTCCGTTGATGAAAGCACGGCTCAGCCGGAACGTCCGCGCTCTGGTGGTTTTGGTGGCGCACCGCGCGCTGCTGGTGGCTTTGGTGGCCGCGCCCCCCGTCCGGCTCCGGATCTGTCCTCTGCCGAAGAAGTCCGTGGTACCGTAAAATGGTACAACGCGACCAAAGGTTTTGGCTTCATCACGCCTGATGGCGGCGGCAAAGACATCTTTGTTCACGCTTCTGCTCTTGAGCGGTCTGGTCTTGCCAGCCTCAACGAAGGTCAGGTGACGAATGTGCGCGTTGTTCAGGGCCAGAAAGGTCCGGAAGCCGCTGCAATCGACGCAGACTAAGTTTTATACTCACCGTATAAAACAGAAAAACCCCGCCTTGTGCGGGGTTTTTTTATGCCTGCAATCTTGCTTGGCAAATCCTAAAATAATCGGAACACGGCGGGCTGAGAAAGGCTGGGGGTTAGTAGTCTCCGCGGCCTTTGTTACGAAGCAGCCTCGCCTTGTCGCGCTGCCAGTCACGGTCGGCTATGGCATGACGTTTATCAACGCTCTTTTTGCCCTCACCCAACCCAAGTGTGACTTTTGCGCAGCCACGGGCGTTGAAATGAATATCGAGAGGCACCAGAGTCGCCCCTTCCCGCGCCACCGCGCCAAGAAATTTCTCAATTTGCTTCTTGTGGAGCAGGAGTTTACGCGGGGCGCGTGTATCAAAACGGGACAGAACGCCCCCCTGATATTCAGGGATATAGCTGTTGAGCAGCCAAAGCTCTCCGTCGCGCTCTGCGGCGAAGGCTTCCGCGATTGTCGCCCTTCCCAGACGCAGGCTTTTAACTTCAGCCCCTTTCAGGACAATCCCCGCCTCAACGGTTTCCGTAATCGTGTAGTTAAAGCGTGCCTTGCGGTTTTGTGCGGCAATACCATGAGAAATCATGGTCGCCTTTGCGGGTTTCTTCGCCATGATTTAGTTCAGCAGTCCGGCATCAACCAGCGCGGCCTTAACAAGCTGGCGTGAAGACTCCGTAAGGGGCGCGAGCGGAAGGCGGCATGTTTCCCCGGCTAGGCCCAGAAGGCTTGCGGCGTATTTGACAGGTGCCGGATTGCTTTCACAAAACAGTGCATCATGCAGCGGCAGGAGTTTGTCCTGCACGGCAATGGCGTCAGCCACACGGCCTGCCTGCCAGTCAGCCTGCACACGCGCGCACAGCGCGGGGGCGATGTTGGAGGTGACGCTGATGCAGCCATCTCCACCTGCAGCGAGGAATGCGACCGCCGTACCATCTTCACCAGACAACTGATTGAATGGCTTGCTGACGGCCCGACGCACTTGGAGCGGACGCAGGAGATTTGCTGTGGCATCTTTCACGCCAATAATATTGGCGTGGCGAGCCAGACGTGCGGTCGTTTCTACGCTGATTTCAACAACCGACCGGCCCGGAATATTATAGAGCACGACCGGAATGGAAATGGCATCTGCAACCGCCATAAAGTGCCAGTAAAGGCCTTCCTGCGTTGGCTTGTTGTAATAGGGTGTCACGACAAGAACCGCGGAGGCTCCGGCTTTTTCAGCGTGGCGGGCCAGATCAACAGCTTCTGCTGTGCTGTTGGAGCCCGCGCCTGCGATCACGGGTGCGCGGCCAGCAGAGACCTTGATGGCGCGTTCAATAACCTCGTGATGTTCCTGATGTGACAGGGTCGGGCTTTCCCCCGTTGTCCCCATGGCGCAGAGGGCGGACGTTCCTTCTTCAATCTGCCAGTTCACCAGATGTTCAAAAGATGTGAAGTCCAGACTGCCATCCCGGTTCATGGGGGTAATCAGAGCGGTGATGGAGCCTGTAAAGCGTGTGTCTGACATGAGCTGTCGTCTATCCCGAAATGGCGTCTGCAATCCCTGAAGTCTGGTCTTCAGAGGATGTGCTGGTCATATGCCGCCGGAACGGCGACTGCGTGTATACGCCCAGAATTTCGGCGTTCTCGGCAAAAAATTCAAGTTCTGACAACGCTTTGCCAAGCCGGTCTTCTTCCGGATGGCCTTCTACGTCCATCAGAAAGCGGGTTGCAGCAAAACTTCCGCCTGTCATGTAGCTTTCCAGCCGGGTCATGTTCAGGCCGTTGGTCGCAAAGCCTCCCAGCACTTTATAAAGTGCTCCGGGAATGTTTTTGACGTTGAAAATCAGCGTCGTCATCACATGCGGGGTACCGCAGGGTGGCCGCTCTGCCGTGCGGGATGCAATGTAGAAGCGCGTTGTATTGTGTTTCGCATCTTCCACATTTTTCAGCAGAACTTCCAGCCCGTTGAGCTCCGCTGCCAGTTCGGACGCGACGGCGGCTTCTTCTTTTTTCCCCCACAGCGCGACCAGTTCCGCAGCGCCTGCGGTGTCAAACTCCGTTACAGGTGTCAGACCGCGATCACGCAGCAGGTTGCAGATCTGCCCCATGGCCACGGGGTGCGTGTGGACCCGCTTTATGTCTGCAAGCGTTGCTCCGGGGACACCCAGCAGGCAATGCTCAATCCGCTGGAAATGCTCCCCGACAATGTGCAGGCCGGACGCTGGCAATAGCGTATGAATGTCCGGCACACGCCCCGCCAGACTGTTTTCACACGCCAGCATGGCGAGGTCTGCGCGGCCCGTATGGACGGCCTCTATAGCTCCGGCAAAGGTTTTGCAGGGCAGTGTGCGCCAGCCGGGTTTGACGGTGCGGCACGCGAGGTCGGAATAAGCTCCCAGAGAGCCCTGAAAGGCGATGATCTTGTCAGTCATTGCGGGTGTCATGCCTTAAAATACTGCCGGGCCCGGTCCAGATCCGCCGGGGTATCCACGCCGAAGGGGGCGGTCTCAATACGGGTGCAGCCAATGCGCATTCCGGCTTCCAGAGCGCGAAGCTGTTCCAGTTTTTCGCGTCGTTCAAGGCCGGATTCCGGCAGGGAGACAAATTGTTTCAGCGCGCCCCGTCGCCAGCCGTAGACACCGACATGATGCCATAATGCTCCCTCACCCCAGGGAATCGCAGATCGGGAAAAATACAGAGCCGGCGCGCAGAGGGTGTCAGTTTCAAAATGGCAGGCAACTTTCACGACGGAAGAGGCGTCTTTTTCCTCGTCAGACAGGACAGGCGCGACCAGCGTGCCAATATCATAGGTCGTGTCAGGCATAATCCGCATCACGGCACGTAGATCATCCGGTGCAAAGGTAGGCAGATCACCCTGCATGTTGATAATCACGTCATGGACGCCGTCAGGGTCCAGAGTTTGTGCTGCCTGCCAGACTCTGTCGGAACCAGACGGAAGGTCCGGGTCTGTTAGCACCGCACGGCCACCGGCCTCTGTGACGACATCACAAATTTCCTGATCCGCCGCAGCAACCGCAACAGGCCCCACATCCGCAGCAATTGCCGCATCCAGCACGCGCAGAATCATGGCGCGCCCCGCGATATCGGCCAGCGGTTTGCCGGGCAGGCGTGTGGAGGCAAGCCGGGCGGGAATGATGACAAGCGGGGAAATCATCAGCTTGCTCTGGAATACGGCACGGAATATAGCCTTGGAAACAGTGTGAAAACGCTGCCGAAACCGGCACGGTGCCCTTTGTTATCAGGAAGCGGCGCGCAGTGTAGGAAAGGCGTGAGCCAAACGCAACCGGAGGACCCGGCTTCTCGTATGGACAGCAAGTTTCTTAATCGGCTCGGGGTGGCCTTTCTGCTTTCCGGGGTTGGCGTCTGGGTCTGTTATGCCGCGGGTACAGCCTTTGTGCCGCACACCGCTCCCGCAAAACCTGCATTTTCTCTTCCTGGTCTGGAGAATAAACCGATCGCCCCCTTCATGGCGCATGCGGATGTAGAGAGAGGGGATGCTCTTGTGCATCAGGTCTGCACCAGTTGCCATGCGGTGAATGACGGAGCCTCTGACGGTGTGGGGCCTAATCTGGCGGGGGTTGCCGGGCGGCAGATTGCCGGGCTCTCAGGCTATTCGTATTCTCAGTCCCTTAAAGGGCAGCATGGGCATGTCTGGTCAGATCAGGCGCTGTCAGACTGGCTGACCTCCCCTTCCCGCTTTGCGCCCGGCACCCGGATGTCTCTGGTTGGTTTGCAGGACCCGGCCCAGCGGGCGGATATTATCGCGTATCTGCACACACTGGGGGATGCTGACGCCCCCGCTCCTGCTCCTCAGCCAAAGGTAACGCCATGAGTGATGATGATCTGACACCGTTTCTGGATGTGGCCACCATGATGGCTGAGGCAGCCCGCTGCGTAGTGCGGCCGTGGTTCCGGCGTGGCATCAGTGTGTCAGACAAGGCGGATGAAAGCCCAGTTACGATTGCGGATCGGACGGCTGAGCGCGTCATGCGCGCTATTCTGGCTGAACGCCTGCCAGACCATGGCGTATTTGGGGAAGAATTCGGGCTTGCGAATGACGCAGCCCGGTATCGGTGGTTGCTGGACCCGGTAGATGGCACACGCGCCTTTGTGACAGGACGCCCCCTGTTTGGCACGCTGATTGCGTTGTTGCGGGACGGCCAGCCTGTGCTGGGCGTGATTGACCAGCCTGTTCTGCAGGAACGCTGGATTGGTGTGGCCGGACAGCCTACCCGTTTTATCTCGCCTCTTGGTGGGTCACCTGTCACGCGCTCGTGCCCACGTCTGGCAGATGCGGAACTCTCCTGCACATCGCCTGAAATGCTGGAGAGTGCTCCGCATGAGCGGTGGAAAACCCTGAAAGCCCGTGCCAGACGTATGACATGGGGCGGGGACTGCTATGCCTATGGGTTGCTGGCGCTTGGTCAGGTCGATCTGATTGCAGAATGCGATATGAACCCGTGGGACTGGGCGGCTCTGGTGCCGGTTATTGAAGGTGCTGGTGGCAAAATTACAGCGTGGGACGGCAGCCCGCTGAGGCTGGATGGAGACCGGACGGTGCTGGCTGCTGGCGATGCAGCACTCCATGCCGAAGCCGTGCGTACGCTTGCCGGGCATGACTGACAGGCACACTGATTTTAACGATTCACTGCGTCAGACCTATGAATTTACCGCATTTTGCGATAGGCCTGCGCTTCGGCACAACAGGTATGGTCATTCCTCATGAGCACGCAACTGTCCCTCCCCAAGGATAAGATCCGCATTCTCCTGCTTGAAGGCGTTCACGACAGTGCTGTCGCGCTGCTGAAAGCCAGTGGCTACGAGAACGTGGTGCGCCACAAGGGAGCGCTGGAAGGCGATGCCCTCAAAAAAGCTCTGGAAGGCGTGCATGTTGTGGGGATCCGCTCCCGCACGCAGCTTACAAAAGAGGTTCTTGAAGGTGCAGACCGCCTGATTGCCATCGGCTGCTTCTGCATCGGCACCAATCAGGTTGATCTGGAAGCCGCCCGGATGAACGGTATCCCGGTGTTCAATGCCCCCTACAGCAACACGCGTTCCGTGGCGGAACTGGTCATGGGCGAGATTGTGATGCTCATGCGCCGTATTTTCCCCGGCTCCATTGGCTGCCATCAGGGGCTGTGGAACAAATCTGCTGCTAATAGCTGGGAAGTGCGCGGCAAGACGCTGGGAATTGTGGGGTACGGTTCCATTGGCTCACAGCTTTCCGTTCTGGCGGAAGCCTTTGGGATGCGCGTGATCTATTATGATGTTGTCGATAAACTCGGCCACGGTAACGCAACCCCGGTGGATACGCTGGAAGATCTGCTGAGCCAGAGTGACGTTGTCAGCCTGCATGTGCCGCAACTGGCCAGCACCGCTAATCTGATGGGCGCAGAACAGATCCGGGCCATGAAAAAAGGCTCCTTCCTGATCAATAACGCACGCGGCAATGTGGTTGATCTGGAGGCTCTGGCTGAAGCCCTGAAAGATAAGCACCTTCTGGGGGCGGCAGTGGACGTGTTCCCCAAGGAGCCCAAAGGCCCGAATGATCGGCTGGCAACGCCGCTGATGGAACTGGATAACGTGATCCTGACCCCGCATATCGGTGGTTCTACTGCGGAAGCGCAGGAACGTATTGGTGTGGAAGTGGCGCGCAAGCTGGTTGAGTATTCCGATGTGGGCTCAACCTTCGGGGCGGTGAATTTTCCCGGCGTGCAGCTCCCGCAGAGCCCGCGCGGCACACGCTTCATGCACGTTCACCACAACGTGCCGGGCATGATGATGCGCCTGAACGAGATTTTTCTGAAGCAGACCTGCAACGTCACCGCACAGTTTCTCCAGACGGATGGTGAAATCGGGTATGTGGTTGTGGAAGCAGATACGGGCGGAAACAAGGACACAGACGATACCATTCTGCATGCTCTGCGTGATCTTGAAGGCACCATTCGTGCGCGCCTGATTTATCAGGGGCACTGATTTTTATGACCATCGGGGGTGGGAATGATTAATTCCCGCATCCGGAGTTTTGCTTTTGCCGGGATAGAGGCGCGGCCAGTCTGGGTTGAAGTCCAGATTTCATCCGGCCTCCCGGCATTTCTGGTTGTCGGCCTGCCAGACAAAGCAGTGGCCGAAGCACGGGAGCGCGTGCGTGCGTCCCTGACGTCTATGGGGATGGCGCTTCCCGCCAAGCGGATTGTTATCAATCTTGTACCAGCGGATATCCCCAAAGAGGGATCGCATTTCGATCTTCCTATCGCTCTGGCTCTGCTCTGTGCCATGGAAGTGCTGCCGTATGAAGAGGTGGCACGTTTTGCGGCGCTGGGTGAGTTATCTCTGGATGGCCGGCTGAATCCGGTAGCGGGTGTGCTTTCGGCGTCGATTGAAGCCTCCGCGCTCTCTCTGGGGCTGATCTGCCCGGCCATGCAGGCGCAGGAAGCTCTGTGCGGGGGCGATATTGCCATTCTGGGCGCGCCAACACTTCTGGCGCTGATCAATCATTTCACAGGTCTTCAGACACTCACTCCGCCCGTGTTTTCGGAGATGGAGCCGGTCCCAGCAGACCAGCCGTTACCGGACCTTTCCGAGATTAAGGGGATGGAAACAGGGCGCAGGGCGCTGGAAATTGCGGCGGCAGGCGGCCATTCCATTCTGCTTTCAGGGCCGCCGGGAGCCGGGAAATCCATGCTGGCGGCGCGTCTGCCCAGCCTGTTGCCGGATCTTACGCAGCGGGAAAGTCTGGATGTGTCACGCATTTACAGCGCTGCCGGGCTGCTAAAAGACGGCCGCCCCGTCAGGCGGCCACCGTTCAGAGACCCGCATCATTCTGCCACGCTGCCGGCCCTTGTGGGGGGCGGAAACAAAGCACGCCCCGGTGAAATTAGTCTGGCAGACCACGGGGTTCTGTTTCTGGATGAACTGCCGGAGTTTTCCCGCTCCGCACTGGAGGCACTGCGCCAGCCTCTGGAAACTGGCAGGGTCAGTATTGCCCGGGCTGCCCTGCATGTGACGTACCCTGCCCGTTTCCAGTTGATTGCCGCGATGAACCCATGCCGTTGCGGCTATCTGGGGGATGCCAGCAAGGAGTGCCGCAAAGCCCCACGGTGTGGGGAAGATTATATGGCACGGCTGTCCGGCCCGTTGCTGGACCGGATTGATATCCATGTCGCCATGCAGCCATTTGTGCCGCTGGATTATCTGTCTGGTCCGTCAGGAGAGTCCAGTGCCCCGGTCGCGCAACGGGTGGCAATTGCCCGGCAACGGCAATATGCCCGGCAGGACGGCGTGAAAAACGCACAGGCAACTCTTGAGCAGATGCCAGTCACGGACGCCGCTCAGACACTGGCGCAAAAAGTGGCGACACGGTTCCGTTTTTCAGCACGAGGCTATACCCGCATGCTGCGTGTTGCCCGCACTATTGCCGATCTGGCCGAGGAGACTGAGATCCAGTCTCCCCATATTGCCGAAGCTGCGACCTTTCGTCTCCGCTCCGGGCAGGATTAGAGCGCCTCAGTTCTGAGCTTTCAGAATACTCAGCCCCTGCTCCAGATCCGCGATGAGATCTTCTGGCGCTTCCAGCCCAATTTGCAGCCGCAGTGCAGGCCCTTCGGTCTCAACCGAGGGAAAGTTACGGGTAATGCTTTTGCTGGTCGGCAGCACAAGACTTTCATACCCACCCCATGATGCGCCGATGCCAAACATCCTGAGTGAGTCAATCATGGCTTCCATAGCCTTCTGGCTGAACGTGTTTTTCAACACAAAGCCGAACAGGCTGCCTGCTCCCGTAAAATCCCGTTTCCAGATTTCATGACCGGGACAGTCCGGGAAGGCCGGATGCAGAATACGGGCCACTTCGGGCCGGTTTTTCAGCCATTGCGCAATTTGCAAAGCGGAGCGCGCCTGATGGGACAGGCGCACACCCATAGTATGCAGGCCACGCAGGGTCAGCCAGCAATCATCCGGTCCGGCAAGCTGGCCCAGTTGAATGGCCGTGTCCCGCAACAGGTGCCAGTCTTCTGTTGTCGCCACGGTGACAGCACCCGCGATTACATCGGAATGACCGGAGGGGTATTTGGTGAGCGCCTGAATGGAAATATCGACGCCGTGCGCAAACGGCGCAAAAATCCCAAAGCCCCACGTATTGTCCAGCATCAGTCTGGCATCATGCGCATGCGCGATCCGGGCCAGCATGGGGATATCCTGCACTTCAAACGTATGACTGCCGGGGCTTTCCGCAAACAGGACACGCGTATTGGGCTGCATCAGGCTGCCAAGTTCCTCCGCTGAGGCGCGGGGTGGATAATAGGATATTTCCACGCTGAAGCGTTTGAGCACATTTTCCGCAAAGCGACGGGTCGGGCTGTAGACGGAATCTGGCAGCAGGCAATGCTCCCCGGCGTTCAGAAACGCAAGGAGGGGCGTGGTACAGGCCGCGAGGCCTGAAGAGACCACCTGACAGTCCGTGCCGCCTTCAATCACCGCGATCGCTTTTTCCAGTTCATGCTGAACCGGGGTGCCCATAGCGCCGTAGATATACTCATGGTCAAAGCGCTTCTGGCCCTGCTTCTGCATGTCTTTCAATGTGGGAAACAGGACTGTGGAGCCGCGCGTCATAGGCATATTAACGGGCGAACCTTCGGGCAGAATTTCGGGTCTGGCCAGCCGGGTGAGCGTGGAGGAAAGCTTGTCCCATCCTTGGGTTACGGTGGTTTCAGAAGTCATTCTTCAGCATCCTTTCGTCACAGGTGCGTCTGGCGTTGCGCCCCATTCTGCCCATGATCCGTCATAGAGTGCTCCTTCGTCAAAACCAGCCAGAGCAAGGCCGACGTTCAGAACAGAGGCGGTCATACCGGACCCGCAGGTTGTCACGGCAGGCGTTGTTTGCGGCAAGCCTAGCTCCAGAAAAATGTCCCGGATGCGCTCTGCAGGGAGAAAATGTCCGTTCTCTGTGAGCAGCGTTTTATAAGGCAGGTTGAAAGCGCCCGGCATATGGCCAGAGGCAAGACCGGGGCGAGGCTCCGGCACCTCTCCGTAAAATCGTGCGGCGGATCGGGCATCCAGAATGGGTTGAACGCTGCCGGAAACAATGTCCAGCATATCCCCCAGTCCCTTCACACGAGAAAAATGGGGCCGGGCTGTGTAAGGCTGGGCTGTTGGGTGGTGCGCGGGCCCTGTCGCTGTGGGGTGATGGTCACGTTGCCAGGCGGGCAAACCACCATCCAGCACAAAAATCTGTTCATGGCCGAACAGTCTGGCCAGCCACCATCCCCGGCATGCAGAAGCCGTGTTGCCGTGATCATAAAAAACGACAGGCGTTGCGTGGCTGATGCCTAGCGCACCGAATAATCGCGCAAAGCGGGCCGCAGAAGGGACAGTGTGAGGCTGTGTGCTTTCCGGGTCAGAAAAAAGGTCGATATCAAACCGCAGACTGCCCGGAATGTGCGCTTTCAGAAAAGCTTCATCAGGGTTGCTGGTTTCTCCGGGGAGAAGCGCCGTTGCATCCAGAATGCAAAACGTGCGCTTTTCCAGCCCGGCGGCAAGAGTCTGGGCAGAGATAAGAGGAGGCATGGCTTTCAATCCCGGAACAACAAGGTCTTGTGGGACGGTAAAGCAAGTCTGCCCGAAAAGGTATGAGCCAGACTTTTAAAAAGCGGCGTTTTCAGACGGCTCCGTGATGGGCGACCAGACTTTTCAGGCACTCAATGGCGTCCTGCCCTTTGAGAGACGCCTGCCAGACTGCTTCAAGCATGGTCTGGTGCGTTGCAACGGCTTCGGGAGATGACGTAATCATGGCAACGCCTGCAGAATTTTCTACGGCGCAATCACACAGAAACGGGTTAATGGCGACTGCCGCCAGTTCGCTCCGGCGCATGAAGATGCAGGATGTCGTCGTGATATGTTTAGGAATGACGCTAAATTGAAGCCCCATTGGGACGGAATCAATTAAGGTAATAATATTCCGTATTTCCTGTACAGCAACCTGCCGCGCTTTATGCCGTAATGTTTCGGACATAGGGATCCCCGCACCAACCCCATGTGTCAGAAAATTTATAACCTGATTTTCGGGAAGCATAGAGGTAATGGAGGGCTTGCGCTGGCTATACAGCGCACGTCGTTTTGACTGCGCCAGAATGACCGGTTGGGCCGAGGCAGAACGGACTTCTTTTTCAGAATGGCTGGCATGTGCTTCCAGCAGGATGGCATCATATGCAGGCGATGTAACCTGATAGCACACAGGGTCTGAGACCTGAAGGATCTGCTCGATATCGCCTTCAATTTGTGTAATTTTTTGGAAAAAATTGTTTGGAGAACTATAATATTCGAATCCAACCCCAAGCAGGGTCAGAGGAGAAATATTCAGAAGTTCAGCAAGCCTCTGGACGGTGTCCAGTTTAATCACTTCGCCTTTTTCATAGCGATAAAGTGCTGCGCGGGAGACCCCAAGACGTGCCGCAATTTCGTCAGCCCGCATCCCCGATTCAAGGCGAAAAGCTCTTAACTGCTGACCAATCTCACCAAGATGCATTGTGACGGCAGTCATGATCTCACCTTATGAATCAGTGTGTTATAAACAAAATTCTTTATCGAATAGTATCGTTAATAATGCGTTAATTAACATATTGTAAAATCCCGTCAATGCTACGGCCTGACAATCCCAGATACCAGCCCCCGGTATGTTTCTGCCGTAAGGCTGAAAAGGCTTTAACAGACCAGACAAAGCCCCAAATCCGTGGTTTACTGCAGTCATGATGGATGGGCTGACACTGACTACAGAACGGATCATGCTGGCTCTGCTCCTTGGGGGGATAGCCTACGGATGCGTCATCGTCCTCGCTCCGTTTTCCTCCGCCATTTTATGGGCCGGCGTGCTGACATACGCGACATGGCCCGTCTTCCAGCATCTCAGACGCCGGATGAGCGCTCTGGCCGCAAGTCTGGTCATGACGTTTCTGTGTGCTGTTGGTTTTGTTATTCCGCTTGCTTTTCTGGCGTCTACGACCATAGCCGCCAGTCCGCGCTGGGCCTCCCGCCTCAATGCTCTTTTCAGCTTTTCTCACCAGATTCCCCCTCCTCCCGTCTGGCTCACGTCCCTGCCCATGGTGGGGCAGGATTTTGCCAGCCAGTGGCAGCACTGGAGCCATGATTTTGATCATCTGGGGGCCAGTCTGCGGCCCTACGCGGGTGATATTATCCAGTCTCTTCTGGTGCTTTTCATGCAGGTTGCCAACGGGGCCCTGCATCTGGTGATGGCGCTTTTTATTGCGTTCTTTTTCTGGCTGAGTGGTTCTTCTCTGGGCGATACGCTCAAGGCCGTCATCACCCGCATTGCGGGGCCACATGCCGGGCGGCACCTCCATATTATTGGCGGGACCGTGCGCGGGACAGTCTACGGCATTCTGGGGACAGCAATTATTCAGGGTATTCTGACCGGCGTCGGGTTCTGGCTGACGGGGCTTTCAGAGCCGGTCATGTTTGGTGTGCTCGCAGCCTTTCTGGCAGTGTTGCCGATTGGCGCGCCACTGGTCTGGGTACCCGCATCCCTGTGGCTGATGGCGGACCATCACGTCGGCAAAGGGGTTCTGCTGCTACTGTATGGTATCCTGCTGATTTCTGGTGCGGACCACATTATTCGCCCGCTTTTCATTGCGCGGGGGAGCAAGCTGCCTTACCTGCTGACCGTACTGGGCGTGATTGGGGGCGTTATGGCTTTTGGCGGTCTGGGAATTTTTCTGGGTCCAATCCTGCTTGCGGTGGGTTTCACGTTAACTGTTGAATTTGCCGCACAGCAACCATCGTCACATTCCTCAGATGATCAAAGGAGACTGCCTTCATGAGGCGTCATTTTCTCCGTCTCATGGATGCGCATCGCCGCAAAAAGCAGATCCGGCCCCTGAGTGCCGGAGAACAGGACAGCACCAGAATTATAAGCTGGAACCTGCTGCGCAGAACCGGGGCGACAGTCCATGATGTTGTGGCGCTGATAGAAGCCGAAAACCCGGATATTCTGCTTATGCAGGAAGCCACGGCTGAAATTGACGTTTTGCCAGACATCCTGGGCGGATACTACGCCCGGGCTCCCCTGCCCGGCCGTATTCACGGGCCTGCATGCTGGAGCCGGACACCCTTTGCACGCACACCCCGCGCCTGCACCATTCCTTCCGGCGCAGTTGTGAAGCGTCATGCCCAGATTATTGATTATGGTCCCTTCTCACTCGCCAATGTGCATCTCTCACACGGGCAGGTGCTGAACCGGCGGCAGCTTCGGCGTATTGCGTCGCTGCTTCCCGCACCCTGCGCTATTCTGGGGGACTTTAATCTTGTCGGGCCGACGATGGTGCCGGGCTTTAGTGACGTAGGGCCAAAAGCGCCGACGCATCGTATGGCCGATCTCCTTCCTATCCGTATCGACCGGTGCCTTGTAGAAGGTATGACCTGCCTGAATGCCCGCGTTCTGCCAGTTTTTGCTTCAGACCATCGGCCGATCGCGGTTCAGTTACGGCCTGATATCAAGGTTCTGGCGTCTGTTGCCTCATAGATACGGCATGAACAGACGGGCTGCCGCATCCCGGATCTGGATCAGTTTATTGCGTTTATCCAGATCATGATGCGTCAGACGGCGGTTGCGATGGTGGCAGATGAAATCATCCAGCATTTCTGCCATCAGCACATCGTAGGTTTCCATATTGATCTCGAAGTTCAGACGCAGGCTGCGGATATCGAGATTGGAACTGCCAACAAAAGACCATGCCCGGTCAACCACTAACAATTTGGAATGATTAAAAGGCGGGTTGACGCGCCAGACGCGCACTCCGGCATCCAGCAAAGGGGAGATATTGGCAGCGCAGGCCCAGTCAAGCGGTGGGTGATTGCTCTGAAGGGGAATAACAACATCCACCTGCACTCCCCGCAGAGCCGCGAGAGCCAGTTCCGACATGACGCGCGACCCCGGCAGGAAGTACGGCGTCATAAGCCGGACCTGCCGTCGGGCCAGCGTAATGGCCTGCAGCATGGTATATTCAATTTTTTCAAGGTCTGTATCGGGACCGGCCGTGACAATACGGGCGACAGATTCCCCGGTGCTGGTGTGTTCCTTGAAGTAAATGTCTCCGGCAAGAACTTCCTGCGTTACAAAATACCAGTCCCAGGCAATGGCTTCTGCCAGTTGTCTGACGACCGGCCCTTCAAGCTGAAAGTGGGTATCCGAAACCGGTTTGGGTGGCTTTTGGGATACGAGATTTTCATCCGCAATGTTCAGGCCGCCCATAAAGCCAGTCCGGCCATCAATCACCAGAATTTTTCGATGGTCGCGCAGGTTCAGAAACGGCATCCGCCAGGGCAGCATGGAATGCATAAACCGCGCGCAGGGCACCCCTGCCCGCCTTAACCGGCGGTAGACGGGCGACAGAAAATAACCGCTTCCAATCCCATCGACCAGAACACGCACTTCAACACCGCGCTGCCGGGCAGCAATCAGTTTTTCGATAAAGACGCCGCCAATCCGGTCATTCCGGAAAATGTAGGAACACAGCAGAATGCTATGGTCTGCATTTTCAATTGCGTTCAGCATGAGTGGATAAGCACCATCTCCATCATGCAGGAGAACGATTTTGTTGCCCCCTACAAGCGGGCGGCTGGTCAGTTTACCAACCATCGTGGCGAGGGGAGCAAACTGCCCGTTCAGTTCCCTGTTCCATGATGAACTGTGAGAGTCGTCAAATTTATGAGAGGAACGACCGCTGACCAGCTTTTTGGCCAGACGGCGTACACGATTGATTCCAAACATGATGTAGAGCACCGTTCCCAGAGCGGGCATGAGAACACAAATGCCGATCCAGCCTATGGCCGAGGAGGTGTTTCTTTTTGTTAGCAGGATATGCAACGCAACACTTGTCACCAGCACAAAACGAATGATCGTGACTGTCACCAGAGAAAAATGCGGCAGAATATCAAACGTCATGGGGCACAATGCATCCAGAGAGGAACCAAACGGTGACAGGCAGATCTGATGCTATCGGACCGGAACCGACAAGACAAAGGCTTGCGCGGCAGATACGTGGCGCACAGGCTTATCAGGACGGGCTGAGCGCGGAAGAGGCCGTCTGTTCCGCTTGTATAAAAGAAGGCTGGTCTATTCTATTAAAAAGAGCCCGCACACGCCGTGGCGAGATTGATATTGTCATGCGCAAAGGCAGTTTGATTTGTTTTGTGGAAGTAAAAAAGCGCAAAACGTTACGCGGAGCCGCAGAATCTCTGACGATTGCACAGCAAAGGCGTCTTTATAGGGCAGCGGAATGCTTGCTGGCGATGTATTCGCACTGGTCTTACGAAGAGTTGCGGTTTGACCTGATTGCTGTGGATGAGCAGAACGCGCTGTACTGGGTAAGGGATATTATACGCCAGATGTAGAAAAAGCGCGGTGCCAGAAGCAGACCGCGCTTTTTAAAAGACGTTAGAGGCCGAAGCGCATCAGGTGCGATGGCGACGGGTCGCTGCATGGGACGCAGCATGTCTGGCAGGATGGTAGGAAACCAGATGCACCATGCTGTGAGACGCAGCGCCATGAGACTGATGGCTTGCGACATGGATAACATGGCTGGCACGATGAACATGCACCACAGGTGCAGGCACTGCCGTAAGAGACGCAAAGGTCAGCTTACTGGCTTCCAGATCAGAAATGACGCGTTCCGCGTGCGCTGAGGAGTTAACGGCAGAAACGCCAGCGCTCAAACCAACAAAAGCGAAGGCACAGCGCATAAACGGAAAACGCATCATCAAAAAAATCCCACCTCTGTTTGTCTGTTGCCAGACTACACAGCCCTCTGATTGCCTGACAACTTAAAAAATCAGGAAGCAGCCTTAAGAGGGATATTTTTTTCTTTCAGCAGCGTCTGCAGTTCCCCGGACTGGTACATTTCAGTCACGATGTCACATCCGCCGATGAACTCACCCTTAATGTAAAGCTGCGGAATGGTCGGCCAGTTTGAGAAGTCTTTAATGCCCTGACGGATGCTGGCATCGGCCAGAACATTCACGGACTTGAACGGAACACCCAGATGCTCGAGAATCTGCACCACGCGCGCGGAAAAGCCGCACTGGGGGAAGTCGGCATCGCCTTTCATGAACAGAATGACGGGGGTTGTCTCAATTTCGTTCTGGATCTGCTGTTTGACAGTTTCAGACATGAACCTGAATCCTTGCTAAAAAAGCGGAAAAATACGCCGTTCAGGGCGCAGACGTTTGCAGTGCAAGAGCATGGAGCTTGCCACCCATGTGACCCTGCAGGGCCTGATAGACAAGCTGATGCTGCCTGACGCGGTTGAGGCCTTTGAAAGCCTCACTCACGATAGAACAGGAATAATGGTCACCGTCCCCGGCCAGATCATCAATTCTGATCTGTGCATCGGGGAAAGCCTGACGAAGATACGTCTCAAGTTCAGTGGCGGACATCGCCATGGCTTACAGATCCCTTTCAGTGACTCAACGGGCCATCAGGGCCGGAAAAAAGGCCTCATGTGCAGCAACAAGCCGTGCAGCAGATATTGTGACGCCACTGGGTAAAATCAAATCATTTCCGCCAGACTGGCCGATCAGACGCGCGGGAACGCCGGCCTGCTCTGCGCGGGCGCAGAATTCAGAGGCATTTTCCACACAAACCAGATAGCGGGCCTGATCTTCCCCAAACCAGAACGCTTCAGGCCGGATGCCGCTGTCCGGGCTTTCCAGTTCACAGCCAATACCCGTGGCCATGACCATTTCCGCCGCAGCAACCAGCAGGCCGCCGTCAGACAGATCATGACATGCGGATACCGTGCCGCTGAGAATTTCCTGCCGCACGAAATCGCCGTTCCGCTTTTCAGCGGCCAGATCAACCGGCGGGGGCGCGCCATCTTCTCGGCCCAGAATTTCACGCAGCCAGATGGACTGGCCCAGTTCTCCCCGGGTCTCCCCGATCAGAACAACGGCTTTGTTTTCAGCCATGCCCAGACCGACGGCTTTCTGCACATCGTCCAGTACACCCAGTGCCCCAATGGCCGGGGTGGGCAGAATGGCCAGAGCAGAACCGTCCGGCTGGCGCGTCTCGTTATACAGAGAGACGTTGCCGCTCACGACCGGGAAGTCCAGTGCGCGGCAGGCGTCGCCCATGCCTTCAATCGCCGCGACAAACTGCCCCATAATTTCCGGCTTTTCCGGGTTGCCGAAATTGAGGTTGTCCGTCACGGCCAGCGGGCGGGCGCCTGTTGCCGTCAGGTTACGCCATGCTTCCGCGACAGCCTGTGCGCCGCCGGTTTTCGGGTCGGCATGGCAATAGCGCGGCGTGCAGTCTGTTGTAATGGCCAGCGCCAGTGATGTGTCTTCAATTTTGACAATCGCGGCGTCAGCCGCACCCGGACGGCGGACCGTCTGACCGCCAACCGTGCTGTCATACTGGTTCCACACCCACGCGCGCGAGGCGAGATCTGGCGAGCCAACCATCTTGAGGAGGGCTGCATCCAGAGAAACTGGCGCATGCACCGGGCCAAGCGGTTCCGGCACAACGGGTTTTGCGGCCGGACGATCGTAAATCGGAGCCTGATCCGCCAGCGGGTCCAGCGGAATATCGGCTTCCACCTGTCCTTTGTGCTTCACCACAATATGGCCGGTTTCCGTCAGATGCCCGATAATGGCGAAGTCCAGTTCCCATTTCTCGAAAATCTTACGGGCGACTTCCGTGCGGTCCGGTTTGAGAACCATGAGCATACGCTCTTGGCTTTCGGACAGCATCATTTCATAAGCCGTCATGTTCGGCTCACGCTGCGGCACGGCGTCCAGATCCAGTTCGATCCCGACCCCGCCCTTCCCTGCCATTTCCACGGCGGAAGAGGTCAGGCCGGCGGCCCCCATGTCCTGAATGGCGACGATGGCGTCTGTTGCCATCAGTTCCAGACAGGCTTCAATCAGCAGCTTCTCAATGAACGGATCGCCAACCTGCACGGTCGGACGCTTCGCCAGAGCATTTTCGTCGAACTCGGCGGAAGACATGGTGGCACCATGAATGCCATCACGCCCTGTGCGGGAGCCAACATACACAACCGGGTTCCCGACACCTGCTGCGGCAGAAAGGAAAATCCGGTCTTTCCGGGCGAGGCCAACCGTCATGGCGTTAACCAGCGGGTTACCGTCATACGCCGGATGGAAATTGATTTCCCCGCCAACCGTCGGCACGCCGACGCAGTTACCGTAGCCGCCAATCCCACGCACGACACCATCAATAATCTGGCGCGTGCGGGGCGTTTCCGGGTTGCCAAAACGCAGAGCGTTCAGGTTGGCAATGGGGCGCGCACCCATGGTAAACACGTCACGCAGAATACCTCCCACACCTGTGGCGGCACCCTGATACGGTTCGATAAAGGACGGATGGTTGTGGCTTTCCATCTTGAAGATGGCAGCATAACCCTGCCCGATATCCACAACACCGGCATTTTCACCCGGTCCATGAATAACCCAGGGGGCTGTGGTGGGCAGTGTGCGCAGCCATTTGCGGGAGGATTTGTAAGAACAGTGCTCGGACCACATGACCGAGAACACACCAAGCTCCGTCAGGCTGGGTGTGCGGCCCATGATGGTCACAACACGTGCATATTCTTCAGACGTCAGCCCGAATTCCCGGGCCAGAGAGTCATCAACGGTCTTTTTCACCGGACAAGAGCCTCCACAAGACCTTCAAACAGCGGCAGACCGTCCACGCCGCCCATCAGCGGGTCAACAAGATCTTCCGGGTGAGGCATCATGCCGCAGATACGGTTATTTTCGCTCAGGATACCCGCAATGCTGTTTACGCTGCCATTGGGGTTGCTGGCATCATCATCGGCCTGCACCTGTCCTTTGGCGGTGGCATAGCGGAAAGCAATAAGGCCTTCGCCTTCCAGCCGGTCCAGCGTGCTCTGATCTGCCGTGTAATTGCCATCCCCATGGGCCAGAGGTGTGCGGAACACATCCCCTTTCTGCCACTTGTGGGTAAAGGGCGTGTCGGCACGTTCCACCCGCAGATGGCAGTCCTGAGACAGGAAGCGCAGATTGGCGTTGCGGAGTAGCGCACCGGGCAGCAGGCCAGCTTCGGTCAGGATCTGAAAGCCGTTGCAGACGCCCAGAATATGGCCGCCTTTTTGCGCAAAGCTGCGGATTGCCGTCATGATGGGAGAATGAGCCGCCATGGCGCCGCAGCGCAGGTAATCCCCGTAGCTGAAGCCGCCCGGCAGTACAACGAGGTCAATCCCGGTCAGGTCGGTATCGCGATGCCAGACCATACGGGGTTCCTGTCCGGTAACACGCCGCAGTGCGATAGCCATATCGCGCTCACGGTTGGTGCCCGGAAAGACAACAATCGCTGCTTTCATTTTGCGCCGTTACACGGGTAAGAGTCATGCAGAGCCTTGAAGACGCTTTCGCCCACAGGCTTGGAAAGCGCTTCAGAATGCGCCTTCAGCCATGCCAGAACTTTGACGCGCATGGCAGCGCCGTTTTCTGACGTCGGGACGCAGAAGCCGGCCGGAGCAGAAGCATCGCCTTCATTCCGGTCATTGATTTTCGAAAGAGCAACGGCATCTGCAACACCGGTGATATAGGCATCACAAACCGTGGTGCCAGCCGGACGGCTGCATACGCGGGCAAAATTACCCGTCTGCATGGGGGAAATACGCTGGGCGTGCGCCAGAGCAGGTGCCAGCAGCGTGCCGCCAAGGGCGATCAGAGCGAGACGCTTCATCCCAGCACCTCTACCCTGAAGTCTTCAATGACCAGATTGGCCAGAAGATCCCGTGCCATGTCTTCGGCCTGTTTCTGGACGGCGGCACGATCTGTGCCGTCCACATCCAGATCAATAATCTTGCCAACCCGGACGTCATTCACGCCCGGAAAGCCCAGTGTGTGCAATGCGTGGCCGATGGCTTTCCCCTGCGGGTCAAGCACACCTTCCTTAAGCATGACGGTTACACGTACTTTCATGATGAAGCCCCCGTTCCTGTCGGCATAGTCACTGCATGGTCTCCGGACCCTTCATATCTCCGCCATTGCCTGCTTCGGGCAGAATGCCCAGTCGGCGGGCAACTTCCTGATAGGCTTCCCGGACATTGCCCAGATCGCGGCGGAAACGGTCCTTATCAAGTTTTTCGTTGGTCTGATTGTCCCACAGGCGGCAGTTGTCGGGCGAAATTTCATCCGCCAGCACAATCCGCATGTCATCGCCTTCCCAGGATCGGCCAAATTCGAGCTTGAAGTCGACAAGCTGAATGCCGATACCGCTGAACAGGCCGCACAGGAAGTCATTCACCCGCATGGCCATGGAGGTCATGTCCTCAAGGTCATGAGGGCACGCCCATTCAAAAGCGATAATGTGATCTTCAGAGACCAGCGGGTCATTCAGCGCGTCGTTTTTGTAGTAAAATTCCACAATGGTCCGCGGCAGGCGTGTGCCTTCCTCAATCCCAAAGCGCTTGGCAATGCTCCCCGCGGCAATGTTGCGGACAACAACTTCAAGCGGAATAATCTCGACTTCCTTGACGAGCTGCTCACGCATGTTGATGCGCCGGATGAAGTGCGTGGGAATGCCGATATCCTGCAGCAGCAGCATCAGATGCTCGCTGATGCGGTTGTTCAGCACACCCTTCCCGGTAATGACGCCGCTTTTCGCACCGTTGCCAGCCGTGGCGTCATCCTTGAAATACTGCACAAGAGTGCCGGGTTCCGGACCTTCAAAAAGGATTTTGGCTTTACCTTCGTAAAGCTGGCGGCGACGGGCCATGGTCATCCTTACCTGTCTTGAACGTTTAAAACCGATCCCTGCAACCGGTCCGGGGGAAGACTGTAAACAGCCTTCCCTTCTTCAGACGCGTCATAGCAGGCTTCGGCCGTGGAGGATATAGGGAGACCCCTGCTCACAGCGACGGGCCGGGTTCCCCAAAGACTTTCTGATACAGGCCATCCAGCGCCTTCAGGTGCTGGCGGCTATCCATTGCGGCGTCCAGTGTTTCAGCTGGAATGCGCCCGGAAATTTCCGGATCTGCGGCCAGATTTTCACGGAACGTGCGGCCTTCCGGTGTGCCGAGTTTGGTCCATGTTTCCATCGCGTTGCGCTGAACAATGCGATACGCATCCTCACGGGAGAGACCTGCACGGGCCAGAGCCAGCAGAACCTCACCGGAATGGACAACACCGCCAAGGCTTTCAATATTGGCAGCCATCCGGTCCGGGTAGATCAGCAGCTTGCTCATCATGCCGGCCAGACGAGCCAGAGCGAAGTCCAGTCCGATTGTGGCATCGGGGCAGATGTTCCGTTCAACGGAAGAGTGGCTGATATCGCGCTCATGCCAGAGCGCCACGTTTTCCAGCGCTGGAATTACGGCGGAGCGGACAAGACGGGCAAGACCCGTCAGGTTTTCCGTCAGCACCGGGTTCCGCTTATGCGGCATGGCGGAGGAACCCTTCTGGCCTTTATGGAAGAACTCCTCAGCTTCACGCACTTCAGAGCGTTGCAGATGGCGCACTTCAATGGCCAGACGCTCAATGCCGCTTGCAATAACACCGAGCGCACAGAAATAAGCCGCATGCCGGTCACGCGGGATAACCTGCGTGGAGACGGGTTCCGGCTTCAGGCCAAGGCGTTCAGCCACATAGGATTCAACGCGCGGGTCCAGATGCGCAAACGTGCCGACAGCACCGGAAATGGCGCAGGTGGCAATTTCCGCACGGGCGGTTTCAAGGCGCTCTTTGTTGCGGACAAATTCGGCGTAATGCCCGGCCAGTTTCAGGCCAAAGGAGGTCGGCTCAGCATGGATGCCGTGGCTGCGGCCGATGGTCAGGGTATGTTTGTGCTCAAATGCACGAGTGCGCAGGGCATCCAGAACATCGTCCAGATCTTTCAGCAGCAGGTCAGTCGCCTGCGTCAGCTGCACAGCCAGACAGGTATCCAGAATATCGGAAGACGTCATGCCCAGATGCACAAAACGGCTTTCCGGACCAACTTTCTCAGCAAGCCAGGTCAGGAAGGCAATGACATCGTGGCGGGTTTCAGCTTCGATCTCATCAATGCGTGCCAGATCGGCCTCGGAGAACGCGGCCATTGCGGCGTCGCCCTTTTCACGCACAACTTTTGCGGCGTCTTTTGGCACAGCGCCATATTCGGCCATGGCTTCACAGGCCAGTGCTTCAATCTCAAACCAGATGCGGTAGCGATTTTCAGGCGACCAGATAGCGGCCATAACGGGGCGAGTATAGCGCGGCACCATAACGCGGTGTTCCTCCTGAGAGCGGAATAATGCGCGCCTCTCTACCCGATTCCCGGCGCTACGTCTGCCCGTGAAACAAAAAACTTTGACAGTCCGGGCTATTTCAGGATGTTCAGCCCTTGATTTTCCCGGTCTCAGCTTCCCGAATCGGAGTTTTCGTGCACGGTTTTCTTGATGCTTTCAGCCTGAAAGCCCTTCTCGCATTCCTTCAGGTTGTGATGATTGATGTCACGCTGGCGGGAGATAACGCCGTTGTGATCGGTCTGGTCGTGCGTTCCCTGCCTGTCAGTGAACGACGGAAAGCGATTTTTGCCGGGATCGCGCTTGCGGCTATTATCCGTATTCTTATGGCCCTTGTGGCAGTGCAACTGCTTCAGATTATCGGCCTGACACTGGCTGGCGGGCTGCTGCTGGCATGGGTGTGCTGGCGCATGTATTGCGAGATGCGCGCAGGCCAGCATAACGACGCCGAGGGTGATTCCCCGCCCGGCAGCTTTGGCAAGGCTGTGTTCCGCATTCTCCTCGCTGACCTTTCCATGAGTCTGGATAATGTGCTGGCCGTTGCCGGAGCAGCGGCGGAACACCCGGCTGTGCTGGTCGCAGGTCTTGTGCTTTCAGTCTTGCTGATGGGGGTTGCTGCATCCTTTATTGCCCGTCTGCTGGACCGGTATAAGTGGATTTCCTGGGTTGGTCTGCTGATTGTTCTGGCAGTTGCCATCGAACTGATTGTGAAAGGCGGCGGTGAAGTCTGGACGCATCTGCCGCTCTCTCACTAAAGGGCAGACGCCGTTCTTTTCGCCCGGCAGATCATGACTTGCCAGCGCATGCGGGATCGCTGATCTTCCGGGGATGTCAGTTTTACATTTTTCCGCATGGCGTCGGCAGGCATCTCTGCCGCTGGCTTTTTTGCTTCTCAGCGCGTGCTCAGCGCCTGCTCAGACGGGGCAGTCTGCCGCCGGACCGGCATCTCAGGTCACGGAACCGCAGTCCGTGGCTGTACCGGCCTCACAGACATATGCAGCAGGTTCCGTGTCCGACCGCCTGACCGTCTGGCTGAGTCTGGTCGGTTCATCACATGCAAGTGCTCAGGACTATGCGGATTTTCTAAAAACGCGCCCGGTGTGGCCACGCTGGCAGCTGTTGCAGACCCGGATGCAGCAGGCCTTATCCAAAGAGACTGATCCTGCTGTTCTGGCCCGTCTCTGCGCACAGACGCTCAGTTACGGTCCTGCTCTTGCGCAGTGCGTCTCCCAAGGGGGTAGTGCGACGTCCGGGCTTGCCGGCCATCTCGCAGCAGAGGCAAAGCAGGCGTGGATGAACGGGAATGATTCCGCCGCGGCGGCGACTGCTCTGTCCGGCACATTTCCGCAGGTTCTGACGCCTGAGGCCTCATGGCTTCGGTTTAACCGTGAAGAAAAAGCGGGCTCTCTGGCCGCTGCACGTCAGACTCTTCCTTATCTAAGTGCATCCCGTCAGAAGCAGGCACAAGCACGCCTCGCCTTTCGGGCGAACGACCCCGGTGCAGATGCTCTGGTAGCCGCCCTGCCCGCTTCTGAGGCAGATGATCCATATCTGATTCTGGACCATCTGCGCTGGCTGCGGACGCAGAAGCGGGATGCCGAGGCGGCTGCACTCTGGAAAACGACCGGGGTGCAGGCCGAAGCAAAAGGCCGCCATCCGGCTTTCTGGCGGGAGCGCGACGCGCTGGCGCGGGAACTGCTGCAGGACGGGCAGAATGATGATGCGTTGTCTCTGGCGAACGATACCCTCACCACCGGCGCAAATCGTCTGGATTCACAGTTTCTCAGTGGCTGGATTGCTTTGCAGAAAATGCACAATCCCGCGCAGGCAGACGTTTTTTTCAGGCCTCTGGCTGATTCTGCGTCTCTGATTAGCAAGAGTCGCGGATTTTACTGGCTCGGGCGGGCCCGCCATGCCGCGCAGGATGACGTATCTGCACAGGCCGACTGGCAGAAAGCCGCTGGGTATCCCGGTACATTCTATGGCCAGATGGCCGCCGCACAACTGGCGGGAAATGCAGCGACACTCCTTGCCCCGGAGCATATTCCGCCGTCCGTTACAAAAGCTCTGGCTACGGAGCGTGAGCCATCAGCCTCTGCCAGCCGCCTTGCGGGGAGTGACCTTGTTCAGGCCGCGCAGTTGCTCGTGTCATGGGGGGATAAACCGCATGCGCGGGATTTCCTGACCCTGCTTAGCCAGCAACTTGTTTCCGTCTCGGACAAGCTCGCCTTGTGTGATCTGGCCATGAAGCTCGGCTTGCCGGATGTGTCCGTCGCGGTTTCTCGTCAGCTCGGGCGTGACGGGCTTTTTCTGCTCCATTCCGGCTGGCCTGCGCCGTATGCTTCTCCGGCGTCGGGGCTCCCGTCCGGACTGGTGCTGGGTCTGGCGCGTCAGGAAAGCAACTTTAATCCGGACGCTATCAGTTCCTCCAATGCTATTGGCCTGATGCAGCTCAAACCCTCGACTGCCGGGGATATGGTGCATCGGGCTGGTGTGTCTGCCTCGGCGGCAACAGCATCCGGCTTGCATGACCCGAACAATAATCTGGCGCTTGGCTCGGCCTATCTGTCTTATCTTCAGGACAAATTCGGCTCTGTCGTGCCCTACATGGCTGCGGCTTATAACGGGGGGCCGGGAAGGCTTTCGCGCTGGCTTGCTGCCTCGGGTGATCCGGGTCGCAGCGGAGCCTCTCAGGATGAGATGATTGACTGGATTGAATCCATTCCCTTCTCGGAAACCCGGAATTACGTTCAGCGCGTGTGGGAAAATATGACCATTTACGCAGCGATGGGGAAATAAGCATGACACCGTCCCGTTTTCTGGCAACATTCGGCGGATGTGGTCTGGCGCCTCGTGCGCCCGGTACCGTCGGGTCTCTGGCCGCGTTGGTACTGGGGCTCCCGCTGCTCAGGCGGCCCAAAATCCTGCTCGGGGCGATTGGTGCTGTTTCCGTCGCCGGCTGGTGGGCGGCTGATCAGGCGGGAGATGGAGAAGATCACAGCTGGATTGTGATTGATGAGGTTGCTGGCATGTGGGTCAGTCTGCTGGCCTGCCTGCCCGAAAACTCGGAGGACCCTGCGTCAACCCGCAGAAGTCTCGGCCTTGCCGTTCTGGCGTTTGCCCTCTTCCGCCTGTTTGATATCAAAAAGCCGGGACCTGTCGGGTATATGGACCAAAAACATGGTGCCACAGGGATCATGGGGGATGATCTGATAGCAGGCGCTATGGCCGCTGCCTGCATTAAATCAGCCCGGTTAATGGCGCGTCATCTTCCCTTGTCCCGAGGTTGAACGTAATGTCTTTCTCTCTTCTTGCCCCCGACTTCGCGTCGGAATTGATAGAGCAGTCAGGCCTGCTCCTTGAAGCCCTTCGGAAAGCAGACGCAAAACTGGTGACGGCAGAAAGCTGCACAGGCGGGCTGGTGGCGGCACTTCTGACGCATCATGCAGGCTCTTCTGATGTCACTGAGGGCGGTCTTGTGACCTATTCTAACAGCATGAAGCATTCTGTGCTGGGGGTTAGCACCGCGACGTTACAGAAGTTTGGTGCGGTCAGTGCTGAGACGGTGCGAGAGATGGCTGCTGGTGCGCTGGGTGTCGCGCAGGATGCAACACATTCTGTCTCCGTGTCCGGTATTGCCGGTCCGGGTGGGGGTTCAGCAGACAAACCTGTTGGGCTGGTCTGGTTCGGTACGGTCGTGCGAGACGGTGACGTGCAGGCAGACTTCCGGATTTTCAAAGGGGACCGCACAGCCATTCGCTCTCAGGCGGCCATGCATGCTCTTAATCTTGTTTTGCAGCGTGTTGGCTAACGTTTTCGTATACAAAAAGAGCGTTAGAGGGACACCCCTCTAACGCTCTTGATGCTTAAGCCTTTAATGCAGATTAAGCTGCAAATTCAGGATTTTATTGTTTTTTACTGACCAGAAACCGGAGCGTTAGCCGGGACCGTTGCGGTCGGGGCAGCAGGAGCCGTCACGCTCGGCAGAGCCGGGGCCGTGGGAGCTGCCGGAGCGGTAACGCCCGTGCCAGCAGCCGGGACGCCAACTGTCGTGCCCGGAACAACGGCGGTCGGAGCAGTCGGGGCGGCAGCAAAAGCAGGGGCATTTGCGCGCTGCGCGTCAGACAGGCTCTTGCTGTTCAGGTCATCGGTGGAGGAATCACCGTTGGCTGCTTTTTTTGCAGCGGCTTCATGCGCAGCATGTTTGTGGGCGTGGTGCGTAGCCGCAAAAACCGGGCTTGCAGCCAGCGTGGCGGAAATGAGAGCCGTCGCAGCAAAGATTTTTTTCATAATCGTCTGTCCTTATTCAAAACGCCGGACTGCTTTTATAAAAAGCAATTTTCCAACAGATTGGTAATGTATAGAAAATTGCGTCCCGTAACAACAACCCTGCGTATTTTAGGGGGAGCAGCCTGCCCCACCTATCGGTGAACTATTGGGCAACCGGATGTTCATCCGGCAAAGATGCCGCTGTCTCCGGTGGTCCGTACACGTCCCGCGCCCGGCGCAGAAATGCGGAAACCATGAGACGAACAGCTTCTCCGAACACAACGCCAATAGCGGCCTGAAGGATGCGGGACCGGAATTCAAAATCGACAAAAAATTCCACAACACAGCCACGAGGGTCAGGTGTGAATTTCCACAGATTTTTAAGGTAGCGGAACGGCCCCTTTTCATACTGCACTGTAATAGTGTCGGGCCGATTGAGCGTTACGCGAGAGGTAAAGCTCTCCCGGAAGGGACCAAACCCGACCGTCAGATCAGCAACCAGCTCCGTTGCGGTGCGCGTGCGGACGCGCGCAGCAACGCACCAGGGTAGAAAATCCGGGTAGTGTTCAACATCTGCAACAAGATCAAAAATCTGGTCAGCCCTGTACGCGAGAACACGCTTTTCTGCGTGTTTAGGCATCAGTTCGCCCCCGCAAGGCGGGCATTACGTGTCTGCCGCAATTCAGCAAAATCCGAGTCAGCATGGTAGGATGAACGGGTCAGCGGACTTGAACTGACCTGAAGAAAACCTTTGACGCGAGCCATTGCGCCATACTCCTCAAACTCAGTGGGGGTGACAAAACGGGCAACGGCCGCGTGCTTCACCGTAGGCTGCAAATACTGGCCCATTGTAATAAAATCTACATCCGCAATGCGCAGATCATCCATGACCTGAGCGATTTCCATTTTCTCTTCCCCCAACCCCAGCATCAGGCCGGACTTGGTGAAAATAGAGGCATCAAGCTGCTTTACACGGTCAAGAAGACGCATGGACTGATAGTAGCGCGCGCCGGGGCGGATGCTCGGATAAAGGCGTGGCACAGTTTCCAGATTGTGGTTGAATACGTCAGGTCGCGCGTCAACAACAATCTCTAGTGCATTGTTTTTGCGTAAAAAATCAGGCGTCAGGATTTCAATGGTCGTCTCTGGTGCGGCATCCCGGATGGACGTGATGACCCGTGCAAAATGCCGTGCCCCGCCATCTTCCAGATCGTCCCGGTCTACGGACGTTATGACCACATGGCGCAGTCCCAGTCTGGCGACAGCCTCGGCCACGCGGGCTGGTTCGTCCGCATCCAGCGCGTGCGGCAGGCCTGTGGTGACATTGCAGAAGGAACAGGCGCGTGTGCAGATCTCTCCCATGATCATCATGGTCGCATGGCGCTGAGACCAGCATTCCCCGATGTTGGGGCATGCTGCTTCTTCACACACCGTCACCAGACGGTTGTCCCGCATCAGCTTACGTGTTTCGTGATACACAGGGTGCGTTGGCGCTTTAACGCGGATCCACTCGGGTTTGCGGGCAATCGGGTTGTCCGGCCGGTGTGCCTTTTCCGGGTGGCGGGCTTTACTGGCTCCGCCTTTCCGATGGTCAATCAAGACGCGTGTTGACATGGTATCACCCGCTCCCACAGCTCCGGGTTTAAAAAGAACTGGAACGCTCTTACTGCTGCGTCAAGGTAAGAACGCCCAGATTGGTGCGTCAGACGGCATCACACCCACGCGATGATGCCGTCTGCTCTGCGGACTAGAAATGCAGCGCGCCGTCATAGGCCGCGAGAACGGCTTCATGCATGGATTCAGAAATTGTCGGATGCGGGAAAATGGTTTCCGCCAGTTCAGCTTCCGTCAGTTCTCCCGTACGGGCAATCACATAGCCCTGAATCATTTCCGTGACTTCCGCGCCGATCATATGCGCCCCCAGAAGCTCTCCTGTCTGGGCATCAAAAACGGTCTTTACCAGTCCGTCTGGTTCACCCATGGCAAGTGCTTTACCGTTGGCCATCAGCGGGAATTTCCCGACACGGACTTTATATCCCGCTTCTCTGGCACGGGCCTCTGTATAGCCAACGGACGCAACCTGCGGGCGGCAGTAAGTGCATCCGGGAATTTTTGTAATATCAATCGGATGCACCGTCTTGCCTGCAATGGCTTCAACACACAGTACAGCCTCATGGCTTGCCTTATGAGCCAGCCAGGGACCCCCGGCGAGGTCACCAATAGCGTAAACGCCCGGCTCCCCTGTGCGGCACAGGTCATCCGTCACCACATGGGTGCGGTCTGTTTTAATTTTTGTGCCTTCCAGTCCGATATTCTCGACATTGCCAACAATCCCGACGGCAGAAATCACACGGTCTACGGTGAACTCTTCTGTTTTGCCGTTGACTTCAACAGGAACCGTTACGTCTGACGCTGATTTGCGCAGGGTGCCGAGTTTGGCGCTGGTCAGAACGCGAATACCCTGTTTTTCAAAGGCTTTACGGGCCAGTGCGCTGATTTCTTCGTCTTCTACCGGCAGGATACGTGGGGCGACTTCAACCAGCGTCACCTCTGACCCCATGTTGCGATAGAAAGAGGCAAATTCGCTACCGATCGCACCAGATCCAATAACCAGCAGGCGGCGTGGCAGTTCATCAGGCACCAGAGCTTCACGGTAAGACCAGATCAGTTTTCCATCTGGTTCCAGTCCCGGCAGAGTACGGGCGCGCGCTCCGGTAGCAAGAATGACATGCTTTGCTGTGAGCGTAACGGGAGCGCCTTTGGCAGGCGTCACCAGAATTTTGCGCTTGCGCCCGGCAACACCATCCAGCTTGCCATAGCCGTCAAAAACCCGAACTTTAGCTTTTTTCAGAAGATGCGCCACGCCGCCCGAGAGCTGTTTGGAGACGGCTCTTGAGCGGGCAATAATTTTGGAGAAATCGAAACTCACCTTTTCCGCACTGAACCCGTAAGTGCCGAGATCATGCAGAAGGTGGTTAATTTCCGAAGCGCGCAGAAGAGCCTTGGTGGGGATGCAGCCCCAGTTCAGGCAGATTCCGCCCAGATGCTGTGCTTCCACCACCGCGGCAGAAAGACCAAGCTGTGCGGCCCGTAACGCCGCAACATAGCCACCCGGTCCGCCACCCACGACGATAATGTCAAAATCGGTTCCGCTCATGGTCGTTTCCTGCAAACGCGATGTTAAAGAACAAGTGTCAGAGGAGATTCGACCACCGACCGGAAAGCTGAAAGCCATTCCGCCGCAACCGCACCATCCACGACGCGATGATCAACGGAGAGAGTGACCGTCATCACGGTTGCAATCGCCAGTTCATTCCCCTTCACCACAGGCTGCTTTTTTGCGGCTGCAATGGCCAGAATAGCGGCCTGCGGCGGGTTGATGATGGCGGAGAAATCACGCACGCCGAACATCCCCATATTGGAGATGGAGAACGTGCCGCCCTGAAACTCTTCGGGCTTCAGTTTGCCTGCGCGGGCGCGCTTCACCAGATCTTTGGTTTCCTGACTGATCTGCTTCAGGCTTTTCTGCTCAACATGCGTCACAATGGGGGTAATCAGCCCGTCCGGAATGGAGACGGCGATAGAAATATCCACGTTGTCGTGCAGGATCATGGCCTGATCGGTGAAGGACGCATTCACGTTTGGCACCCGTTTGAGCGCAATCGCTGAGGCTTTGACCAGCATGTCATTGACGGACAGCTTGAAAGCATCCGGCCCCTCTTCCGGAGAGGTTGCGTTCAGCTGAGAGCGCAGAGCAAGCAGCGCATCCAGTTCGACATCGACCGAGACGTAGAAATGCGGAATTGTGCTTTTTGCTTCAGTCAGGCGGCGCGCAATGACTTTCCGCATCCCGGAATGCGGCACAGAGCGACTGGAGGAAGACAGCGCGATGGCAGCTCCCTGTCCGGTAGCGGACGTGACCGGCTTGCCCTGAGCCGCGGCGCTATCAACATCCCGGCGGACAATACGGCCATTCGGGCCGGAACCTTTAATGGTGGAAAGATCCACCCCTTTCTGGCCCGCAATACGTTTTGCAAGAGGAGACGCAATAATCCGTTTCCCGGCGGCAGGCTGAACGGACGATGTCGTCTGGGCGGGAACAGTAGCGGACGCAGATTTCTGGTGAGTTGCCGCCGGTTGTTCTGCCTTCTGCGGGGCTGCGGCCGCCGGAGCCTGCGGCCTGACCGGTCCTGCTTCCGGCACAGCTTCGCCCTCAGCAATCAGCAGTGCGATGGGTGTATTCACCGCAATTTCCTGCGTGCCTTCCGGCACAAGGATACGGCCGAGAATCCCGTCTTCGACGGCTTCTACTTCCATAGTCGCCTTATCGGTTTCGATTTCGGCAATCACATCGCCAATCGTAACCTTATCGCCTTCCGCTTTAACCCAGCGGGCCAGCGCGCCTTCCGTCATGGTGGGGGAAAGGGCCGGCATCAGAACTTCAATAGCCATCTCTTTTTCCTCAGATCAGGCGACGCACGGCATCAACCACGTGCTCGGGCTGTGGCAGGGCCAGTTTTTCAAGATTGGCGGCAAACGGCATCGGAACATCCACGCCAGCAACGCGCACAGGCGGTGCGTCCAGCCAGTCAAAAGCATGTTCAATAACCTGCATCGCCACTTCGGCACCGATCCCCGCGAACGGCCAGCCTTCCTCCAGCGTGACCAGACGACTGGTTTTTTTCACGCTTTCTACAATAGTTGCCGTATCCAGCGGGCGCAGGCTGCGCAGGTTGATGACTTCAGCTTCAATCCCCTGCTGAGCCAGAGCCTCTGCTGCTTCCAGTGCCGTTGTGACCATGATGGAGAATGTCACGATGGTCACATCGCGCCCTTCCCGCTCAATCTTGGCTTTGCCGATGGGAAGGATAAAGTCTTCATCAACCGGACATGGAAATTTGCGGCCATAGAGAATTTCGTTCTCAAGCACGACAACCGGGTTCGGGTCCCGAATGGCCGCGCGGAGAAGCCCTTTGGCATCCGCCGAGGACCACGGTGCCACAACTTTGAGGCCCGGAACGTGGGCATACCAGCTCCCGTAGCACTGAGAATGCTGTGCGCCGACGCGGGCAGCCGCGCCGTTCGGACCACGGAAGACGATGGGGCACCCCATCTGTCCACCAGACATATAAAGAGTTTTTGCGGCAGAATTAATAATATGATCAATAGCTTGCATTGAGAAGTTCATGGTCATGAACTCCACAATCGGCTTCAGGCCCGTCAGGGCTGCGCCAACCGCCATGCCTGTAAAACCATGCTCGGTAATTGGCATGTCAATGACACGCTTATCACCAAACTCAGCCAGAAGGCCCTGAGAGATTTTGTAAGCCCCCTGATATTCCGCGACTTCTTCGCCGATCAGAAAAACATCGGGGTCCCGGCGCAGTTCCGCCTGCATGGCGTCATGCAGGGCTTCACGCACGGTAATTTCAGCCGTCGGCCCCCAGTCTTTTTCCGGTTCCGGAGCATTCAGCAGAGTGCTGGCAACGTGGGCGGGTGCAGAAGACGGCTGTTCAACCGGCGTTTGTGTGGCCAGTTCTGACTTTGCTTCTGACGTAGTTGTCGATGCGGATGCTGCATCGGGAACAGCTTCACCCTCAGCCACCAGAATGGCAATCGGGGTGTTCACCGCGATATCCTGCGTCCCTTCGGGCACGAGAATACGGCCCAGAACGCCACTTTCGACGGCTTCCACTTCCATGGTTGCCTTGTCGGTTTCAATCTCGGCAAGCACATCGCCAATAGAAACCGCATCCCCTTCCGCTTTAACCCAGCGTGCCAGAGCGCCTTCCGTCATGGTCGGGGAAAGAGCCGGCATTAAAATATCTGTCGCCATAATCCGTTACGCCTCTAGCAGCACATCTGTATAAAGCTCGGCAGGATCAGGCTCGGGGCTTGTCTGCGCGAATTCAGCAGAATCGTTCACTGTCGCTTTGATATCGTCTTCAATCTTGCGCAGATCATCTTCACTGACCCCCGCATCCACCAAAATCCGTCGGACATGTTCAATGGGGTCACGCGTTTTGCGGACTTCATCCACTTCCTCACGCTTACGGTATTTGGCCGGGTCAGACATGGAATGACCACGATAACGATACGTCATCATCTCCAGCAGATACGGTCCTTTGCCAGCACGGCAATGGGCTACGGCCTCGGCTGCGGCTTCATGCACGGCGGCAACATCCATGCCGTCAACACGACGACCGGGGATGCCCCATGGCTCACCATTCCGCCAGAGTTCGTGCGAGGCAGAGGCGCGTTCCACACTTGTCCCCATGCCGTAGAGGTTATTTTCAATCACAAACAGGCAGGGCAGCTTATGGAGCGCAGCCAGGTTGAAGCTTTCATACACCTGCCCCTGATTGACGGCACCATCCCCGAAATATGCGACTGAGACTTCATCCGTTCCACGATATTTGTTGGCGAATGCCAGCCCGATGCCCAGTGCGACCTGCGCGCCCACGATACCGTGTCCGCCGTAGAAATTTTTCTCGCGGGAGAACATGTGCATGGACCCGCCTTTACCGCGGGAATATCCGGTGGCGCGGCCAGTCAGTTCAGCCATAACGCCGCGTGGCGTCATCCCGGCAGCCAGCATCTGTCCGTGGTCACGGTAGGAGGTGATCAGCTTGTCACCGTCCTTCAGCGTCATCTGAATCCCGACGACGACGGCTTCCTGCCCGATATAGAGATGGCAAAAACCGCCAATCAGTCCCATGCCGTAAAGCTGGCCCGCTTTTTCTTCAAACCGGCGTATCAGCAACATCTCGTGAAATGCATCAATAAACTGCTCACGGGTTAAGGAGGGGCCGTTGCCTCCCACGCGTGCTACGTTTTTTTGACCCGCCGTCATCGGCTCATCCTTATTGGCTTTAAAAGTTATACTGCTAACTCAGTCAGTTACGGGCACAGGGTGTATGTCGAGGCGAAGGAGCCCGTAAGCTTCTCTCAATTATTCCGCATTAAAGTCGCCTGATCGTCCCCCGCTTTTATGCAGGAGCCTGATGCCGTCAATCCTCATGCCCCGATCAACCGCCTTGCACATGTCATACAGGGTCAGCGCTGCGGCACTTACCGCAGTTAACGCTTCCATTTCGACCCCGGTTGCGCCTTTTGTTGTAACAGAAACGGTGATCTCGATTTTGTCATCTGCCGGAAGCAGATCAACCGAAACACGACTGAGGGCCAGCGGGTGACACAGCGGTATGATATCCGCCGTTTTCTTGGCCGCCATAATGCCTGCGATGCGTGCTGTTGCCAGAACATCGCCCTTCGGCATGCTGCCAGAAACAATCATGTTCAGGGTTTCGGGCAGCATGGAAATAGAGCCTGTCGCAATTGCCTTGCGGTGCGTGTCAGATTTTTCTGAGATATCCACCATGTGCGCATGACCGGATGCATCAAGATGCGTCAGCGTCTTTTCAGGCACGTCAGGCAAATCCGAGCAGCGCACGGGCCGCCTTGCCGGGGTCAGGCTGACGCAGCAGAGACTCTCCTACAAGAAAACCAGTCACGCCAATTTCGGCCAGCGCCATGACGTCTCCATGTGTCTTGATGCCGCTTTCAGAGACAATAATCCGGTCTGGCGGAACCAGTGGCGTAAGACGTTTTGTTGTCTCAATATCCGTCTGTAACGTCTTGAGATTACGGTTATTAATGCCGATCAGGAAAGTGTCCAGCGCGAGTGCGCGGTTCAGCTCTTCCTCATCGTGCACTTCCACCAGAACATCCATGTCCAGCCCCTTGGCGTGGTCGACCAGACTCAGGGCTTCTTCATCTGTCAGGATGCACATGATGATAAGAATGCAGTCCGCACCCATCGCCCGGCTTTCATAAACCTGCCAGGGGTCAAGAATGAAGTCCTTGCGCAGGACCGGAAGAGAGCAGGCCGCGCGCGCAATCTGGAGATCTTCGTTCTGGCCGTGAAAGCAGGAGCTTTCCGTCAGAACAGACAGGCAGGCAGCTCCTGCCTGTTCATAGCCAACAGCAATCTGGGCGGGGTCATACTCTTCACGCAGGATACCTGCTGAGGGGGAGGCTTTTTTGATTTCAGCAATCAGCCCGACTGTTCTGTCAGCAGCCTTTTCCTTCAGGGCGCGCCCAAAGCCGCGCGGAGCGTCTTTTACGTCCTGCGCTTTGGCCATCATCTCTTTCAGCGAGACGAGGGTTGAACGGTGCTCAACCTCAACTCTTGTCCGCGCACAGATCCGCGAGAGTACATCCGGCATGTGATCAGCCTGAATGCAGGCCTCTGCGTCGGAATTTCCAGCGGCGGACGAATTGGGTATTTCGTTCATAATCATCCTGTCTTGTCTTGAGCATACGTACCAGAAGATGATGTACGCAAACCGGTCAGCACCGCCAGCGCGGCGCCATTATCAAGCACGCGGCTGACATCGGCCACGGACTCTCTGAAGGCCTGCGGGTTTACCTGCAAACCCGTCAGGATTGAACGTCGTCCAGCCACATGCAGGGCACAGGCGGCATTCAGTAAAACAGTATCACGATAAGCCCCATGGGCACCACGGAGCAAGGCTTCCAGTGCTTCAGCATTATGCTGAGCGTCGCCCCCCTGAATGGCAGAAACAGGCGCGTAAGGCAGCCCCGCCATCTCGGCCTCTATAACAAGGGAATGGGTTGTGCTGTTTTCAAGCGCGACAACGCGGGTGGGGCCAGCCAGTGTCAGTTCGTCAATTCCCTGCGTTTCTCCCACAGGCTGACCGCAGACTGCCCAGACTCTCTCCGAGCCAAGCTGATGCAACACGTCCACCACAAGCTGCAACCATTCCGGAGCAAACACACCAATGAGCTGATGCCTGACACCTGCCGGATTCACCATCGGCCCCAGCAGGTTGAACAGGGTGCGGATACCCAATGCTTTTCTGATCGGGGCGGCATGCCGCATGGCCGGGTGATGATGGGGGGCTGCAAGAAAAACCAGCTTATGCTGGTTAAGCTGGAGAGAGAGTTGCTGAGGGTCTGCCAGCAAGGGCACGCCCAGCGCCTGCAGAACGTCTGATGCCCCGGCGCGTGACGAGACGGCCCGGTTCCCATGTTTGGCTACGGGCACGCCAAGGGCCGCCAGCACAAATGCCACGGCTGTAGAGACATTGAGGGTGCCGTAATTGTCACCGCCTGTCCCGCACACGTCGATTGTGTCTGCGGGTACGTGCGGCACAGAGACCATACGGTTTCGTAACGCCGTGACGGCCCCCTGCACTTCTCTGGCGTCTTCTCCCCGCACGCGCAGCGCCATCAGAAAAGCCGCCACGCGCTCTGCCGGGAGTGTGCCGTCCATGATGATGCCAAAGGCGGCTTCAGCTTCTGCGCTGGTCAGTGTATTCCCATGCGCGAGGGTGTTGAGGATGGAAGTAAAAAAAACGTCCGGATCTGCTGAGGGAGAAAGAGTGATCTCCGCCATGTCAGGCCGCTGTTTTCTTCTTGTTCCAGGCCCGCGCGTCTTCAAGGAAGTTCCTCAGAAGATCGTGCCCGTATTCTGATGCAATGCTTTCCGGGTGAAACTGAACACCGGAGATGGGATGCTGCTTATGGCATACCCCCATAATCACGCCATCTTCGGTCCATGCTGTAACCTCAAGACTGTCAGGAATGCTTGACGGCTCAAGAGTGAGGCTATGATATCGCGTGGCATTAAAGGGGCTGGGGAGGCCCGCAAAAACGTCTTTCCCATTATGGAAGACCGGATTGATCTTGCCATGCATCGGCGTTGCGGCCCTCACAACCTTGGCCCCAAAGACCTGCCCGATTGCCTGATGCCCGAGGCACACCCCGAAAACCGGAATTTTTCCGGCGGCCGCTGCAATCAGATCACAGCAGATTCCAGCTTCATTCGGGGAGCACGGCCCCGGCGAGAGCACAATTGCTTCTGGCTGAAGTGCCAGAGCTTCTGTGACCGTCAGAGAATCGTTGCGGCGCACATCGCAGCTCTCCCCAAGCTCGCCCAGATAATGGACAAGGTTGAAGGTAAAGCTGTCATAATTATCGATCAGAAGGATCATGACTTTATGATGACCTTATGCGGCACACGGGTCAAATGACGGAAGAGCAAGAACTCAGCCCTTTGCCTGTGTAGCATAGTGAATGGCTTCTTCCGCAGCCCGGAAAACAGCACGGGCTTTGTGGCGGGTTTCCTCATATTCCAGTTCGGGCACGCTATCGGCCACAACGCCACATCCGGCCTGCACATGCATCATGCCGTCTTTAACAACGGCCATGCGCAGCCCGATGCAGGTGTCCATATCGCCCCCTGCCCCGAAATACCCGATGCACCCGGCATATGTCGCCCTGCGGCTACGCTCAATTTCGTCAATAATTTCCATGGCGCGAATTTTGGGCGCACCCGTGAGCGTACCCGCCGGGAACGCGGCAATCAGGGCATCCAGAGCGTCCAGATCGGGCCGGATTGTGCCTTCCACGTTGGAGGAGATGTGCATGACGTGACTGAAACGCTCAATCACAAACCGTTCTGTGACATGGACGGAACCCGGCTTGCAGACACGCCCAACGTCATTACGGCCGAGGTCAATCAGCATCAGATGCTCGGCACGTTCTTTTTCATCCGCGAGCAGATCCTGCTCCAGCCACAGATCTTCGGCTTCATCCTTGCCGCGTGGGCGCGTGCCTGCCAGAGGCCTGACCGTCATGGTGCCGTCACGCAGCCGCACCAGAATTTCAGGGGACGATCCCACGAGCGAAAATGCCCCAAGATCCAGATGGAACAGGAACGGTGCCGGGTTAACGCGGCGCAGAGAGCGATACAGCGCCAGAGACGGCAGCGTAAACGGAGCAGAAAAACGCTGACTGGGGACAACCTGAAAGGCATCCCCTGCGGCGATATAGTCCTGAATTTTTTTGACGGCGTTACAGAACTCTTCGCGCGAGAATGTGGAGTGCGGTGCTTCAAACGCCAACGGCGCCGCAGCGTCAGAGGCAGCGGGCAACGCCCCGACCAGACAGGTACGTGCGCGGGAGAGAAGAGTCTGCGCTTTATCCCACGCGGCCCCGGCGTCTTCCCCTGCTGTCGGGCGGACCGGAGCCGCGAGAATCAGCTCATCACTGACCGTATCAAAAACCGCAAACAGACCGGGGCGCATCATGACGGCTTCCGGCAGGTTGAGGTCATCCGGCGGGGCGTCAGGCAGATATTCCATCTGCCGCACCATGTCATACCCCAGATAACCGAAGAGCCCGGCAATCATGGGAGGGAGGCCTGCTGGCAGATCAAGCTGCGTCTCGCGGATCAGGCTGCGCAGGGAGGCCAGAGCCGCGCCATCGACGGAACGGGTCTGGATATCAGGCTGTGCCGGATTTTCATCAACTGTGACCCGCCCGTTGTGGCAGGTCCACACCAGATCCGGTTTCAGGGCAATCACGGAATACCGGCCGCGTGACACCCCGCCTTCAACGCTTTCCAGCAGCAGCGTGTAACGCCCCGTGCCACCATCAAACCCGGCAAGGCGCATGTAAGCGGAAACCGGGGTGAGCAGATCTGCCGGTTCTACAGAAAAGACAACGGACGGTTTTCCCGCTTTCCATGCGTCCTGACAGGCCTCGCGTGACGGAGAGGCCGCAATGCGTGCTGTAACGCTCATGGCGCGGCACTTCCGTCAAATCCAAGGGAAGACAACGCTGCCTGCACGGCCCGCTGGTTGATAACGGGCGGTGTGCGCTTGCTGAGTGCTTCAACATAGGACGCAACCAGATCGTCCCCGGTGGACTGTGCAAGGGCTGTTTTCAGACGCTGGTAGCCCGCCAGATCCGCCATGGGGTTGGGTGTTGAGACAGAGGTTACCGTTGCGACCAGAAACTCCCCGGCATCTTCAGCCATCACGGACTGTCCTGCTTTCATGCGGGGCAGATAATCCATGAGTTCAGCCGGAATGGCTTTGTTGGGGACGGATCGTGAGAATGCAAGACCTTTTACAACCGGTGCACCTGCGCCGGCGACGTTGGCGAGGCCGCCTTTTTCCTGCGCTGCGGTGTAGAGGGCTGTTGCCTGTTCATCCGCTGCATGTTTGCGGGCATCCGCCTGCCATGCGGCCAGAACCTTTGCTCTGGACTGATTAAAAGAGAGTTGTGCGGCAGGGGTAATCGTGTCGACCTCAACGGCATACCAGCTATTGTCAGGCCCTTCCGTCAGGTTCGGTTTCGCGCCTTTAGTCTGTGTAAAGATCTGCTGCACAATGGCATCACGCAGTTTGCCGGACGCCGGAAGCGGTGCTGGTGTGCCGTCCTGTGTGTTGCCCTGCGCATCCAGCGTGCCTGCGGCTGCCGCGGCGCCGATATCCGTCGGGATGGCGTCCAGACCGTTGCCTGCCATGGCATCCTGCAACTGGCGGCTCCGTTCGCCGACAACAGACGGGCCTTTCGCGTCACGATACTGCTGAAGGATTTCTTTTTTGGCGATGTCAAAAGGCGTGTCTTTGGGCGGCGTTATTTTTGTAACGCGCAGCACAACCCAGCCGCCTTCTGATTTAAACGGCCCCTGAATCTCATTCAGAGGCGCAGCAAAGACAGCTTTGCTCAGACTTTCGGACGGAATGGCCGAGGGGCGTGCTCCGGGCATCTCAACAGACGCGCCGCCTTTGGCAGCCGCCTGCACAGCACTCCAGTCTCCTCCTTTTGTCCAGACATCAGCAACAGCGCGAGCCTGTGCTTCATCCTGCATCGTCACAACCTGCACGTCGCGCGTTTCCGGCACGTGGTAGCGGTCGCTTTCTTCGTCGTAGACGCGTTTCAGATCTTTTTCATCAATGCTGATCGTATCAGCCACTGTGGCGGGGGACAGCACAACAACGCGGGCATGGCGCAGTTCGGCGGTCCGGAAATCGTTCAGATGGTTTGCGTAATAGCGACGCAGAACCGCATCATCCGGAGCGGCAGGCGTTGGCTGCTCAGCAAAGGGAATACGGATCAGGTCAATCGTCCGGGTCTGAAGGCCGAAGTCGGACAGGCGTTTGGTGAGGGTGTCAGACACACTCGCGGCCTGACCAATCGGCTGCAATTCGGTGCGGCTTGTCAGATCATCGCGGATCATCGTCAGAAAGCGCTGCTCTGGAATGTCGCGCTCCCGCAGGCGCGCGTTCAGAATATTTCTGTCGAACTGACCGTTGGCACCTTTGAAATAAGGCAGAGAGAAAACTTCATCCCGCACGGCCGAATCTGGCACGGCTACTTTCAGTTTGCGGGCGGCTTCCTGCAGTTCCGCCTGCCCGATCAGCCGTTGCAGAACCTGATAGGCAATCTGCTGGCGCATGGCAGCAGGCACCTGTGCAGGGTCTGTCACGCCCATCTGTTTGGCGATGGTCGGCATTTCTCCCTGCAGGGACTGCGCAAGATCCGCCGAGGTAATGCGCTGCTGGCCCACCTTGGCTACGATATCTGTCTCCGTGCCCATGTAACCGAGCACATCCCCTACCCCCCAGCCGATAAAAGCGAGGAAAATGACGATGGCGCAGACACGCCCAAGCCAGGATTCAACAAAAACGCGACGCAGATAGGAGATCATGAACCGTGGGATCCGGGAGAAGACAAAGACCATGCCACGAGCAAACCCGGGCGCGGCACCATAAGCGGAGCAGCCGGACTTGACCAGCGGGAACAAACCGGGACGGCCCTAAACACGCACGCGGCATCTTGCCCGACAGGCCGAGTGTATGGTTTAGCCTGTTTTCTATGGCAGAGTGACGCAGTCAGGATGCGGACACCGGCAGCACGGAAGGACGAGGCGTATGACCAGACAGATTATCGTCGGCAACTGGAAGATGAACGGCACCAGCCGTGATTCGCAGGCGCTTGTTGAGGCTCTGCTGGCAGGGCTCCCGGCCATTCTGCCGGATATTGTCACCTGCCCGCCTTTCACGCAGCTGGCTCTTCTGGCCGATAAACTGAAGGCCTCTCCGATTGCTCTGGGGGCGCAGGATTGCCACAAAGCCACGTCCGGCGCGCATACGGGTGATATTTCTCCGGCCATGCTGACGGACCTTGGTGTGTCCTATGTTATTCTGGGACATTCCGAGCGTCGGCAGGAGCATGGTGAACTGGATGAAACCGTGCGGGAAAAAGCGGTCGCTGCCGCAAAAGCTGGCCTGACCCCGATTGTCTGTATTGGGGAGACAGAAGACCAGCGCGAAAGCGGCGAACATTTCGATACGCTGGGCTGGCAGATCAAAGGGTCCCTGCCTGACAATTTCTCCGGTATTCTGGCTTATGAGCCGATCTGGGCTATTGGCACCGGCCGTGCCGCCACGGAAGACGAAATTGCCGAAACCATGAAATTCCTGCGTGAAGAGCTGGTGCGTCAGTTTGGCGAGGCTGGCAAAACGCTCAGGATTCTGTATGGTGGCTCCGTTAATGCCAAGAATGCGGCTTCCATTCTGTCCCTTACAGATGTAGCAGGGGCCCTTGTAGGGGGTGCCAGCCTGAATGCAGAGGCATTCCTATCCATTATCGGCGCGGCTTCTGCTGCCTGATTTCCGCACTTTATCGGGAACTCGACATGACTACAGCCCTGCTGATTCTGCATATTTGCGTGACCATAGCCCTGATTGGCACTGTGCTGATCCAGCGCAGTGAAGGCGGCGGCCTTGGTATTGGCAGCAGTCAGGGGATGGGGGCTTTCATGTCCGGCCGGGGTACAGCCAATCTGCTGACCCGCACTACTGCGGTACTTGCCGGGTTGTTCATGCTGCTTTCTCTGGTGCTGGCTATTCTGAATCGTGGGTCTTCCACGGGTGCCGGGCATGACATTCTGGCTCAGCCCCCGGCTCCCGCCGCTGTGACCGCACCTGCCCAGCCCGCAGCACCGCCGGTTCTACCGGCTCCGTCCAAACAGTAACATGTTTCCTGCTCTCTCCCTCCTTCCCGGAGCCGGAGAGAGGAAGTGTCTTTGTTCCTCTGCGCTTGCACAAAGCTGCGGAGGAATTTCTATGTCCATCTTTACCCACCCGGCTTTGTCCGTGTAGGAAGTCTGCTCATGACCCGTTTCGTATTTATCACCGGCGGTGTGGTGTCCTCTCTCGGGAAAGGCATCGCGTCAGCGGCTCTTGCAGCCCTTCTGCAGTCACGCGGCTATAAGGTCCGTCTGCGCAAGCTTGACCCCTACCTGAACGTTGATCCCGGCACCATGAGCCCCTACCAGCACGGGGAGGTGTTTGTGACCGATGACGGGGCTGAAACAGACCTCGACCTTGGCCATTATGAACGCTTCACGGGTGTGAACGCGACCAAGGAAGACAACACCACCACGGGCAAGATCTATTCCGACGTTATCGCGCGGGAGCGCCGTGGCGATTACCTTGGTGCAACAGTTCAGGTGATCCCGCACATTACCGATGCCATCAAGGATATTGTGGTGGCCAATACGGATGATGTGGATTTTGTGCTGGTCGAAATTGGCGGCACCGTCGGGGATATTGAAAGTCTTCCGTTCCTTGAGGCTATTCGTCAGCTTCGGAATGACCTCGGCCCGGCCCAGACCATGGTGGTGCACCTTACGCTGCTCCCCTGGATTCCGTCCGCCGGAGAACTGAAAACCAAGCCCACGCAGCATTCCGTTAAAGAATTGCAGAATGTCGGCATTCAGCCGCAGATCCTGCTCTGCCGCTGTGACCGCGCTATTCCGGATACCGAGCGGCGCAAGATTGCCAATTTCTGTAACGTGCGCCCGGAAGCCGTGATTGCGGCCCGCGATGTGGATACGATTTATTCCTGCCCCCTCGCCTATCATGCTGAAGGCATGGATACCGAGGTGCTGCGCTATTTCGGTCTTCCCCATACGGAAGAGCCGGATCTGTCTGGCTGGGAAAAAATTGTCGATGCCATCCGGCGTCCGGATGGCGATGTCCGGATTGCCGTGGTTGGAAAATATACGGCCCTGCTCGACAGCTATAAATCTCTGAACGAAGCCCTGCTCCACGGTGGCATTGCACACCGGGCAAAAGTCAAGCTGGACTGGGTGGAAGCTGAAGCTCTTGAAGAATCTCCGGATGCTCTGGAGCGTCTCTCTACAGCGCACGGGATTCTGGTGCCGGGTGGCTTTGGGGAGCGTGGCTCCAAGGGCAAGATTGCCGCTGTGCGCTATGCGCGTGAACACGGCATTCCGTTCCTTGGCATTTGCTTCGGGATGCAGATGGCTGTGATCGAGTGTGCCCGCAACCTTGCGGATATGCCGAATGCCTCCTCCACCGAATTTGGTGAAGCGGATGAACCGCTGGTTGGTCTGATGACAGAATGGGCGCGTGGGGACGAACGCCTGCGCCGGAGCGAAGGGGGCGAACTGGGCGGCACGATGCGGCTCGGTGCCTATCAGGCAACGCTGGTGGAAGGCTCACGGGCTGCTGAAATTTATGGCACGACGCACATTAGCGAACGGCATCGCCATCGTTATGAAGTGAATATTCACTACAAGGATCAGCTTGAAAAAGCCGGACTGAAATTCTCAGGTCTGTCTCCTGATGGCATCCTGCCGGAAGTGGTTGAGTACCCGGATCATCCGTGGTTTGTCGCGGTGCAGTATCATCCGGAACTCAAGTCACGTCCCTTCGCGCCGCATCCGCTGTTTTCCGGGTTTATCGGTGCAGCACTTGAAAAGGTCCGCCGCGCATGACGCATGCTGCTGCTCATAATTTTCAGCTTCAGTCCCTCAGCATTGGTAATGATCAGCCTTTTGTGCTGATCGCAGGCCCATGCCAGATTGAATCTGCGGCGCATGCCATGGAAACGGCTGTCGCGCTGAAAGAATTATGTGCCGCGGCAAACATCGGGCTGATTTACAAAAGCTCTTTTGACAAAGCCAACCGTACCAGCCTGTCCAGCGCCAGAGGCGTTGGTATGGCGGAGGGTCTGGCTATTCTTGCCGATATCCGGAACAGCCTGAATATTCCGGTGCTGACAGACGTTCATGCGCCGGAGCAATGCGCCCCGGTTGCTGAGGCTGTCGATATTCTGCAAATCCCGGCGTTTCTGTGCCGACAGACGGATCTTCTTCTGGCTGCAGGGCAGACCGGGGCTGCGGTAAATGTTAAAAAAGGTCAGTTTCTTGCGCCGTGGGACATGCAGCATGTCGCCGCCAAAATTGCCTCTACCGGAAACCAGCGGATTATGCTGTGTGAACGCGGAACCAGCTTTGGTTACAATACGCTGGTGAATGACATGCGTGGACTGCCTATTATGGCGCAGACCGGGTATCCTGTTGTGTATGATGCGACGCATTCTGTGCAGCAACCTGGCGGTCTGGGTGGGTCTTCAGGCGGTCAGAGAGAATTCGCCCCTATTCTCTCCCGTGCGGCTCTGGCGATTGGTGTCGCTGCTCTGTTTATTGAAACGCATGAAGACCCGGACCGTGCTCCGAGCGACGGCCCTAACATGTTGCCCATCAAGGCGCTCCCTGCCCTGCTGAAGCAGTTTCGTGCTCTTGATCAGATGATTAAAGCTGCGGCCTGAAAATTCAGACAGTCTTCGGCTTAAGAAATTTTGGAAATCGGGGAGAGGTCTAAGGCCTTCTTCCCGATTTTTTTTGTGGAAGCCGTCTGCATTTTTATCTGTAATTGGTTTTACAATTGTCCCACGGTCGAAGCCAGCAAGCCAGCAAGCCAGCAAGCCAGCAAGCCAGTCAGACAATATGGATGGTAGCGGCGCGGCTTAGCCCGCGTATTCATTGCAAATCAGGTAATATTTAGCAGCCGAAAGCAAAATGAATAGGGAGCCAAACGGCTCCCTATTCATTTTGTCAGAGGTAGAACGCTCGCGTTCTTACACGTCCAGATTGGCGACTTTCAGAGCATTGCCGACGATAAAGTCACGGCGTGGTTCCACGACATCACCCATCAGAGTGGTGAAAACCTGTCCGGCTTCTTCCACATCACCAACCTTGACCTGAAGCAGGGTGCGCATGGACGGGTCCAGTGTGGTTTCCCACAACTGTTCGTCGTTCATCTCGCCCAGACCTTTAAAGCGGTTGATGGCCAGACCACGCCGGCCCTGCGCAAGCAGCCGGGTATAAAGTTCAGACGGTCCTTTGAGCGGGAGATCAGTAGTTTCCAGCCGCAGGCTGACGCCTGTGCCAAACTCACGCACCAGACGGTCTAGCTGGCTGGTCAGCCAGCGGGCATCTCCCCCCGCCAGCATCATGGGGTCAATCCGATACACTTCGCCCACGCCCCGCACGCTACGGGCAAGTTCGAGACCATCCGTGCTGGCGACGGCTTTCCAGCCCCGTTCATTTTCAGAAGAGGCGGCATCCAGACGTTTCTGAAGCTCGGGGATGCGCGACTGGAGTGTCTCCAGATCAGACGTTAGCGCACCAGCGAGTGCTGCCTGCTCAATAATCCAGTTCGGCACCCGGTTGGACAGGCGGGAGACAGCCTGAGCTGCCTGCCGGATAAATGGCAGATCAGCCTCCAGTTCCGCGCCAGAAACCACCCGACTATCGGCATACACAAAGGCTGCATTATTCAGAGCTTTGTCCAGCAGATACTGCTCAAGTGCGGCATCGTCCTTCAGATAGCGTTCTTCATTGCCGCGTTTGGCGCGATAAAGCGGCGGCTGAGCGATGTAGAGATAGCCCCGTTCAATCAGTTCCGGCATCTGACGGAAGAAGAAGGTCAGCAGCAACGTGCGGATATGAGAGCCGTCCACGTCAGCGTCAGTCATGATGACGATGCGATGATAGCGCAGTTTTTCGACGGAGAAGCCGCCCTGCTCCGCTTCACCCCTGCCAATGCCGGTACCGAGCGCGGTAATCAGTGTGCCGATTTCAGCCGAGCCAAGCATACGGTCAAAACGGGCGCGTTCCACGTTGAGAATTTTGCCTTTAAGCGGAAGAATTGCCTGAAAGCGGCGGTCCCTACCCTGCTTTGCGGTTCCCCCTGCGGAGTCACCCTCAACGATGAAAATTTCAGCTTTGGAGGGATCGCGTTCCTGACAGTCCGCCAGCTTGCCGGGTAGCGAGGAAATATCCAGCACCCCTTTACGGCGGGTCAGTTCACGCGCCTTACGGGCGGCTTCACGCGCGGAGGCAGCATCCAGCACCTTGCCAACAACAAGCTTGGCTTCTTTGGGGTGCGTTTCAAACCAGTGGCCGATCATGTCAGCAGCCGCTGCATGCACGACAGGCTGGACTTCAGAAGAAACCAGTTTGTCTTTGGTCTGTGAAGAAAATTTCGGGTCAGGCACTTTGACGGACAGAACAGCCGTCAGGCCCTCTCGCATATCTTCCCCCACAAGAGACTGGGAATCTTTCTTTGCAATGCTTTCGGCATATTTGCCGACAATACGTGTCAGCGCCTGCCGGAACCCAGCCAGATGCGCGCCGCCGTCTCGCTGGGGGATGTTATTGGTGAAGCACAGCATCGTCTCGTGAAAGCTGTCATTCCAGCTCAGCGCGAATTCAACCTTGATGCCGTTATCCGGGTTTTCCATGCTGCCGGTAATGGGCGGGGTGACAATGGGGGTGCGGGAGCGGTCCAGCCATTCCACAAAGGCTTCAAGTCCGCCTTCATAATGGAAAACCTCTTCCCGCAGTTCTTCCATGCGCGCGTCGCGCAGAACAATTTCCAGCCCGGAGTTCAGAAATGCCAGTTCACGCAGGCGGCGTTCCAGAATGGCAAAGTCAAAAACCGTTTTCGGGAAGGTTTCGCCGCTCGGTTTGAAGGTGACCTGCGTGCCACGTTCGGCATCAGACGGGCCGACAACTTCCAGTGGCCCTTCGCGCTCACCATGCCGAAAGCGGATCATATGCTCCTGCCCGTTCCGCCAGATGCGCACTTCCATGCTTTCGGAGAGCGCGTTCACCACAGCGGCGCCCACGCCATGCAGGCCGCCAGAAACCTTGTAGGAGTTCTGATTGAACTTGCCGCCAGCATGCAGGCGCGTCAGCACGACTTCCGCTGCGCTGATCCCCTCTTCTGCATGCATGTCCGTCGGGATGCCGCGTCCATTATCCCGCACGGTCACGCTGCCATCAGCATTAAGCGTCAGAACGCAGCGGGTTGCAAAACCTGCCTGTGCTTCGTCAACAGCGTTATCAATAATTTCAAACGCCATGTGGTGCAGGCCCGAGCCGTCATCGGTATCCCCGATATACATGCCCGGCCGCTTACGGACGGCATCCAGCCCTTTCAGCACAGAGATCGACGCGGCGTCATACTCTTCCATTCCGGTGGATGGTGTGGGCTGAGAAAGGTCTGTCATAATGGTAACGGTACTCCGGAAAAGAAGAATAGGACCTGATGTTGTCTTATACTCCGGCCAGCGCAGTCCGACCAGATTGGAAGCTCTCTTTTATGGGATAGTCGCCCGATTTATCCGGGAAATTTACCCTGTTTTAGTGCAACAAAGCTTGCCTGTGCCCGCAAGTCCTCAAAAGGTGCTTCGTCTGTTCCCGTCAGGATCACCGTCGTGCGGAAATCTTTCACGATTTCAAGCAGAGAGCCGCGCCGGTTCTGGTCCAGATGCACCAGAGGTTCATCCAGAAGTAACACGGGCGGCGTGCCGCGATAATCTTCTACCAGTCGGGCATGGGCGAGCACTGTGCCCATAAGAAGCGCTTTCTGCTGCCCCGTGCTGGCTGTCGCCGCCGCTAAACCTGTCTGTAAATCAGAAAGCCTGAAATCTGTGCGATGCACACCAAATGTTGCCCGCCCACGCTCCCTGTCCTGCTGGCGGTTTGCGGCAAACTGCTCCCGCAGCCAGTCTTCCACCGCGAGTGCCGGAGCATGGTCCAGTTGTTCTGCAATCTCACAGAGCAACCTCACATTCACGGCGGGAAAGGCACCAAGGCTGGACTGCGCGAACAGGCAGAGCTGTTGCACCATCTCACGCCGGGCCGCCGCGACTGCCGCGCCGTGGCGGGCCATGGAGGCTTCCAGCCCGCCCAGCCATGAGGCTTCGGAAAAGCGTGTCTGAAGCAGTCTGTTGCGCTGCGTCATGGCTCGATCATAGGCCAGAAGTTCGCGGGCATGGTGGGGGGTTACCGCCATGACCAGCCGGTCCAGAAAACGCCGTCTGCCCGATGCGCCCTCACTGAACAGCCGGTCCATTTGCGGTGTAATCCAGACGGCGGAGAGGGTTTCCTCCAGCGCATCGCGATTACGGACCTGCTGGCCGTTGAGCAGATAGACACGGCGGGCAGCGTCACCCGCTCCGGCCATGCCTGTGCCAAGCTCAAGCCTCTCCTCGCCAAAGGAAAATCGCGCGGAAATGCCCCAACTGGTCGCGTTGTCCCGGCCTAGCTGTGCCAGCGGCGCGCCCCGTAAGCCGCGGCCCGGCGTTAAGAGAGAGAGGGATTCCAGTAGGTTGGTCTTGCCGCTCCCGTTCTCTCCGGTGATGACAACAAGGGACGCATCCGGTGACCACACCAGACGCTCATAATTACGAAATTCGGAAAGGGTCAGTTTAAGAAGCTGCGCCACATTCTATCCGATAAAACGCCCGGCCCATGAAGCATCATGCGCTGAGCCTGCCAGACGCATCCGTCCCTCCCCGGCGTAGTTGTCAGTTTGCACCGGGGGAGAAAGAGCCGGGGTTTTAAACGCGCATCGGCATCAGTACGTAGAGTGCCGAGGGACTGTCGACGTCGCGGACGATGGTGGGTGCAGCGCTGTCAGAAAATGCAAATTCGACGTCTTTTTCAACCTGATCGGTAATATCGTTCAGGTAACGGGCCTGAAAGCCAATTTCCAGAGATTCCGCGTCGTAGGAAATCCGGCTTTTATCCAGTTCTTCCGTCGCCATACCCTGCTCCGGGCTGCTGGCGGACAAGGTGAGCAGACCGGGCTCCAGCGCGAGTTTGACCGGACGGGAGCGCTCCTGACTAATGGCCGCCACACGGGCCACGGCATCGGAGAAATCCTTTTTGCCAACCCGCAGGATACGCGTGTTGTTGAGCGGAATAACACGGTCATATTCCGGGAATGTGCCGTCAATCAGCTTGGATGTCAGCATCACAGGACCGGCTGTAAACTGCACGCGGGTTTCTGAGAGCGCGACTTCAATTTCTTCCGGCGCTTCATCAATCAGCTTACGCAGTTCTGCGACGGTTTTACGCGGGATGATCACGCCCGGCATGCTCTCAGCCCCGGCAGGCAGTTCTGTTTCCACGCGGGCCAGACGATGCCCGTCGGTTGCAACAGCGCGTAACAGCTTGCCGCTCTCGGTCTCGGCTGCGTGGAAGAAAATGCCGTTCAGATAGTAGCGGGTTTCCTCAGTGGAAATCGCGAAGCGTGTACGGTCGATCAGGGAGCGCAGAACGCCGGACCCGACCTTGAAGTGGCACGGCAGATCACCCGTGCCCATGGAGGGGAAATCATCAACGCTCAGCACGTTCAGGCGAGTGGAATAGCGGTCAGCGCGGAGCAGCAACGGGCCTTCGCTATCCGCCTGATCCAGTTCGACTTCCACGCTATCGGGCAGTTTGCGGACAATTTCATACAGCACGGACGCCGGGACCGTGGTGGCACCGTCACGTTTGATCGTGGCGGGAATTTCTTCCACCACTTCAATTTCCATATCGGTTGCCTTCAGGCTGAGCTTGCCGCCTGCGGCCTGAATCAGAACATTCGCAAGGATGGGGATTGTATTACGCTTTTCAGCAACACTCTGGATGTGTGCCAAAGCTTTGAGCAGTATTGCGCGCTCAGCTGAAAACTTCATCTCTGCCTCTTTCCTGCATGACCGGCCCCACGCAGGAATTCAGGCGGGCCGGGTTCTATCCTGTTGAAAACTAACAGCCATGACGGTGCAGTCAATCTCTGAATGCCCGTATTCCTGCGGCGGAATACGGGCGGCTCCGGTCTAGCTTTCCAGCATCCGGCGCATCAGTTCGACATCCTCTGCAAACGCAGGGTCCCGTTCCATAAGTTCCGCCACGCGGGAGACGGCGTGCATCACGGTTGTATGGTCACGGTTCCCGAATTTCCGGCCGATTTCCGGCAGGGAGCGGCTGGTCAACTGCTTGGCCAGATACATGGCGACCTGCCGGGGCCGTGCGACGGCTCTGGCGCGGCGGGCGGAAGACATATCCGTCAGGCGGATATTCCAGTGTTCCGCTACCCGCTTCTGAATTTCCTCAATCGTCACGCGCCGGTCGTGCGCCTTGAGGATGTCGTGCAGGACATCCTGTGTCGCTTCCAGCGTAACGGGCCGGCCAAACAGGTTGGCATGGGCGATCAGGCGGTTGAGAGCGCCTTCAAGCTCACGCACGTTGGATGTGATCTTATGCGCAAGAAATTCCAGCACCTTGGCGGGCACGACCACACCGGACGCAGCGGCTTTTGATTCCAGAATGGAAATGCGCAGTTCAAACGTGGTGGCGTGAATGTCAGCCACCATGCCGCAGCCCAGCCGTGTCCGCAGGCGATCTTCCAGCCCCGAGAGATCGGACGGGGATTTATCGGCTGACACCACAATCTGCCGACCAGCATCAACCAGAGCGTTAAAGGTATGGAAGAATTCTTCCTGCGTGTTGTCTTTGCCGATCAGGAACTGGAGATCATCAATCATCAGCACATCAACGGACCGGAGTTGTTCCTTGAACTCCATGGTGGATTGAGAGCGGATGGCGGCAATAAAGCGATACATGAACTTTTCGGCAGACATATAGGCAACGGAGACGTTACCGCGCTGCACCAGTTCTGCCCCGATGGCATGCATCAGATGTGTTTTACCCAGACCCACACCGCCATACAGGAAGAGCGGGTTAAAGCCGACGCTGGAGGGTTTCTCGGCCACGCGCCGCGCGCAGGCATAAGCGAATTCGTTGGGTTTGCCGACGACAAACGTATCAAACGTGAAGCGGGTATCCAGTGCCGTCACAAGATCGCTACGAACTTCCGGCGCGCTCCGGGGAGCCTCTTCCGGTTCAGCGATGGATACCGCATCAGAGGGATCTTCGCTCAGCGCAAGCGGCGGAGCCACCGGGTCTCCGGGGCGCGCAACCTGAAGTTCCACCCGGCGAATGGCCGGCATCACCTGATTCCAGAGTTCGCTCAGACGGTCGCCATACTGGCTCCGCACCCAGTCACGCAGGAAGCGGGTGGGCAGGAGGAGTGTAATCTCATCACCATCCACAGGCCCCAGCGCAATTTTGGTCAGCCAGGTGCGGTATTCAACCTCCCCGACTTCGCCCTTCAGCCTTGAACAGATCTGTAACCACGATTCCTCAAGTGCCTTGCCATCCTCAAGCTGAGGGAAAGCCCTTTCGTCATCGTCCACTCCGATTGTCATCTACGCTCCCGAGCGGTCATTAACGCGGCCAGCCGCGCGTAAATTTCGAATAAGGGACCGCTTGCGCGGCCACCAGAAAGCCGGGCTTCCGGCAGGCCTCGCTGCCGCAGGAAAAGCGGCGCAGGAGAGCGAAAAACGCTTCCCTGATGGTGTGGAGACTAGCGACTAGAATTAAAGCACGACCGAGGGAGGAGCAACGAAAATCTCTGTGCCCTTGTCCTCATTTCTGCCATGCCATGCCGAGGGCTACACAAAAAATAAAGCCGAACCACCCCAGGATGATTCGGCTTTACAAAACGCATGCTTCAAAAGGCTGCTGAAACAGCCCGAAGGCCTCAGGCGGTTGCCAGAGACTTTACGCGAGCAGACAGGCGGGAGATTTTGCGTGCAACCGTGTTTGCATGCACAACGCCTTTAATCACGCCGCGCTGCAGTTCCGGCTGAGCAACGCGGAGAGCTTCACGTGCTTCTTCATGGTTGCCAGCAGCAATTGCAGTTTCAACCTTCTTGATGAAGGTGCGCATGCGAGACTTGCGGGCTGTGTTACGAGCAGTCCGCTTTGCGGTCTGCCGGATGCGCTTACGCGCTGAAGCGATATTCGCCATGAGTTTCTATTTTATCCAGCACAAAAGAAATGGTAGCAGCCCGGCAATGCCAGGGTGGCTGCAAAGATGTAGCGGTGCTGTAATCCACAGCGGTATCCACAGTCAAGCCGCTTCACCCCTTATCAGGGTAATTTTAGCTTAATTTCTGCCGCAGCGGGCAGAAAAAGCTGGAACGTCCGGCTTGTGTTATCTGCTCAACGCCCGCGCAGTCCGGCAGTCCCGGGCAGTCCGGACAAGGTTGCCCCTTTCGCCCATAAACACGCCAGGCATGCTGGAAGTAACCCAGCCCGCCTTCCGGACGCACGTAATCCTTCAGGCTGGAGCCACCGGCTGCGATGGCTTCGTTCAGAACATCCTTGATTGCCCGGACCAGCCGCTTTGTCTCTGGCAGCGTTAAAGTGCATGCAGGGGTCTGGGGGTGAATACCCGTCCGGTATAGCGCTTCGCACACATAAATATTGCCCAGCCCGGATACAATTTTCTGGTCCAGCAGTGCCGTTTTAACGGGGGATTTCCGGTCTTTCAGGGCGGCGTGGAGCACGGTGCCCGTAAAACTAGCGTCCAGAGGCTCCGGTCCCATGCTGACCAGAAATTTATACTGTTCCTCCTGCCCTGTTGGCACGAGGTCGAGCATCCCGAAGCGGCGCGGGTCTACAAAGCCGCAGCGGCGGCCATCTGCTATAATGAAGGTCACGTGCTCATGCAGCGCCGGGGCTTCTGGAGAATCGAGAAGAATGCGCCCGGACATGCCCAGATGCAGCACGACAGAAAGATTATTCGACAGCCGCATAAGAATATATTTCCCGCGGCGCCGGAAGCCGGTGATGGTCTGCCCGGCGACAGAGGCACGAAAAGCCGCAGGAATCTGCCATCGCAGATCAGGGCGGCGGAGAATGACATCGCTGATTTCATGGCCTTGCAGAGCGATCTGCATACCACGCATCACGGTTTCGACTTCAGGGAGTTCCGGCATGAGTGCAAAGCAGGGTATAGGGTAACACCATGACCGACAATAGCTTTGCGCCCTCCCCCTCCTCTTCCGCTGCGCCGCAGGCGGAAGAAACCGATTTCGGCTTCCGCTCTGTCCGGAAGGACGAGAAGAAACCCCTCGTCCGTGCTGTGTTTGACAGCGTTGCGGGCAAGTATGACGTCATGAACGATCTGATGTCTCTGGGGATTCACCGGATCTGGAAACGTATTTTTGTCACCGAGCTTGGCCCGCAGCCCGGCCTGTCCCTGCTGGATCTGGCAGGCGGCACGGGTGATATCAGTTTTGGCTGGCTTCAGGGCGGTGGTGGTCCCACAATCATGACCGATATCAACAGCAGCATGCTGTCTGTCGGGCGGGACCGTGCGCTGAGCCGGGGTTTTGTTTCTGACCTGTCTTTTGCCGTGGTGGATGCTGAGGCGATTCCGCTCAAAGATATGTCGGTTGATCGTGTTTCCATCGCATTCGGCCTGAGAAACTGCACTGACAAGATGGCCGTTATCCGTGAGGCCCGACGTGTGCTGCGTCCCGGCGGGCGCTTCATGTGCCTGGAATTCTCCCGCGTGCAGGTCGCAGCGCTGGCGCCGGTTTATGATGCATGGTCTTTCAAGGTCCTGCCGACCATGGGCAGCATGGTGGCAGGTGACCGGGAGAGCTATCAGTATCTGGCAGAAAGTATCCGCACTTTCCCCGATCAGGAAACACTGGCCGAGATGTTCCGTGAGGCTGGCCTGTCTCACGTGCGCTATCAGTCCCTTTCCGGCGGGATTGCAGCCATTCACTCTGGCTGGCGTCTCTGATTTTTCATGACGTTTTCCCTCCCCCCTCGGTCTGTTCTTCTGATTGTCAGCGGAAGCATTGCGGCGTTCAAAGCCCCTGAGCTTATCCGGTCCTTACGGGCCGAGGGCATACAGGTGCGGTGTGTGCTGACGCGAGGTGGGAGCGAATTTGTAACACCGCTGACATTGCAGGCTCTCAGTGGTCAGTCGGTGCACACGGACTTATTTTCTCTGACGGCGGAGCAGGAAATGGGGCATATCGCCCTGTCCCGCTCCGCTGACCTGATTGTTGTCTGCCCGGCGTCTGCCAATATGCTTGCCCGCATGGCAGCAGGGCTGTCAGATGATCTGGCCAGCACAATCCTGCTGGCGACGGATACCCCGGTAATGGTCGCGCCCGGCATGAACGTGCGGATGTGGGATCATCCGGCAACCCGGTCCAACGTCCAAATTCTTAAAGAGCGCGGTGTGACCTTTCTGGGACCTGTTTCCGGTGAGATGGCCTGTGGAGAATATGGGCCGGGCCGTATGGTTGAACCGCTTGACGTGCGGGATGCCATTCTGGCGTTTTTTCGCACCCAGGCGCAGAAAAGCGGCCCACTGGCAGGCCGGACCTGTCTGGTCACGGCCGGGCCGACGCATGAGCCGCTGGACCCTGTGCGTTATCTTGCAAACCGCTCTTCCGGCAAGCAGGGCTATGCTCTGGCCGAGGCACTGGCGGATCTTGGCGCGAAGGTCAGGCTTATCAGCGGCCCGACGGCCTTGCGTGCTCCGGCTGGTGTGAATGCCTCTTTTTGTGAAACGGCCCGGCAGATGAACGCGCTCGTTGTGGAAGCCGCAGAGGCTACGTCATTTGATGTCGCCATCTGCTCCGCAGCCGTTGCAGACTGGCGACCCGCGTCTGTTCAGGACCAGAAAATAAAAAAAGCAGGCAAGGACGATGTGCCTGCGCCGCTGGAACTGGTGCCTAATCCGGACATTCTGGCGGGTCTTTCTGCCCCCTCCCCGTTGCGGCCCCGGCTGGTGATCGGCTTTGCCGCCGAGACCGAGAAGGTTGAAGCACACGCACGCGCCAAACTTGCCCGTAAGGGATGTGACTGGATTGTTGCTAATAACGTCGGTGCTGGCTCTGACATCATGGGAGGCCCCGAAAACGAGGTCGTTCTCATGACACAGGAGACAGTGGAGTCCTGGCCACGGCTGAGCAAGGAAGACGTGGCCCGCAGGCTTGCCATAACGGTTGCAGACTGGTTTTCTAAGCCGCACAATTCGTGACATACGCTATAAGATATGGAGTGCCTGATGCCCGCATCTGAATCCCGGAAAGCCGGCCTGACAGTGCGGGTGCAGCGCCTGCCCCATGGGCAGGATCTGCCTTTGCCATCTTACGCCACAGCAGGGGCCGCGGGGATGGACCTGCTGGCCGCAGTGGCGGAGCCCGTCACGCTCCAGCCCGGCGGGCGCACGGTTATTCCGACCGGGCTATGCATTGCCCTTCCCCCCGGATATGAGCTGCAGGTCCGGCCCCGGTCAGGCCTTGCCCTGAAACACGGAATTGTCCTGCCCAATTCCCCGGGAACCATTGATGAAGATTATCGTGGTGAGGTGGGTGTCATTGTACTGAATGCAGGTGAGACGCCTTTTACAGTGGAGCACGGGATGCGCATTGCGCAGGCTGTGATTGCTCCGGTCGAGCGCGTTTCCTGGGCTGAGTGCGAAAGTCTGGATGAAACCGCCCGCGGTGCCGGCGGCTTTGGCAGCACAGGAACCGGCCTGCCATGACGGCAGGACGACCGGATTTCTCTCGTTCCTCTCACGCTCCGTCAGCGGGCCTGCCGCTGCGGCATATGAATCTGGCGGATGCCGTTCTCCTGATCGGTGTTGTCGGGCTGGCCGTACTCGCCGGAAATAGTGTGCGCCACATGCTGGTGCCGCTTACGGCTCCAGCACAGGTGCCCATTCATCTCGATATCCTGAGCCTTCCCGGCTACGCTTTGCGAACAACCCTGAGGATGTTTGTAGCCCTCGGGATAGCGCTGGTTTTCACGTTTCTCTACGCCACCTTGGCCGCCAAAAGCCGCCGTGCCGCGCAGATTTTGCTGCCCTTGCTGGATATCCTCCAGTCTGTTCCCATTCTGGGCTTCCTGAGTTTTACGGTGACCTTTTTCCTAGGACTGTTTCCGGGGCAGGTTTTGGGGGCCGAACTGGCGGCGATTTTCACCATTTTTACGTCTCAGGCGTGGAATATGGCGTTTGGCATGTATCAGTCTCTACGCAGTGTTCCAACAGAGCTTGAAGAAGCAGCCCGATGCTTTGGTCTGACAGGCTGGCAAAAATTCTGGCGGCTGGAAGTGCCCTGCGCCGTCCCCTCTCTGGTCTGGAATTCCATGATGTCCATGGCCGGGGGCTGGTTCATGGTGGTGTATTCAGAGGTCATTACCGTAGGGCAAACCAGAATTCTCCTGCCGGGGATCGGCTCTTATGTCGGCGTGGCCATCAGCCAGAAAAATATAGGCGCCATACTGGCGGCCATTCTTGCCATGATGGCTGTAATTCTTGTGTACGATCAGCTGTTGTTTCGTCCGCTGACGGTCTGGGCGTCTCGCTTCCGGCTGGAGACGGCAGTGCAGGATGAAGCACTGCCAGAACCCTGGGTCTTGCGGTTGCTGCGCCGCACTCGTGTTCTGAGAAGCAGTATCAATCTCCTCCTCTCGTTTGTCCGTAAAATTGGCTCTCTTCCGCTCGGCCGCAGGCAGGGACGGTTTCGGCCCAGTCAGACAGTTCTTTCACAGCGCCTTTCTGATGGTCTCTGGTGGGGCGTGGTGGGGCTGGTTTTTCTGTGCGCGCTTGAGCAGGCATGGGTTTACGGCAGAGCGGCTTATACGCCCGGGCAAATCGGGCACGTCGTCGTTCTGGGTTTTTATACGCTGCTGCGTGTTATCAGTATGCTCTGCCTAGCCTCACTGATCTGGGTGCCTGTCGGCGTCTGGCTGGGGCTGCGCCCGATACGGGCTCAGCGGGCGCAGTTGATTGTGCAGTATTGTGCCGCTTTCCCAGCTAATCTGTTTTTCCCCATTTTTGTGGGGGGGATCGTTTATTTCCATCTCACGCCGGATATCTGGCTGACGCCTTTAATGATGCTTGGCGCCCAGTGGTATATTCTGTTCAATGTGATCAGCGGTGCATCCTCTTTTCCGTCGAATCTGCTGGAAGTCGGGCAGAATTTTGAGGTTAAAGGTTTGCTCTGGTGGCGGAGAATCATCCTGCCGGGTATCACCCCGTCCTATCTGGCGGGAGCCCTTGCGGCAGCGGGTGGCGCATGGAACGCCGCTATTGCCTCAGAAGTCGCGCAATGGGGGAATGAGACGGTGAGAGCGCATGGTCTTGGTGCCTATATTGCGCAGGCTACGAGTGAGGGAGATATTAGCGAGGTCGCACTGGGTGTTGTTGTGATGGCTTTGTTTGTGCTGATCCTCAACTGGCTGGTCTGGCGCCCGCTTTCTGACTACGCTTACCGCAGACTGAAACTGAGCTGACACAGGACCGAAGCATGACGTCCCCTTCCCTTGATGTTCCCTCCACGGCCAGACATGCCTCCGTTCTGGTTGAGGCACGGCATGTCAGTCAGTCCTACCATAAAGACAGTGCGGTCGATCTGCTGGTGCTGGATGATGTCAATCTGACATTGAATTCCGGAGAAATCGTTGGATTGCTGGGGCGCTCAGGCTCCGGCAAATCAACCCTTCTGCGTATTCTGGCCGGATTGCTGGCCCCTTCATCTGGCGAGGTGTTCTGGAAAAATGAGCCGCTGACGGGGCCAGCTGATGGCGTGGCTATGGTCTTTCAGTCCTTTGCTCTCTTCCCGTGGATGACGGTGGAGGAAAATGTTGCACTCGGGCTGGAAGCCAAAGGCATTACAGGGGAAGAGCGCGACAGACTTGTGGAGAATGCCATCGAGCTGATTGGCCTTGGAGGGTATGAAAATGCCTGGCCAAAAGAGCTGTCCGGTGGAATGCAGCAGCGCGTAGGGCTTGCGAGGGCGCTGGTTGTGCAGCCGGATCTGCTGCTGATGGACGAGCCTTTTTCCGCTTTGGATGTTCTGACAGCCGAAAATCTGCGTACAGACCTCGTGGAACTCTGGTCAGAAAAAAAGCTGCCGGTGCAGGCCATGCTGGTGGTAACACATAATATCGAAGAAGCCGTTCTGATCTGTGACCGGATTATGATTTTTTCCTCCAATCCGGGTCGCATTGCGCATGTGCTGGCTGTTCCTTTTGCCCACCCGCGAGACAGGGAAGATCCTGCGTTCCGTCAGTTTGTGGACCACATCTATGCCCTGATGACGCAACGGGCCCCGATTATCTCTGAGGCCGATCTGGCTGTTGGCGTAAAACAGACGGTACAGGCAGCCCCCTCTTTCATCGCATTACCGCTGGTCTCCATCACGATGATGATCGGGATGATGGAGGCTCTGGCGGCTCCGCCGCTCAATGGTCGCGCGGATCTGCCGATGCTTGCGGAAAAACTGCAGCTGGAACTGGATGATCTATTCCCGTTAGGCGAATCTCTGGAACTGCTCGGTCTTGCGGAACTTGAAGATGGCGACATCCTGCTGACCAATGAAGGTGTGCATTTTGTGCTGAGTGACCTTGAGGAGCGCAAAGCCATCATGAGTCATGCGCTGCTTCATCATGTGCCGCTGGTAAAAATGATCTGCACGGTGCTGGATGAGCGTCCTTCTCACAGCACAAATGCAGACCGATTCCGCGATGCGCTGGAAGAAGCAATGTCCCCGGACTACGCGCGCCAGACGCTCCAGACCGTCGTGGGCTGGGCACGTTTCGCTGAGCTGTTTGATTTTGATGAAGAAGGAGACCGCTTCTATCTTGAAGAAGCGATCTCTGAATAAGCCTGTAGCTCAGGGGCCTGCGTTTTTAAAGCGCGCCGCATAGAGTTTGCGGGCCTTGGAGACTTTGGGAGCGATGACAGCCTGACAATAGCCTGTGTTCGGGTTGCGTTCATAATAATCGAAATGCATGGCTTCCGCAGGCCAGAACGTTTCCAGCGGCACGATCTCGGTCACAATCGGTGCGTCCCAGAGATTGGCGTTTTCAATTTCTGCTTTGACAGACAGCGCCGCCTGTTTCTGGGGCTCATCCGCATAGAAAACGGCGGAACGATATTGTGTGCCGATATCGTCACCCTGCCGGTTCAGCGTGGTGGGGTTATGCAAGGTGAAGAAAATCCTCAGAACATCGTCATATCCGATGATTTCCGGATCAAACTCCAGCCTGATGACTTCTGCGTGCCCGGTGCGACCGGTGCAGACTTCCTGATAGGTAGGGTTGGCGGAATGGCCCCCGGCATAGCCCGGCGTTATGGAAAGAATTCCCGCCATATCCCGGAAAACGGCTTCCATGCACCAGAAGCACCCACCACCAAGAACGATAGACTGAGACATGGTTTCTCCTTACGCGATCTTGTAGCACGAGGCCTGCGCAGACCTTTTCAGGGAAGGCAGCAGGCCTCGAAAACCATCAGATTCAGGCAATACGGGCGAGTGCAGCCTTCAGCCGAATGCTTTCACCCTGCTGGGCTTCCAGACGGTCCCGCATTTCCTGAACGATTTCAGGTTTAGCACGTGAGACGAAATTTTCGTTCCCGAGTTTTTTCTCGGTTTTGCCAATTTCATCTTCCACCTTGGCGAGTTCTTTTTTGAGGCGTTCCTGCTCGGCTGAGATGTCAATCAGCCCTTCCAGCGGGATAATCAGCGTTGCTTCATCTACAACCGCCTGCGCGGACCCCCGCGGCACATCCCCTTGCTGCGGCGCAACATGTGAGACACGGGCCATACGTCCGATGGCTTCTTGCCACCGTTCAGCGCGCTGAACGGTTTCCGGAGCGGCACCCTGAAGGAAGACCGGTGCTTTTTGGGACGGCGGCACATTCATCTCCGCACGGACTGTCCGGATTTCAGAAATCAGCCGGATGATGTGGTCGCACTCTGCCTGCGCTGCCTCTGCGCCAGTCAGCACAACCGGTTCCGGCCATGCCTGAGAGATCAGGCTGCCCTGCTTGCCAAAGCCGAATTCGGTCCAGAGTTCATCTGTGACAAACGGCATGACTGGCTGCAACAGACGCAGAATAGTCCCGAGAACATAAGCGGCAACGGCACGGATTTCGGCTGCTTCCGCGGCATCATCGGAAGCAAAAACGGGTTTGGCAAATTCAAGGAACCAGTCACAGAAACGGTTCCAGACAAAGCGGTAGCAACTCAGCGCATAGTCATCAAAGCGATAGGCTTCCAGAGCTTTTGTGGCGTCCTGAATGGCGAGTGAGGCTTCTGCGATAATCCATTTGCCAAGAGGAGACGTCACGCTATGCGGATCAAACCCGTCCTGCGCTTTAACCCCGTTCATTTCGCAGAAGCGAGCGGCATTCCAGATTTTGGTAACAAAAGCGCGGTAGTCCTCGACCTTTTTCCGGCCGAGTTTGACGTCGCGCCCAATACCGGTCAGCGCACAGATGGTAAAGCGCAGCGCATCGGCCCCGTAAGCATCAATCAGCTCAAGCGGATCAATCCCGTTGCCCTTGCTTTTAGACATTTTCTGGCCGCGTTCATCCCGGACCAGACCATGAATGAAAATATCGCGGAAGGGTACGTCATGCATAAAATGCTGGCCCATCATAATCATCCGGGCAACCCAGAAGAAAATAATATCAAAACCCGTGACCAGCACATCCGTCGGATAATAATGCGCCAGTTCCGGCGTTTTGTCCGGCCAGCCCAGAGTGGAAAACGGCCACAGCCCGGATGAGAACCATGTGTCCAGAACGTCTGCGTCCTGCGTCAGGGCTTCGGTCTGGCCATAATGGGCATCAGCCTGCGTCCGCGCATCGGCTTCATCGCGCGCCACAAAAACATGCCCGTCGGGGCCGTACCATGCGGGAATACGGTGCCCCCACCAGAGTTGCCGCGAAATGCACCATGGCTGAATATCGCGCATCCAGGCAAAGAATGTGTTTTCCCACTGTTTGGGGACAAAAGAGATTTTGCCACTGGTGACGGCATCAATCGCAGGACCAGCCAGCTTCCCGGCATCGCAGTACCATTGCGTTGTCAGGCGTGGCTCAATCACGGCCCCTCCCCGCTCCGCATGCGGCACCTGGTTACGGTGTGGCTCGATTTTTTCAAGCCACTCAAGCCTTTCCAGTTCTTCGACAATTGCTTTCCGTGCGTCTTCACGGGAGAGGCCCGAAAGGCTCTTCACAAAGGCCGGGTCCGCAAGACCATCGACAGTGGTAAGTTCCTCTTCAATCTCGTCCAGCACCACCCGGGCCTGATCATCAAGAACAGAAAGCATTGGCAGATTATGGCGGCGACCGACTTCAAAATCGTTAAAGTCATGAGCCGGGGTGATTTTGACTGCACCCGTTCCCTTTTCCGGGTCAGAATGCAGATCAGCCACAATAGGGATCAGGCGGCCTGTTAGCGGCAGACGGACAGACTGGCCGACCAGACCAGCATAGCGCTCATCATCCGGATGCACGGCAACGGCGGCATCCCCCAGTAGTGTTTCTGGGCGGGTGGTCGCAACGGTAATGGTTTCCCCCGATTTGCCTTCAACAGGATATCGGATGTACCAAAGTTTACCCGCAACATCCTTGCTTTCGACTTCAAGATCAGAAATCGCGGAACGGAAGACGGGGTCCCAGTTGACCAGACGTCTGTCACGGTAAATCAGTCCTTCGTTGTAAAGGGTGACAAAGACTTCTTTTACGGCACGGGAGAGGCCTTCATCCATCGTGAAGCGCTCACGCGGCCAGTCCAGAGAGGCTCCCAGCCGACGAAGCTGACGAGTAATTTCGCCGCCAGATTCTTCTTTCCATTGCCAGACGCGCTGCACAAAAGCCTCACGCCCCAATTCCTGACGCGTCGTCTTTTCAGCAGCCAGAGCGCGCTCCACAACCATCTGGGTCGCAATGCCGGCGTGGTCGGTGCCGGGCTGCCATAGCGTGTCAAATCCCTGCATGCGTTTCCAGCGGATCAGGGTATCCTGCAACGTCATGGTCAGAGCGTGGCCCATATGCAGGGTGCCCGTCACATTTGGTGGTGGAATCATGATGGTGAATGACTTTTTTCCGCTCTGCGGGTCAGCCGAAAATGCCTTTTCACTTTCCCACAGTTCGTAAAGTTTCTTCTCTGTCTCAGCAGGCTCAAAAGTCTTGTTCAGCATGATATCCAACCAGAAAACGTAAAAAGGCGGAAGGCCTGTGCAGCCCCCGCCTTTGACAGGTTATAGTCCCGGTGTCCGTTGCAGGAAACATCTTAGATTCCTGTTTTTACCGGGCGCGGAAAAAACAGCCATTCAGAGTAGATGCCAGCCTCATGAGGGCTGGGTTTGCTAAAAAATAGATCTCAGCGGCTAACGCCCAGGCTGATTCACAGCATAGTCATTCAGCCCCCACAGCCGGTCTTTCACGGCTTTGTAGTAGGCTTTGTCGTCATAGAGTGGCACATTCAGTTGCAGATCTGCAGCAGTCAGGCGTCCAATGGCAGAGGCCACATTATAGGATGCAAGCACCATATTGCTCAGGCTTTGCACGAGTGCCACCTGTGCCTGAAGCAATGTTTCCTGCTGCTGCAAAACTTCTAGTGTTGTGCTGGTCCCCACAATGGCCTGCCGTTCGACACCATCAAGAGCAACCGTCCCGGCTTTAATCGCAGCACGGTTACTGGAAATCGCTGCCTGATAGGAAACAAGTTTCTGCCAGTTTGAAACAGCATCCTGCGCGACTGTCCTGCGCTGAATATCGACAGCACGATGTGCCACCTGCGCCTGCTGTTTTGCCTGCCGGACAGCGGCATATTCTGAGCCACCCTGATAGACTGGAATATTGAAGTTCAGCATAGCATACTTATTTTCATCAAGCTGATGGTTCAGACTCTGGTTAACCTGCCGGCTATATGCTGCGGTCGCTGAAATTTTTGGCATGATCGCTGCCATTGCGACGGCAACGGCATCTTTTTGGGAGGATTCAGTAAAAAGTGCATTAATGACGTCAGGGTTATTTTTGACGGCCATAGCTGCTGCCGTTTGCTCGTTTTTAACAGGAAGAACTAGCGGCTGGGGCGGGACAAGGTTAGGCGGGGGAGCCATACCTACGATCTGCATGTAGGTTGCCTGCGCAGTCTGAAGCGTCCCTTCAGATTGCTGTCTTGTTGCCTTAGCGGAAGCGTAAGCCGACTCAGCCTGTGCTACGTCGGTCCGCGTAATTTCACCGACTTTGAAGCGCTCATTTGTCGCGCGCAACTGTTGTTGCAGAACACGTTCATTATTGATGTTGAGTTGTAGAAGCTGCTCGTCTTCAATTACGCTGACATAAGCGTTCACGACGTTTTTAAAAACCTGCTGCTCCACTGAAATCAGATTGGCGCGTGCCGCCATGACCTTGTTGACAGCCTGATGCGTGGACGCGGTCGTTTTTCCGCCGCTATAAATTGGTTGTTGGATGGTGACACCAGCCGTGTATCCTGGTGTATCATAGACACGCAGATAGCCTGGCTGGTCCGCCGTGCCTTGATAATCGTTTGCTCCCTTATAATAACTAAGCCCGACGGTGCCGGTCACGGTAGGACGCCAGCCAGCAAGAGCCGTTGGAACCTGCTCATCTGTCGCCCGTAATGTCGCTCGTGCCTGTTGCAGAGTAGGGTTTGTCAAATAGGCAGAGGCAAGAGCTTCCTGCAGCGTATGCGGGATGAAGGTCGGCGAACCACTCCCGTCATATTTCTGGGCCCAGGCAGTGGAACTGCAAAGCATGGCCGCCATGCCTATCCCAACCCCGTAAATACGCCGCATTTGTTTCTCCTGCCTGAATTTAGAGCACAAATAAGTAGTTGCCACTTCATGCCACGATGAAGGACGCATTCCTACTCTTTATATCAATTAAAAACTCGGTTCACCGCGTTTGATGGACTTACTCTCTGCACGCGACCATGCACTTACAAAGATAAGTTCTTCTGGTTGCTTTCAAGGATTGCCTGATTTTAATTCCGACAATCTTTTTTATGGCACAATAAATATAAGTGGGAGGGGGTTTCTAAAAATCGATTCACCACAAATCTTATTGTCGCGTTATAATACGCGCTATTTTAATTTGATGGGATTAAATTGGAGGTCCGGGCGGGAATCGAACCCACGTACGCGGATTTGCAGTCCGCTACATCACCATTCTGCCACCGGACCCCGGTGTGGTGTGTAGGTCTTATCTCTCTTAACGCGGCTCTGGTCAAGTCATTGTCTGCATGATTTTTAAAGCTGTTTTGCCAGTCGGTCTCTCATGTCGCGTTTTTCAGTTCCAGAAATAGTTTAGGAAAAAATTGCTTCTGACATCGCGTCTGGCTGAGCGTGTACCTATGCGCTCAGCCTTGTTCCCCCGCATGTTTTTTTTGCCCAACATCCAGACTTTGCAGAATATATTGACGCAGGACGGATGGGAGCAGACGTTCGGCAATCCGCAAAACCCGGAACTGCCATGGGAAAACAAGCTCCGCCTGCCCCATCTTAACCGCTTTCATGATTTTGCGGGCAGCGCTTCCGGCTGAAACCAGAAACGGACGTGGCCCTTCCAGTCTCTGGCTCATTGGGGTGTCCACAAAACCCGGCACCACAAGAGTTAACTGAATATTTTTGGGCCGCCAGGCCAGATTGGCCGCCTGAGCAAAACAGGCAAGTCCTGCCTTGGAACTGCTATAGGACGCCGCAAACGGCAGTTCATAAAACCCGGCCACCGATCCAATGAGCACAATCTTACCGTATCCCTGCGTCACCATGCTCTGTGCGGCAGCCGTGGCAAGCGTTACCGGTGTTGCATAATTGACCAGCGCAAGCTTCAGAACGGCGGCAGGGTCCTCTGTCTGCCGATCCGGGGATTTGATATCGGAGAGTCCTGCCCCAAGAATAATAAGGTCAAGACCATGTTTTGCCTGATCTTCCCTCAGGGCGGCGAGAGCGGTCTCACCATCGGAAAGATCAATCTGCCTCGGGGAAACCTGAGCGCCACGGGCGCAGCACAGCTTTGCAATCTCATCCAGCCGTTGCTTGTTGCGCCCCCAGAGTATGAGAACCCGGCCCGGTCTGGCATAGCGTTTTGCAAGCTCCATTCCGATGCCGCCGGTCGCACCTGTAATCAGTATAGACCTTAGTTCCTGCCTGCTGGTTGAGACCTTGTTCACACTTCCCCCTTTTCCATTCCGTCGGAATGATGCATCACCTTGCGGTTTCCAAGGCCCAGTTTGATGGAGTACCGATGACTACCCCGAACCAGATCGTCGTTTCCGCCGTCTCGGGCGCTCGTCAGCTTTCGCTCTTTATCAAGCTTCCGCGCCTTCTTTACAACGACCAGCCCAGCTATGTTCCGCCGCTGGATATGGAGCAGAGAGATATGCTCCATCCGCGCCGGTCGCCGTTCTTCAGTCATGGGACCGCATGTTACTTTCTGGCCTGGCGTGATGGGAAGCCCATCGGGCGAATATCCGCTCAGATTGATACACTTGCCCTTGAGCAACCGGGCCCCAGAACGGGCTTTTTCGGCGCGCTGGATGCTCTGGAGACAGACTGCGTCAAACCTCTGCTGGAGGCTGCCACCGCTTGGCTGAAGGCGCAGGGAATTGAACGGATAAGAGGACCCTGGACTCTGAATCCTCATGGTGAGTCGGGCACCATGATCGAAGGGCAGATGGAGCCGCCCATGATTGGGACGGGCTGGCATCCGGCCACGCTGGGGCCATCTATTGAAGAGGCTGGCTTTTCCAAAGCGATGGATCTGTTGTCTTACCGGATGGAAACCAGTCTGGCTGCAGAGCAGGCGAACCGGATTCCCACCAATCTGCGGGAAAGGCTGGGCGGTATTACAGTCCGGGGGCTACGCAGAGACCATCTTGATGAAGATACGGATATCCTGCGTTCGATTTATAACGACGCATGGGAAGGCACATGGGGCAACGTCCCTATCACGGAAATTGAAATGCGATCCCTGCTCAAGGCGCTCAAACCTGTGCTGAGACCAGAACAATATGTTCTGGTTGAATTTAAGGGTGAACCTGTTGCGATTGCATTGGTGATCCCGAATATTTTTGACCTGAATGGCGACCTTGGTGGCGCTCCCTCCCCGGTCGGTTGGGTCAAGCTGGCGTCGCGTCTGGTCATGCACGATTTTTATTCTGCCCGTGTGATTTTGCTGGGTGTGAAGAAAAAGCTGGCTGGGACTGCTCTGAGCGCCATTATCCCCGGTCTGCTGATTGATGAACTGATGAAGCGTGGCCGGGAACTTCCCTATCGTACGATTGAGCTCGGCTGGGTTCTGGAGACCAATATGGCCATCCGCAATCTGATTGAACGGATTGTGCCTGTGCCCTACAAGCGGCATCGTATGTATGAAAAGCTGCTTTCCTGACAGTCAGGCGCTTAAAGGTGGCTCCAGCCGCCTTTCGCGAATGACAGACGTTCTCCCTGACCATCAAGCACTGTCACACCTGCATTGCCTTCCTCAAAGCGGCCAATCCGGGAGACCGGAACCGCGCCATGAGGCGTTTCGAGAATCCCTGCCCGTTCCAGTGTTTCTTCATGTGTTGGCGGAACAGCAAACAAAATTTCGTAATCATCGCCGCCCGTGAGGCATGTTTCCAGCCATTCCGGCCCGCAGGCCATAGCAGCCTCAGAGCGTGGTACCATGCTGGCGGTGATTGTTACGGTCAGCCCGTTCTCACGCGCAAGGTGCCCGGCGTCCTGCAGGAGGCCGTCTGAAACATCCATGGCGGCCGAGGCAAGCCCGTAGAGAGACAGCCCTATACGGGGCTGAGGGAGCCTGTAGCGGCTTGCCAGATAGCCTGACGGGTCGTTGAGTGTGCCTTGCAGGGCGCGCAGACCCAGCGCACCGTCACCAATTGTTCCTGTGACCCAGAGCCCGTCCCCTGCCCGCGCTCCGCTGCGCCTGATGGCCTGCCCCTGCATAACAGACCCAAGAATGGTCAGAGAGAGCACCAGAGGCCCGCGGGTGGAGGTTGTGTCTCCGCCCAGCAGACTGAGGCCAAAATATTCCTGATCAGCCTTCAGGCCGCCGCAAAAGGCTTCAAACCAGTCGTCATCAAGGCCCGGAGGGCGGGCCAGCGTGAGCAGCCATCCTTCAGGGGTTGCTCCCATGGCAGCAAGGTCGGACAGATTGCAGCGCAGAAGCTTGCGCCCGATTGTTTCCGGGGGGTCGTCTGGCAGAAAATGAACATTTTCCACCATGGCATCCGCAGCGATTACAAGCTCTTTGCCTGCCGGAGGCGTGAACACCGCCGCGTCATCCTTCAGTCCCAGCGCTGCCGGGCCTGCAAGCCCGGCAAAATGCCGATGGATGAAGCTGAATTCCTGCGGCAGGTCAGTCAGCGGTGCCACCTTCTTTTTCATCATCAGCCGGAGCGTTTGTAAGGCGCTTCATGATGGTATCCAGCACGCCGTTTACCAGCTTGGGTTCGTCGCCTGAGAAGAAGCCGTGTGCGATATCCATATATTCGTTAATCAGAACACGTGCGGGTACTTCGGCTTCAAGAGCTTCGCCAAGCGCTGCGAGAAACAGAGCGCGCAGCACAGGGTCCAGACGCGCTACGGGCCATGTGGCCGGCAGCGTCTGCGTCAGCTGTTCGAGGATGGGGCCACGTTCTGCCACGGCCTGCCTGACAATAGCGCAGAACAGGCGCGTATCAGCCTCCGGGATGTAGCCTTCCTCATACGAGTCATTCTCCAGCGTGGTGCCAAAACGATGCACCAGAAACTGCTGAATAACGCTTTCTGACTTGTCTTCGTTCTGCTCAATCTGAAAAAGAGCCTGAATGGCTGCAACGCGCGCCGCCGTGCGTGGCCGTTGCGCGCCTTTAAGTTCTGAGTGATCCTGCAGCTCTGTCATCCCTATCTCCTGCCTGCCCGTATGAGGGAGCGGGGTTTCATGACTTTTTTATGCCACGAGGTCCAGTCTTTTCCTGCGAATCAGGCTCAGACGAATCCATGGACGTCAGAATTTCCGAAAAATCCCTCGCTTCCGTGAAGTCTCTGTAGACGCTGGCAAAGCGCACATAGCCCACAGTATCCACTTCCCGCAGCCCATCCATCGCCAGCTCTCCAATCCGCGCGGAGGGTACTTCCGTCTCTCCTGCGGCTTCAAGCTGACGCACCAGACCCGTGACAATCTGCTCGATTCTGCTTTCAGGCACGGGCCGTTTGCGCAGGGCGATCCGGATTGAGCGCGTAATCTTCTCGCGCTCAAACGGTGCACGGCGTCCGTCAGCCTTTACAACAATCAGGTCGCGCAGCTGCACACGCTCAACGGTCGTAAAACGCTGGCCGCAGGAAAGGCAGGCCCGGCGCCGCCGGATGGCGGAGCCTTCCTCGTTGGGTCGGCTATCCTTGACCTGACTATCAGGGTTCCCACAAAAAGGGCAGCGCATCGTGACGTGAGCCTTTCTCGCTCTGGCACAGAAAGAGCCCGGGCTTTCTTCAAGCTTGGCCTTCTGGTGCGATAATGCGGTATAGTGCCCGCAACAAAGTTCTTCTGTCCGGCCAGCTTATACCGGTCACGGGTTATTAAAAACTGGAGTTGCGATGAAAATGCGTTTTGGTGCCGGTTATGTCGCTGTCATGGTGGCTGGCCTGATGCTTGCAGGCCCTGCTGTTGCGGAAGACAGGGACCCTGACAAATCTCTGCCGGGGCAGGACGATGCCCAGAAAGACATCACCATTACAGACACCAGCATGCAACTCATCAACGCAGAAAACCGCATGGCCGGTGTTTATTTTACCATAAGAAACGATGGGGCCAACGCGCATCTGATTACCGATGTCCGCTCTTCTGCCTGCCGCACGCTGGTGGGGCACCATTCTGATCAGGAAAGCACACCGGGCACTTTGTCCCTGTTTACGCATCTCTCCCTGCCCGCACGCACGACGCTGGTCTTTCCGTACGGAGGGTATCATCTTCTCTGTCTGGACCCGGACAGCTCACTTCAGCCGGGGCAGGACGTGTCTTTTACCTTCAGCTTCCTTGGTGGTTCGTCCAAAACCATAAAAATCAAGCTGTCTCAGCCGCAGGCAACGCACTGAGAAAAGGATTTTTCTCCCCGGGCTGACCTCCCGTTTTAGAAAGGCCAGACCGGGCGAGAAAAGCGCCCCGGCCTTTAGGCCGCGGTCGGGTTGGTTAGAGTCCGCTTCACGGCGTTGTGCCAGCCAGCAATCATTGTCTTGCGCTGCTCATTGGCCATGGAGGGCTTGAAGAGCGCGCCTCTGGCCCATTCGGATGCCAGCGTCTTCTCATCTTCCCAGACACCTGTTGCCAGCCCGGCGAGGAAGCCTGCGCCCAGAGCTGTTGTTTCAATGTTGCGGGGACGCTCAACATTAACCTGCAACATATCTGCCAGAAACTGACAGAACCAGTCATTAGCAGCCATCCCGCCATCAACGCGCAGAGCTTCTGTCGTCCCTGCCCCATCCTGCGTCATGGCTGTCACCAGATCCAGCGTCTGATAGGCAACGGATTCCAGAGCGGCGCGGGCGATATGTGCCGCTGTTGCGTCCAGCGTCAGACCGCAGATCAGGCCGCGTGCATCCGGGTCCCAGTGCGGAGCGCCGAGCCCAACAAATCCCGGCACCATATACACGCCGTGGCTGTGCGGTACGCGGGTTGCCATATCATCAGTCTGAGAAGCATGCGTGATCAGATGCAGCCCATCCCGCAGCCACTTGATGGCCGCCCCCGCAACGAAGATGGAGCCTTCCAGCGCGTAAGATGTTTTCCCGTTAATGCGATAGGCAATTGTCGTCAGCATCCGGTTTTTGGACGCAACCGGTTTTTCCCCGGTGTTCAGCAGCACGAAGCAGCCTGTGCCATAGGTCGCTTTCGCCATGCCCTGAGAAAAGCAGGCCTGCCCGACAACGGCTGCCTGCTGGTCCCCGGCCATACCGGCGATCGGGATGGCGCGACCAAACAGAGCCGGGTCCGTCTCACCAAAGATTGTGCTGTTATCTTTCACTTCAGGAAGCAGAGCCTCAGGGATACGGAACAGACGCAGCAGGTCCTCATCCCATTTCTGCTTATGGATATCAAACAGAAGCGTGCGGGCGGCGTTGGTGATGTCCGTCGCGTGCACTTTGCCGCCGGTCAGGCGCCAGAGCAGGAAGGAGTCAATCGTTCCGAACGCGAGTTCACCGTTTTCTGCCCGTGACCGTGCATCTGCAACATTATCCAGCAGCCAGGCCAGCTTCGTTGCAGAAAAATACGGGTCAAGCAGGAGGCCGGTACGCTCCCGCACAAGGGCTTCCGCGCCTTCTTCGCGCAGTTTCTGGCAGACAGAAGCCGTGCGACGATCCTGCCAGACAATAGCGCGGTGGATAGGCTTACCGGTCGCACGGTCCCAGACCACAATGGTTTCGCGCTGGTTCGTGATGCCAATACCGGCAATACGGCTGGTGCCACCGGCTTTTTCCAGTGCGGCCGTTGCGGTGGCCTTGGCATCATTCCAGATATCTTCCGGACAATGTTCTACCCAGCCCGCCTGAGGGTAATGTTGAGCGAACTCCTGACGAGCGCTTGAAATTTCCTGAGCATTTCGATCGAACACAATACTGCGTGTAGAGGTTGTGCCCTGATCAATCGCCAATACGTAATCTTGCTTGCTCATCGCACGGAATCCTTATTGCTGGAGTAATTAATCTTGAGCAATGTCAGGCTGCCGTGCCCGGACGATCGCTGGCATGAAGGGTTTTACAACCCACTGATAGAACCCGGCTCCCACGACACCGCCAACAAGCGGCCCGGCAACCGGCACCCACCAGTAATTTCCGGGAGACGGAAGGGCTGCTTCCCCCCACCCGGCAAGGAAACAAAACAGGCGAGGGCCGAAATCGCGCGCCGGATTAATGGCCCACGCCTCCAGATAACCGGCAGATGCGCCGATCGTTGCCACAAGCAGACCAATAATCAGAGCGCCTGAATTGGCCTGCGGGGCCTGCGTATTATATTCACACGTTATCGCAAAAATCCCGAGCAGCAGCATTGCTGTCAGAATAACTTCATCAACAAACGCATGCATCGGGGTTACAAAATCGCCCGGATGGGTGAAGAAGACGCCAGCAGCTGCGCCGTCATGCCGCCAGTCCAGATGATTGACGGCGGCATAATGTTCGATAACGGGTGAAAAAAGCGTGTAAACAATCACGGCCCCCAGAAAACCACCCAGAACCTGAGCGACCCAGTAAGGCACTACTTTTTTCCATGAAAATCCGCGGTAACAGGCCAGCGCCAGCGTGACTGCGGGGTTGGCATGCGTGCCGGAGACAGCGCCGGTGACGTAAATCGCCACGGTAACGCCCAGCCCCCAGACAATGCACACGCCCCAGTATGCCATTTTATAGGGGCTGGGGTCGTAGAGCGAATACATCGCTGCTACGGAATCCCCGAAAACGATAATGATAAAGACCGCGATGCATTCAGCGATCAGCTCGCCAAGAAAGGCGCGTTGTGTGGTTGTCATACTTTCCTCTTTTTATTTTTTTATTTGGAAAGAGTTTTCTGGGAGTTAAAAAATCAGCCTACCTTCTTCCTGACATAGTCGGCAACTGCACTTTTTTCGACCTCGTTCAGATGCAGGCCGAGCTTGCTACGCCGCCACAAGACATCTTCTGGTGCGCGGGCCCATTCTCTGGTGATCAGGTAATCAACTTCACGCGTTGTCAGATCGCCTCCCAGAATTTCGCCCATGTCCTGCATGGAGCCGGATTCACCAAGAATCTCGTAAGCCCGACTGCCATAGTTGCGCATCAGGCGCCATGCAAGCTGTTCTGAAAGCCAGGGCGCTGCGCGACGCAGGCGTGCCAGTGCCCCTTCAAAACCACCCTCACCGATGTCACCACCGGGCAGAACTTCGCTGGCGGTCCAGCTTGCGCCTGCAACCGCGGGCAGCACAGGGGCCAGTTTTTCCAGAGCGTGCTCTGCGAGCTTGCGGTACGTAGTGATCTTGCCGCCGAAGATGGAGAGCAGAGGTGCGCCGTCAGTGGTGTCCAGATCAAGCACATAATCACGGGTGACGGCCGAGGCGTTAGCCGACGCATCGTCATAAAGCGGACGGAGGCCAGCATAGCTCCAGACCACATCGCTTTCCCGCACCTGCGTCTGGAAGTAGCGGTTTACGCTTTCACACAGATAGCTCACCTCATCCGGGGCGATGCCAACGGTGCCGGGCGCTTCCTTCCACGGAATATCCGTGGTGCCGATCAGCGTGTAATTCTGTTCATACGGGATGGCGAACACAATACGTTTGTCGGGGTTCTGGAAGATATACGCCTGCGGCCCCTCAAACACGCGCGGGACAATAATGTGGCTGCCCTTCACCAGACGGACGGATTTGGAATTGGGAATATTCAGGGTTTCAGACAACAGTCTGGCCACCCACGGTCCGGCTGCGTTGACCAGCGCACGCGCACGCACCGAACTGGTTTTGCCGGTGACGCGGTCTTCCAGAACAGCCTCCCACAGGCCATTGACCCGGTTCGCTTTGATCAGGCGCGTCCGGGTGCGGATTTCAGCGCCCCGCTCCGCCGCATCAAGCGCATTCAGCACGACAAGGCGGCTATCCTGCACCCAGCCGTCTGAATAGACGAAGCCTTTCGTATATTCCGGTTTAAGCGGGCGACCGGAAGAATGGGTGCGGAAATCAACAGCGCGGGATTTGGGGAGCGTCATGTTGGAGGCAAGGTGGTCATACAGGAACAGGCCTGCGCGCAGCATCCATGCCGGACGCACCAGCTTGGAATGAGGCAGCACAAAACGCATGGGCCACATAATATGCGGCGCCATGGCCAGAAGGCGCTCCCGTTCCGTCAGCGCCTCGCGCACCAGCCGGAATTCATAATATTCCAGATAGCGCAACCCGCCGTGAATCAGCTTGGTGCTGGAAGAGGACGTATAGCTTGCCAGATCATCCTGCTCGACAAGCAGAACCGACGCGCCCCGGCCAACCGCGTCACGCGCGATCCCTGCGCCGTTAACGCCACCACCGACGATCAGGAGATCATAGGGCTGTGCAGAAGAGGGAGCGGAATCTGACATTTTTTCTTCCAATGACACCAAGAAGGAATACTGACCTTATTCGTATCCGAAAACGTAAACCAAAAACAATGGCTTTAATGTGACGGAAACAGCCTCATAAGCTCTTTTTCGTTTTCCTTTCCGAAAATCCTGTTTCGTTTGCGATGTGCAAACTAACCCCTGCGTCTTTCAGAATAGTACGGATGCCTGAAGGAGGAGCCTGATCTGTATAGAACGCGCTGACTTCAGAAATATGCCCTACCCGCGCCATGGGTCTGCGCATAAATTTTGTATGATCAGCCAGCAGGAATACGGTGCGTGAGTTCCTGATAATCGCCTGCGCCGCGGCAATTTCATCCGCATCAAAATCAAGCAATGTGCCGTCTTCATCAATGCCGCTGATGCCGATTACCCCAAAATCAGCGCGGTACTGCTCAATCATCGCGGCAGCGGCTGGCCCCACAATCCCGCCATCCCGCAGTCTGACGGTGCCGCCTGTAATCACAAGGCTACATTCCGGTGCCGGGGTCAGCAAAGTCGCGACGTGAATATTATTGGTAATGACCCGCAACGCTCTGTGCGTCCTCAGAGAGCGGGCAAAGGCTTCAGTCGTCGTGCCGATATTGATAAACAGAGATGCGCCATCCGGAATGGCCGCCGCAGCCCGTTCCCCAATGGCGTCTTTCTGGGAGAGGTTCAGAATCTGGCGGTCTGAATAGGCAATATTTTCTGCAAATGTGAGGGCACTGGCCCCCCCATGATGCCGTGCCACAATCCCTTCGGCCGCCATGCTGTTGACGTCGCGCCGGACGGTCTGCACGGTCACATGCAGGGTTTTTGCCAGATCCTCATTGGCGACATACCCCTGCTGCTGCACAAATTGCAGAATCAGGGCGCGTCTTTCCTCTACGGAGGCCATGTCAGACTCCCTGCGCGGTTTTCAGCACCGCCAGAACCGCTTCTCCATAACGTTCCAGCTTCGAGCGCCCAACGCCTTTTACTTCTCCGAGTTCCGCAAGAGATGCCGGTGTTTGCTGAGCGATGTCGCGCAGGGCAGAATCATGGAAAATCACATAAGGCGGAATTTCCTGTTCCCGTGCTTCTTCCAGTCGCCAGCGGCGCAGAGCCGCAAACAAAGCCTGCTTCTCTTCCGGTAAATCAGCCAGCGTTTCCGGGGGCCGTGCCCGGCCAGCCGCTTTTTCCAGCTCCTGCGTGGCATCCGCCCGCAGACTGACAGTCTCTTCCCCGCGCAGAATGGGCCGCGCGACGTCCTGATTAAGCGCAAGCCCGCTATACTGCCCTTCACTCCGCAAAGCGCCGCGCGCAATAAGCTGCCGTCCGACCCCACGCCAGAACTGTTCGCTCTTGTCTTTCCCGATCCCCCAGACAGAGAGGGTCTCGTGATGATTACGCTCAACAGCCTCGTTCGTTTTGCCACGCAAAACGGCAATGATATGCAGTGCGCCGAATTTCTGTCCTGTGCGATAAACTGTGGAGAGAAATTTTCTGGCTGCATCCGTGCCATCAAACGTCACGACGGGATAACGGCAGTTATCGCAATGGCCACACGGCCCTTCCAGCGTTTCCCCAAAACAGTGCAGCAGAGCGCGTGTGCGGCAGCCAGTTGTCTCGGTTAGCGCGATCATTGCTTCCAGACGGCTACGCATAATACGTTTTTCGCTGTCCGGCGCGCTGGACTGATCAAGCCAGTAACGCGCCCGCGCCATATCTTCCCCGCCATAGAGCAGCACTGTTTCAGACGGCAGGCCATCCCGCCCTGCCCGCCCGATCTGCTGATAATAGGCCTCTGGTGAGCCCGGCATATCAAGGTGAATGACTGCGCGAACGTCGGGGCGGTCAATCCCCATCCCGAACGCGACGGTGGCGACAATAACGATTGGCTCCCCGGACCGGAACCGCAGCAAAGCTGCTCGTTTTTCAATCGGGGAAAGCCCTGCGTGAAATGCCAGAGCTGTCCAGCCTTTATCCCGCAGCGCCGCAGCAATCCGCTCTGTCCGGGCGCGGCTACCACAATAGACAATGCAGGCTTCGTCTCTGTGCCGTTCAAGAACGGATGTGAGTTGCCGCATTTCCGAGGCTTTGGGCAAAGCCGCGATATTGAGGTTGGAACGGTGGAAGCTGGAGACCAGAACTTCAGCGTCCGGCATGTCCAGTGCGGTAAGAATATCTTCGCGGGTGCGCTCATCCGCTGTGGCGGTCAGAGCGATCCGGGGGACGTTCGGAAAGTGTTTGGGGAGAGACGCCAGCGCACGATATTCCGGGCGGAACTCATGGCCCCACGCAGAAATACAATGCGCTTCATCAATTGCAATAATAGAAACAGGCTGCCGTGTCAGCCGTTCCAGCGTGCCGGGGGAAAGCAGCCGTTCGGGCGACACATATAACAGATCAACGCGCCCGGCAGCCAGATCAGACCGGATTTTTGCGGCTTCATCGCCTTCCAGTTCAGAATGAAGGGCGGCGGCGTTGATGCCGACCTGCCGCAAGCCCGCGACCTGATCATCCATCAGGGCAATCAGCGGAGAAATGACCAGCCCCATCCCCGGTCGGCACAGAGCTGGCACCTGATAACAAATGCTTTTACCGCCGCCTGTGGGCATCAGGACCAGTGCGTCACGGCCCTTCATGACGCACGCGACGGCCTGCCCCTGCAAGCTCCGAAAATCAGGAAAACCAAAAACGGCGTGCAGGACGTCTTTCGGGCTGGTTCCTACAAACCGGTCACGCCCCCCGGTATCCCGCAACAGAGCAGGAGCCGGAGGTATTCTGTCGGTCTGCGTTTCACTCATAGAAAATCAGGGGCTGACCAGCTCAATTTCCACGCGACGCGCGCCCACTGTCATGCCTTCTCCGCTGCTTGGTGCGCGCGGGGTCTGGCGAATGCGGTCACCAGAGACACCGTCTTCATGCAGGGTTTCCGCCACCAGCTTCGCGCGCTGGATAGCAATCAGGGCATCGGCGGACAGGTCCCCGCCAGCGGCCGCGTAGCCTTCAACCTGCACAATGCTGCCGGGATGGTTCTGGGCTTTGCGCGCGGCTTCCGCAATGACGTTGCGGGCTGTGTCATTCAGTTCCACGGACTGATTGGAAAAGAAGACAACATATTTGCGTGCAGGCTGGGACGCGCACGCAGCAAGGACGGAAAGGCCGAGAAGAGGCAGCAGACGGCGCATAGATGTATCTCCAATAGAGCAAAAAAATGCTCACAGTAATTTTTTAAATCTGCCTGCAAAACAGTGCGGACGCCAACTTTTTTCGCGCCCCGCTCAGGCTATGGCCGCATAATCTATGGCTCAGGCGGCAGCAGCTGTCGCGAGACCGCCCGAAAGACGCCAGATCCGGTCCAGAGTTTCCACGCCGGTCAGCCGGTGCGCGATCAGAATGACTGTGCGGCCTTCTGTGACGGTATTGAGCGTACGAAGGAACTCCTGCTCTGTCTGCGCATCCAGTCCGGTAGCTGGCTCGTCCAGAATCAGAATCGGAGCCTGCGTCAGAAGGGTGCGGGCGAGTGCGATGCGTCGCCCCTGCCCGCCAGACAGCTTGATGCCGCCTTCACCAAGCCACGTGTCCAGCCCGTCCGGCAGCGTCTTCACCACGTCCGCTACAGCAGCGTCTTCAAGTGCTTTCCACAGATCGTCTTCTGTCGCATCGGGGCGACCAAGAAGCAGATTGGCCCGGATGCTGTCGTCAAACAGATGCGTAGCCTGAGATAACCACGCCATGCGCCGCCGCAGGGAGTCCGCGCGGATATGGGAAATATCTTCTCCGCCAAGCGTGATACTGCCTGCTTCCGGCGTGGCAGCCTTGAGCAGGAGAGCCGCAAGGCTGGATTTGCCAACCCCTGACGGGCCAAGGATGGCAATACGTGCGCCCGCGGGAATATCTAGCGTTAACCCATCAAACACGAGCGGACGATCGGGCGCCCAGCGAAACTTTACACCGTCAAGACGAATATCGGTTCCCGCCGGAGCCTCAGTCTGCGCCTCGCTCTGTTTGCTGTCCGGGGTATGGGCAGCGACTTCCACCACGCGCTGCGCCGCAGCCCCCATCACGCCTGCCTGCAAGCCTGCCCGCGTCAGTGTTGCGGCACTCTCAAAAGACGCAACCGTCAGGAAGAGACTGCCGACTACGGCCAGCGGGGAAAGATGGAGAGCAAACACACCGGCAGCAGCAAGAAGCACCAGAAAGATTGCTGCCTGCCCGCACAGAAAAGCGGAGGCGTTGGCATACGCGGCCCGTCGCGCAAGTCGCATCTGGCCAGCGAGCAGAGCGGCGTCATCAGCCTGCACATGCGAGAGAATACGCCCTTCTGCACCAAAAGCACGGATTTCCCGTAAGCCACCTACCAGATCCAGTACGCCAATACGCAGGGCCGCGAGGTTTTTCCCCAGACGCTCCCCTTCTGCCCGGCCGGAGCGGGCAATCAGGTAAGGTACCCCAAACGCCGAACAGGCAAAGAGCACACCTACCGCCACGCCCAGCACAATGTTCTGGCGGCCCAGTTGAACGACCAGAATGGGCAGCGTCAGGCACGCACAGGCAAAGGGAACAAAAATACGCAGATACAGCCCATCCAGCGTACCAATGTCCGACACAAGGCGTGAGAGCATATCGCCTGCCCGCCGGAACCCGAGACCCGCTGCCGCGCCCTGTGCCAGAGAATGGAAAAACCAGACACGCAGGTCCGCCAGCGCACGGAACATGGCATCATGCGCAAAAAGCCGTTCTGCATAGCGCAGAACAACCCGGCCACCGCCGACCCAGCGCAACAGAGCAGTAGTGATCACCACCTCACCCAGAACGCTGCTGGCCAGACGGAGCCCCGAAGCCTGCATCAGCACAAGGCCCAGACAAAGGGCAATCAGAGCCAGCATGACGCCAATAATTAGCCGTGGAGCCTGTCTGCGCCAGAGGCCCAGAATACGCAGAACGGCCTGACAATCAGTCAGAGCGGGCGTGCTGGCTTCTTTCTGGTCGGATATGTTCATCTCACGCAGCTCCCTGCCGTGTCACAACCCGCCCCAGATTAAGGTCCACACGCCGACCGTTAAACATATGCACAGCAGCGGAATGTGTGGCGAGTACAACAGTCCGGCGCAAGGCCAGACGTTGCAGGCTTTCAAAAACGCTTTTTTCTGTTGCGGGGTCCAGATGGGCCGTTGGTTCATCCAGCAGCAGGATGGGGGCGTTTTTCAGATAGGCGCGTGCAATTGCAATCCGCTGCGCCTGCCCACCGGACAGACCAAAGCCCCCTTCTCCAATCCGCGTTTCCAGACCATCCGGCAGAGACGGCAGGAACTGGTCAACCGCCGCGGCTTTGACCGCAGCCATAAGATCAGCGTCATCCGCATCAGGGCGGGCGAACAGAATGTTCTCTTTCAGCGTGCCTGCAAACAGAACAGGTTTCTGACCGATCCATGAAATCATCCGGGACAAGGCATCCGGAACAATGCTGTCCAGCGGCGCTCCGTTCAGGCGCACGCTTCCGCTATCAGGCTGAATAAAGCCCAGCAGGAGTTCCATGATCGTCGATTTGCCGGAACCAGACGGACCAGCGAGAATAAGCGTTTCTCCGGCGGGCACGGTAAAGCTCACATGGTCCAGCGCAGGCCCGCGTGCCGGGTCCCAGGTGAAGCTGACGTCTTCGAGAGAAATCATGACACCTGAGGCATTGACCGTCCGGGCACCGTCTGGTGAGGGGCGCGGCAGAGCTTCAGGCAGGTCCAGAATGGCCGTTGCAGCCCCCTGCGCATGCGCACGGTCCTGATACGCCAGAGCCAGCGCACGCAGAGGCGCAAAAAATTCCGGAATGAGCAGCAAAACAAACAGGCCGCTTGTCAGCGTGTATGTCAGAGCAGGAGACGCTCCGTTAGCAAGCAGCAGCGCCTGCCTGCCATCCATGACAGCGACCAGAACCAGAGCGACGACCATGGCGCAGTCAATGGAGGCGGAGGACAGAAATGCGACGCGAAGAATCTTCATGGTGCGCTGTCGAAGCTCTTCGGCGGCCTGCCCCAGTCGTTGCGTTTCATCCTCGGCACGGCCTGCCAGAACAATGGTGGCAATGCCCTTCACGCGGTCCAGAAAGCGGGCCTGAAGGCGCGTCATAGCCAGAAACTGATTGCGGGACGCAACGGCGGCCCCAATGCCAAACACAGCCTGCCCAAACGGGACTGTTGCGCCACACAGCCCGAGCACCAGAGCGGCGCGCGGCTGAATAAACGCGACAGGCAGCAAAATCAGGATAGGCGCAGCAATCCAGAGGGCGGACGCCGGAACCCAGCGGGCAAAAAAACCATCCAGTGCTTCCACACGATCCACGGCGATCGTCGCCAGTTCTCCGCTATGAGTCTTACGGAGCAGCGCCGGACCTCCTGTCAGGATTGAGGTCAGAACCTCCCCGCGCAATCTGCGGCGGGCGTCTATTCCGGCTTTTGCGGCAGATGTGTCACTCAATGCCATAATAAGGGCACGAAGGAGCGCTAGCCCGGCAAAGGCGAAAACAGGCCATACAGGCAGGTTTGACGCAGGCACCCCCGGAACAAGACCCATGAGGGCGTGCCCGAGAACGGTTGCCACACACCATGCCTGCCCGACACCCAGCAGACTGGATAGCAGCCCAAAAATTATCACAGGCCGCGCTGCCTGACGCCCCAGACGCGACTGTGTCCGCGTCCAGCCGCGTATCGCTGCTTTGTCACCACTCATAGACAGGCATTTATACCGGACGGGCGATCACGCAAACACCTAACGACGCCGCTCCCTACTGCGGGCAGAGCATAGCGCCCATACCGGGGTGTAGGGACCTGCTCTGTTTTTTCGTTGAAAATTGATTTTTTCACTCGCTGATCAACGGAAACACAAATCTATAGATGGTCCCGTTTTCCCCGTTTCTGAAGAGCTGGGCGTTAAGCTGCCTTGCAAAGCCGCGGATCAGTTTTCTGCCAATCCCCTGCCGTTCGCCCGGTGTCTCATCCTCAAAATCACATCCGATTCCATTATCCGCGATTGTGAGGGTGACAATGCCGTCCATCAGGCGGAGTTCAACCGAAATGGTCCCGCGTCGCCCGTCCGGGAAAGCATATTTTATGGAGTTTGTGACAATTTCGGTCATGATCAGCGCCAGAGGCACGGCCTGATCCGGGTTCATCCGGAAATCATCCGATTCAACTCTGAGGGTAATCCGGTCAGTCTCTCCCTCTCCGGCCACATGCAGCGTCTGTTCACACAGTTCTCTCAGAAAGCTGGCCATATCCAGACTATCAAGCCGGTCTTCCGCGTAGAGTGTTTTATGCAGGGTCGCCAAAGCCCGGACCCTGTCTCGCGCAAGAGCAAATTCCGCCCGCACTTCGGGGTGAGAAATCCGGCTGGCCTGCAAATTGAGCAACGAGGCCACAATCTGGAGGTTGTTTTTCACACGATGATGAATTTCGCGCATCAGAAGTTCCTGATGTGCCATGGCCTTGTTCAGGCGTGCCTCGTGTCGGCTCAGTCTGCGTGTCGCGCGGGTAAAAGCCTGCCCGAGGCGTTGCAGTTCCAGCGGCATGGAGCGGGTAATGCGGGCGTCAAAGACCCCTTCCATCTGCCATTTCTGCACGGAATAGGTCAGGCGGCGCAGGGGCATAACCAGAACAATATTTGCAGCCAGTGTGACCCCGATCAGGCCAGCCACCAGAAGAATCATCAGCGCCGAGATTTCCAGCACCATAGTCCGCAGGGCATCTGCCTCCCGCGGTGTTCGCTGCGTGACAACCAGGATGTCCGCTCCGCCCGCAATGGCCCCTAAAGCATATCCCCCCTCAGACGTGGGCATGGAAACTATTGACCCTTCGCTGGCATCAAGTTTCCGTTGTAGCTGATGCACCATAGCCGGTGCCGGTGGAGCCCATCGGCAGTCCGTGCAGACAGAAGACAGCGATCCGTCCTGATTGATCAGCCAGGCCTGTAAGGGGTTGCTTTCATCGGAGAAAGCCTGCCACCCGGCACTGTTGGCCAGATAAGCGGCTTTTCGGGAAAGCTGTAATATGCCAACCAGATAGCCTCGGGTTTCGGGAATTGAAAGAAAGATGGCCGGAACGGTAATGCGGAGGAAGGATCCTTTGGAATCCGGGTTTCCATCTTCCTGCACTGCTTCCAGAAGCGTTCCCTGAAAAGAGGGGGGCGGCTCTGTAATACCCATATTCTGGCAACTGCTGCCCGGCGGTGTGATGGTCTGGATCACCCGTCCGTCACTATCAAGCACGCCCATAAAACAATAGCGCTGGCCGCTCATGGTCTCCGCCAGTCGGAGAGCGTGACCAATCTGCTCAGGGGTCAGTCCCATCCCGCCGATTGTTTCAAGCGCGCTGCGCAGACGGTCCGTATCATGGCGAAACTGGAGATCAAGACGTGCAATGGCTATAGCGGCGCGCTGTGCGCTGCCAACCATCAGCTCGTTATAATTATGAAGGGCCAGAATGGTGCTGACCGCCAGAACCGGGATACCCGAAAGGCAGATCAGTACGCGCATCCGCGCGCTGGTGGTTGCGAAAATATGGCCGAACCCTGAGAGCAGCGAGAGAAAGGCGTAACGGAGTGAGTGCCATCGTCGCCCTCCCCTGCGCTGCTGCTCAGAGTTATTCTCCGCGATCTTCTTCAATCAGCCTCAGCAATTCTTCAGGGATGGGCTCATTCGCCACGTCATCAAAAAGCTGATGCAGCCCGCGTTTCAACCAGAGATCAAACGCCTGATCAGACGTTTTCTCTGGTTTTTCTCGTGGCTTTTTATCCATGGTCTTGCCCATCTGGCGGCATTGTAACACCCGGCCGGATGGTAAGGTCACATCGTCCGCGTAAATCATCATCTGACATGCCCAAGCCCGCTCAGTCTCTTCCACTTCTCTCTGTGGGGTCAGACCCACATTATCCTGTTGTCAGACAGCTCTGGAAGAGTCCTGGCTGTCCTGCTGGCTCAGCTTGCGGCGCAATGTCGCGGCCTGCGCTTTAAGGCGTTCATTCCCCACATGCTCTTCACCCAGCATCCAGGCTTCAAGCTGGCGTCTTGCACGGAATACACGACTTTTGGCGGTCCCGACAGCGCATCCCGCAACCTCAGCCAGTTCCTGATAGCTCATTCCTTCGAGCACACCCAGAACAAGAGCTTCCCGCTGGTCGTCTGGCAGCCGTGCAAGGGCTGCATCCAGATCTTTCAGAACAATCCGGTCCTCATGAGGCGCGTTGGTCGCCAGAAAGGATGCGGGCATATCATCAATATCTGTCGTGTCACGCTTTTTGCGGAGATCGGAAATAAAGCGGTTCCGCAGAATACGATGCATCCATGCGGCAAAATTAGTACCCGGCGCAAAGCTGTTCTGAGCGGCCAGAGCGTTGCAAACGGCGTCCTGCACCAGATCTTCCGCTGCTGCGCGATTGCGCGTGAGTGCGAGAGCCTGAACGCGCAGTTTAGGGAGGATAGCGATAACCTGATCGTGGAATGACTGTGTCATGATCTTTGTCCCTGCCTTTTTGCTTATCTTGCAGGGTGAATGAACGGCAGCAGGAAAAGGTTACATGTTTTTTTGAAAAAAATTTCGTCAATCGTTTTTTAGCAGGCGGCGGAAGGCTCTTCAGGCGCATCCGGGGCTTCCAGCAGGACCTGAAGCTGTGCCCGTGCGCGGGAGACGCGTACTTTCATCGTGCCAACCGTCACGCCGCACACCATGGCCGCATCCTCGTAGGACATTTCCTGTGCGCCAATCAGCACCAGCGCTTCACGTAGCAAGGGGGAGAGTGTCCACAAAAAATGATCCAGCTCCCGGATGGTCTCGCGTTCCTGCGTGGGGGAGCGGCTTTGTGTTACTCTGTCGGGGCTGGAGGCATAATCATTCAGGATTTCTTTTTCCCGCGTGTTCCGGCGTGTCTGCTCCAGAAAAAAATTTCTCAGAATGGAGAAAAGCCACGCCCTCAGGTTGGTGCCGGGCTCAAACTGCTCGGCCTTGCTAAGCGCACGCACGAGGGTTTCTTGCACCAGATCATCCGCCAGAGCGGTATCTCTTGCCAGAAAACGAGAAAATGCACGCAGCGACGGAACTAACGCTAACAGCTCTGTGCGAGAGAACGATGTCGTGGCAACATTGTCAGAATGTTGTCGGTTGCCAATCAGAACACTTCCCCTTTTCTGCAAACAATGACACATGTCATCGTTACGGTCGTGCTTTATCTAAGCCCTACTCCATGCGAAGGAGCCTTGTCATGCCAGAGTCGCTGCGCAGCGCTTTAATTCAGGCGTTACCCTACGGCAGGCGTTATGCCCGCGCACTGACAGGGAGCCAGCCCCGTGGAGATCTTCTTGTCGCGGAAAGTCTGCGGACGCTCACAACAAGCCGCCCCACAGATGACCTGCCTTCTCTTTGCAGGCTTTATCAGGCGATTTCCAGACATTTCGCGGCGCAGCCTGAGAATGATGGCCCGGAGCACGGACTTTCTGTAAAGCAGCGCCAGCTTCTTCTGCTGACGACGCTGGAAGAAGTCTCACTCGATATGGCGGCCAGAATTGTCGAACTCCCGGCTCAGGATGCCTCTGAAGAGCTTGAAAAGGCCCACGCCTACCTCAAGACCGGTATTCAGACATCCGTGCTGATTATTGAGGACGAGCCGATTATCGCCATGGATATTGAAGATCTTGTTCTGCAATGCGGGCACAGGATTGCCGGAGTGGCCCATACACAGGCTGATGCCATTCGTCTGGCGCAGGAAACACGCCCCGGTCTGATTCTGGCGGATATCAATCTTGGTGCAGGTGGGGATGGCATGCGCGCCGTGGCGGAAATCACCAAAACCCATTCCGCGCCGGTTATTTACGTTACGGCGTATCCTGAGCGCCTGCTGACGGGAGAGACGTCCGAGCCGAGCTTCGTCATTACCAAGCCTTTTGAACCCCTCACACTCGCTGTTGCGACCTATCAGGCTGTCAGCAATCAGGCTCTTTCCCGCGCAAAGGGAACTGTTGCGTAAGATAGCCTCTTGCGCCCGCACCCACTCTGCCACAGAAACAGGGAATGGCTCCCCCTCTCCTTCTCCTTCAGGACATTACTCTCACGCTTGGTGGAAATCCTCTGCTTGATAAGGCAGGTTTTTCCGTATCAGCCGGAGAGAGGCTTTGTCTGGTCGGCCGTAACGGGTCCGGCAAATCAACCCTTCTGAAAATTGCAGCAGGCGTTATTCAGCCTGATTCCGGGACACTGTTTCTACAGCCCGGTGCCAGTCTGCGTTATCTGCCGCAGGAGCCGGATCTTTCCGGCTATGCTACAACGGCAGACTATGTACTGGCGCAGATTACGGACCCATCTTCAGAATGGCGCGCTGCGGCCATGCTGGATGCGCTTGGGCTGACCGGAAAAGAAAATCCGGCCACAGTCTCCGGTGGGGAAGCGCGGCGTTGTGCGATTGCCGGAGCACTGGCCTCTGCGCCAGATATTCTGCTGCTGGATGAGCCGACCAACCATCTGGACATGCCCACCATTGAGTGGCTGGAGCGCGAACTTCTCAGCCTGAACTGTGCCATGGTTATTATCAGCCATGACAGGCGGCTGCTTTCCACCCTCTCCCGCTCAGTTGTCTGGCTAGATCGCGGCATGACCCGGCGTCTTGATCAGGGCTTCAGTCGTTTTGAAGCATGGCGAGAAGAAGTGCTCGAGCAGGAAGAGCGCGACGCCCATAAACTCGACCGCCAGATCGCGCGGGAAGAAGACTGGATGCGGTATGGCGTAACAGCCCGCCGGAAGCGGAATGTGCGCCGTGTAGGGGAACTGGCGGCGCTGCGGGCAGCCCGACGAGACGCCGTGCGTGTACAGGGGAGCGTCACGCTTACGGCACAGAGTGCCTCGACCTCCAGCCGGCTTGTTGCTGTTGCAGAAAATATCAGCAAATCATGGGGGGAGCGCTGCATTGTCCGGGATCTGGACCTGCGTGTGCTCCGGGGAGACAGGCTTGCCATTGTCGGCGCGAATGGCGCAGGCAAAACTACCTTGCTGCGTCTTCTGGTCGGGCAGGATCAGCCGGACAGTGGCACAATTGCTCTTGGGCCATCCCTTTCAATGGTCACACTGGACCAGCAGCGCCGTACCCTGGACCCTGATAAAACGCTTGCCGACACCCTGACCGGCGGTGGTGGTGACATGGTTCAGGTTGGCACTGAGAAGCGCCATGTCATCGGCTATATGAAGGATTTCCTTTTCAAGCCGGAACAGGCTCGGACCCCTGTTGGTGTTCTGTCTGGTGGAGAGCGCGGACGGCTGATGCTGGCCTGTGCGCTGGCGCAGCCCTCCAACCTTCTGGTTCTGGATGAACCAACAAACGATCTGGATCTGGAAACGCTCGACCTGCTTCAGGAAATGCTGGCAAGCTATGATGGCACAGTGCTTCTGGTTAGCCATGATCGTGATTTTCTGGACCGTGTTGCGACCTCTGTCCTGACCACGGACGGCGACGGCATCTGGACCGATTATGCCGGTGGCTACAGTGACATGCTGATCCAGAAGAACGGCGCAGTGGAAGAAGCCCTGTCTTCCGAAAAGCCCGTTGTGCGTGTTTCACCGTCCAAGGAAACAGCGGGTACGAACCGCTCAAACGCGAAAAAGCTGAGTTATAAAGACCAGTTTGCACTGGATAATCTTCCAAAAGAGATGGAAAAGCTGGAGCGTGAGGCTGAAACCCTGCGCACCAGACTGGCAGATTCCGGTCTCTACAGCCGCGATCCAAAACTGTTCCAGAAATACAGTGCTGACCTTCAGAAGATTGAGGAGAAACTCGTTGAATCTGAAGAAAAATGGCTTGAGCTGGAGATGAAGCGGGAAAGTCTGGCAGCCGGAGAAAATTAATTCTTTTCCCGTCTTGCCAAGCCCGCAGGGCTCGGCTAATAGGAACCCACAAACCGGGTGCGTAGCTCAGCGGTAGAGCATCGCCTTCACACGGCGGGGGTCACAGGTTCAATCCCTGTCGCACCCACCACGATAAACAGCAGTTTTCTGCGGGTTTTGCGTGGTTTCCGGTTCTTTCCCCTTTTTCAGATTTCGTCAAAATTGTACGGATTGCACCCCCTTTGGGCTGTCTTGCACGTGCAAAATCCGTGCAATGATTTTGCCGTTGCTGAGACGTTTTTGCCGAGCTGAAGAGCCTTCATGGCTTCCGGTGTCTCATGTTGTTGGTGAAGGTATTGGTGGAGGCTACGTGGCTGCATTGCGTGCCATGACAGAGTGCGGTCGTAATCGCTTGCCTGATGCACACAGTCTAAATTTTTAAGTATTTGTCGCGAAGTGACGAAGCACAACCATAAGATTCTATATTGATTTCGATATATTTATAAAATCTTAAAAAAATAAGATTTCTAGCTCTGCCAACTTAGGGAGAGCCAGCATGTTGAAAGTATTCACTTACTCAGAAAAAATGAGGAATTATCGTTCTTATGAAAATATGGTGCATGCTCGTGCAAATATTTTCCATAAGCGCATGAACTGGGATGTGGTGGTCGAGCGTGAGCGGGAGGAAGACGATTATGACAGGGAGCACAATCCGCTCTACATCGTGGCCGAAAGGCCGGATGGGTCACACGTTACGTCAATGAGGCTGCTGCCCACTACCGGGCCGACAATGCTCAGAGACATATTTTACAAATTTTTTCCCGGCTGTCCGGATATCTACGCCTCCAACATTTGGGAAGCGACGCGCTACTGCGCGACGTTCAAAAAAGGCGATAGCCTGGCATACACGGGTGAGCTTTTTGTCAGGCTCTCAGAAATCTGCCTTGGGTCAGGTATCGATATCGTGACCGGCGTTTTTTTCAATCCAATGCTGCGTGTGCTCAATAAATCCGGCTGGGCGCCGACACCTGTTATGACCTCAGAATATGAGGGTGCGCCGATTACGCTCGGAACCTCTGAGATCTCTGAACGCCGGATGCATGACATAGCGCGGCGCTATGCTCTGGAGAACGCTGCACGTGCCTGAATGGGTTTCCGAATTGTATTTTCTAATCTAACCTCTCCGTTCGCGTAAAATATTTTCAACACGGTTAAGGTGCTTCTCGCCTGTTATGGCTGGGCAAGCACCGGAACGGAGGCCTTGAGTATGGACTATGAAGAAAACAGGCCATATTCGATGGATAGCGCTATCCTACAAGAAATAGAGACTTTTTCCCGAAAAGAAAGTTTCTTATCCACGTTCGACAAGATCAGGGAAGTGTTCCCTATACGGAATATTTCATACGTATTTCTTTCGGCGCATCCAAATATCAAAGCAGAAGATTCATTTATCAGCACTCATAGTACTGCATGGCAAAAATTTTACTATGAGCAGAATTTTGTGCAGCATGACCCGGCGGTGAAGGCCGCTTTCAACAGTATCCTGCCGGTGAACTGGAAAGACCTGGAATGCAAATCTGCTAAAGAAAAGCAGGTGATGAACCTCTTTCGGGAATACGAGCCTTCCAGTTCCGGCATCACATTGCCATTGAGAGGTTTGAGGGGAGAGTTGGGAATCCTGACGATCACGGCTCAGGAGGCTCATCTGATAGAGAACAAGGCAAACTACTCCCGGCTGTTTTCTCAGGTAGGTACCTACATTCACGAATGGTTTTCCAGACAGGCCGGTTTGCGTGACGAGATCTCCGCTCCCAGTCTGTCGTTCCGGGAAAAGCAGTGTCTGGCGCTTTATGCTGACGGACATATGGGAGTGAAGGTGGCGGAAAAGCTGGGCGTATCTGAGGCGGCTGTGCGCCTGTATCTGACTTCAGCACGCTTTAAGTTACAGACGCAAACGACGTGCGGTGCCGTCGCCCGGGCCATAAGGCTGGGTGTTATATAGGGCAAGCCGCTCGATGTTCTCGTTCAGATAATCAAGCATGCGCTCCTTTATCTCCACGATGTTCAGTCCGCCGGTTGTGTGAGAAAACTCCAGAAAACTGCCTATATTGAGGATTTTCACACCACAGATATGCGGCTCCGGATCATAGATATCGAGCAGGGCCGCCCCTACCCCTGTATCGTAAATCAGGCCTGCCAGCGCATAACCAAGGCAGGCTTCTGGTCCATTTTCCAGCGTGGGCATGCTGGGTAGCGCGGGCGCTATAGTCGTCTCGGTCTTTTTTAAGCCTGCCATTCCCGCACAGTATGCCAGCACTCTGAACAGATCTGAAAAATGCAGACGCTCTTCAGTCCTCAGGATCTTTAACAAGGTTTTTGTTGCATCGTTTCCGAGGAGTGCAGCGTAATGAGAGTTATAGCTTAACTCCTCAATCAGATAGCATCTGTATCGTTCTCTATCACGACAGATGGCGGCCTCTGTATTGTATATTTTTCCGAGGTTATTATCGATATCATCCCCCAAAATAGACTTAATTATTACAGCTATTCTTATTATTTGTTTGCTAATAATTACATCTATGTTTTCCATGAGCACACACCTTTCCTGGAACGAAAAATGTATCTGCACATGGCAGCGGGCGCACCCTATGAGGATTGCTATATTGAAATTGATATAAATTTGTGTGGCCGGCCCATTAAGTGTTAATTTTCGGTAAATTATTCATCAGGGCTGAGGCATAAAATGCGTTCCAGAAGCGTCCATATTATTCCACAGAGCGATACCCGGAGCTTGGATGGTTTTGTTGCCGGTTTAGAGAGCCTCATAAAAAATCACGTCAAAGACCATTACGATATTGAAAATTTACATATAAGCCTGTCTCTGGATCAGGAAGAAACTCCCCTTTCCCGTGCTGGAAACTTAAAGATTTCTTTCAAAATGAAGGAGCCAATAATTTTAGAACGACCTCTTTCCGTGGTTTACTGCAATGGGTTTTGGTACGGCACCGTTGTTCTGCCAGAGCAACCGAGAAGCATTGTGATAAAGCGAAGCGACGAGAGTTCCTTCCTAAACGAATATTTAGATTCGTTGCTATCAGAAATATCATCTGCGCTGGATTTTATTGCGGGCCATCTGGATTGGAGCATTCCGCCAAAAGACAGGTTTGACTAGCGGAAGGAGGCCCTGCCTTTTTGCTCTCAGTATAGAAGGTCGCGCTATGGGCTGCCTTGCAGGGGGCAAAATCAGCCAGTTTGCCCCCTGCCCTGCCCTGCCCTGCTCTCACACGCCGGAGAATCGCTCCTGTTGCTCCGGGTGTGTGGCGTAGGTGATAACGGTGGCGTTCTGCCCGTCCGGGGCCGGGATGACCTCTGAATCCACCATATGCAGTTTGCGGCGGCGGGCCTCTATCGGGGTTTCCCCTTTGCGTGGGCGGCCTCCCAACGCGCCATTATGCCGGGAGGCGATGATTTTGGCTGTTGAGGGTGGCCGGTCTGGGCCGGGGTCCAGAACCGGCATGTCCAGCGTGGCTTCCATCAGAATCCGCACGCCCTGCTTGCGGGGCATGGGGAATGGCAGGCCGCAGTTCTGCCATTCCTGATACGCTGCGGCCTCCCCTACTGCATCCCACAGGCACAGCACGCGGGCGAAGCGGCTGAACCATTCTGCCTTGCTGGTGGGCAGTGCATAGCTGCCCGTTTTGCGGATGGAGGGCAGGACTTCCGCTGTAACCCACTTGCGGAAGCGTTTAGCCTCGGCCTTTCGGCTGGTGAGAATGAGGGTGTAAAGGCCGCTTTCGTTGATGATGCTTGCATCCTGCTGACCGCCAAGGGTCTCAATAGTATTGACCCCCTTTTCATCATTATCGAGCCGTCTGGCCGCCATCGTCGGATTTCCAATTTCCAACACGTCACACACATCGGCCAGCACAAACCACGGCTCTCCCTCACGGGTCAGCACCCGCACGGCGTGCTCTTCAAAGCTGAATGGGATTACGGTGCTCATGCTGCTTTCTCCCGCACCAGGTCTCGGGCTAACGAGAGGACAAGCTGCGTCTCTCCGTCCATTTCGCTATGGCGCAGATGCTCAGGCAAAAGTGCGAGTATGATTTCGGCCTTCAGGCGCTGACCTTGTGGAGTGAGGGCGGGAATGGCCGCCAGTTCTTCCAGACGGTCACATTCTTCCAGCACCAACGCATCAAAGCAGGCCTCGTAAGCATCGGCTTCCGGCGTGTTGCAGGCTGGCTCAGGCTGGTTGCTCATTGTGCGCACAGCCGAATACGCAGCCTGAAACCGCTGATGACTGGCAAACAGCCGCGCATCATCCAGCTGGGCAGCGGCTACGGCTGGCGTGACAGCCAGCAAAGGTGCAGCCATGATTCCGGTAAGCACACAACGGCGTTGTGTGGTAGATAAGGCATTAGCCTTGGGCATGGGGTTCACTCCCTGCTTGAGGTTAGACCGAGGAAGAAGGGCCAAATCTTCAGCCTCGGTCGCAATGGTGTATCACTGCATCACTATTGTCTGCAATGCTATTTTTGGTGTATGTGATCTGCATGGCAGTGAACCCAGAAACCACCGTGCGTAAATTAGTCTCGTTGCCCAAAGAGGTAGCAAAAGAGATTGAAGATTATCGCTTCGAGAACCGTATTAAGACGGAATCTGAAGCTATCCGGCGGCTTATTAAGTTGGGGTTGGAGCAGGAATATAGAAAAAAATAATATTTCTTAATATTATTTTTTCTATAGCGGAATATCTTGAACTTCTAGAAATATTTGAAAATTTTTTCTGTATTTTTATGATAGTTTATAATATTTTGATATTTACCTTTGAACCGACTGAAAACTCGGAGAAGAGTATTTATTATGAAAATAATACTATGAATGATCTTATAAACTGCTTCTCGGTGATCCATATGCCTCAGATGCAAGTAGTTAGCGTAGATGCATGTACAGCAGCACGTGCGACCATACGGGCGGCAGAAATTCAAGCAAAAGCCGCTAGGAGTGCGGGCCTCGAAACTCTGTTCGCCGGCACTCTCGCTTTTTTAGCTTCTATAGTAGCCACGTTGTTAACCTACAAAATCGCTAGCGCAGAGTCGAAACGGGTCGAAAAAAATCGCGCAATCATAAGCAAAGCATATGTTATCGCACTACATGCTTTAATTTTTAATGTTCTAGAAGAAGCCAAAGGGCTTGTCAGATTTCTTCAGGAATTGTCTCAGCAAGGAGAATTAAGAGATACAAACGGAGTTTTAATTAATCAGACTTTTTTAGATCTACGCTTCCACAGAGCTATGCGTGATGCTCTCGCTTTGAATCGGTCAGACGACCTTTCGAAACTACCCGATACTGCCATAATAAACGCAGTTGGCGCTAAGTTGGCCGTGGATCAAAATATTGAATTATACACGTCTATAGAAAGTTTTTTAAATAACGAAGCTAAGAATCCAAGGAGCGAAAATTACTCAGAAATTAGATCGCTTTGTTTGCGTTATGATACAGAAATTAATGAAAACATACAAATAATATATAAATTATATACATTATTAATTCCCAATAGAGCGTAGATTATTTTATTTGAGGTTATGATTTTGGGAGATTGAGATTAAAAGTTTTCTCTTCTTGTATATGCTGCCTGCAAAAAATATAAAAACGGGTCCCGGATTTTTTCACAATTTGGACATACTCTCTTGTCGTTCCGGGAATGGACTGCAATTTTTAGGAATAACTCCTGACTTAATTACTTACTGGAAAGATAGCATGGCAAAATTTATCATTGTGAAAGTTTATGACGGCGCAGAATATGACGCTCGTGAACGAGGTTTTTCATGGGCACTTCAATCATCGAGTTTGTATATTTACACGCCAACCAGAGAAATCGCTGAAAATATGGCAAAAGATGTTTTGCCGTCTGCCACTTTGCTTAAAGCTATGCTAAAAACAAATACATATACTTATAGAAAAACGACTATGAATCTTTGTTTTGGAAATGGAGCGGAAGCCTGTGGTTCTCTTCCGGCAAAAAGCTTCACTGGCAATATCCTGCTTTGTTACTCGAGTCCCAACGACACTGATTGGCTATTGAAACGGGCTCCCAATGCTAATTTTTGCCTTCTTCCAAAACTTGCTTCAGAAGCAGAGGCTTGGAAGAAGCTACATCATCCCAAAATTATTTGAGCAGAAGTGAGCGTACGAGAGAAATTGTCATCAGTCCAATATTGCATGGTGCGGGCCGCGCAGTAGCAGCCCAAAAAATTAGTCAGCCTTAATTGCGGCATTCGCGGCATCCAACTGCCGCTCCGCGAACGTCCACTCAGCATCTGTCGGAGCGCGCCTCTCCTTAATCGGGGCCAGCAGCGCTTTAATATCGGCCACAATCATCGGGCCATTCTGGATCAGCGCTTCCACGGCGGAAATGGCAATCTGGGTATAGTTCATCGGTCAGTTTTCCTCAGTGTGTTGCAGTTTGGGTGATGGGTGGGGTCAGGATGCAGGTACCAGCGTCCGCGCCGCGTTCAGTGCGTCCTGCGCCGCTTCCACAGCGGCCTCCCCTAGAGGGTCACCTTTGCGGGCGGCTTCATCCAGCGGTTTGATTTGCTCATAGGCCTTCTGGAAGGCGGGCTTCAGCTTCGCCACCACAGCCGGGTCTGCTGCCGGGTTCTTTTCATAGGCCGCTGCAAGCTGGGCTGCCGCGGCAAAGGAAAGGCTGAGGCCATAAACAGCCTGCTGGCGTTGCACGGTCTGGCCTGTGCCACAGGCGGTCAGGGCCAGCGGCAGGAGCAGGGCAAGCATCAGGGCAGCGGCTTTGTGCCGCAGGAAAGAAAGCTTCATGGTCATATCCCAATAAAAAAGCCGCCTCAGAGGGCGGCAAGAGAAAGGAGCGGACTACTATTCCGCCCCCCTAAAAGCTGAAAAATCAGGCGGGCTTGCCGTCAGCATCGGAAGCGTTGGTCGCGTGGCCCTTGTTCTGCGCCACGCTGTTGACCAGCGCATACAGCTTCATCCAGCGGGAACCTTCAGCCGGACGCGGCCAGAACCGGGCCAGCAGAGCGCACAGCGCCACCAGAAAGGTGCCAACAGTCACAAGGTCGCCCGCATACTGCGCGGGCAGCATCGGCAGAACCGATGCCAGAAGAGATTGCCAGTCCATGGCATTTCCTTTTTCAGTAGAGAGTTGATGGCGTCAGGGCACAGGCAGACCGGCCCACACCAGCCATTCAGCATGTCGCCTCTTGGTCAGGCCCGGAGAGGTGACCAGTTCGCCGTCTTTGTGCATGTGGTTCCAGAGCAGGAGCTGGTTCCGGGCCACAGCCCCCTGCCCTGCATTCAGCTTCACCAGCAGGGTGGACTCGGCCAGCGCCGACAACCCCAGATTGAAAGCAAAATCCAGCAATGCCGCTTCCTGTCCGGTGGTCAGGCTCACACGCGCCAGCTTGCGTATTTCAGGCTGGAGCCCCCGGAGTGCCGTCAGAAGCAGATTGTCTGCCTCAGCCGCCGTAATGGGGGCTGTGCGGCCACATACGGCGGCCCCGTTGGCCAGCCAGCGGCTGCCATAGCCGATGGTCCAGTAACCGGCCGGGCATACGTAAGGCCGAAGGCACAGCCCTTCAAACCGCCGGGCCAGACTGGCGGCGATAAGGATCGGATCATCCATTCAGTTTTCCAGATACAAAAAAGGCCGCGTCATGCGCGGCCGTGGGTGGACGAGTTTTTCAGGTTGTCAGTGTCCCAGACTATGCAGGGCCGTCACAATCCCGCTGCCAAGCGCGCTCCCCAGAATGGTCAGGCCCCCATTGACGACGGCCCGTGTGGTGCTGAGCCGTCTGACCAGCGCAGTCAGGTCAGAAATCCCTTTCCGCAGCCCGTCAAACTGCCCATCAACATCCGCCTGATAGGCGAGAAATTCCGGGCGGGTGATCATGTTAGAGTCAGACATACTCGCTGTCCTTCGGCATAAAAAAGCGGCTCAGAGCCGCTCGGTGATTGTGAACGTTGTCTGCTGCCGCAGCGCAGCCCCGTAGGGATTGCTGAGGTCTCCGCGCTGGATGCGGCCATACAGGGTCCGCATGTTCAGCGTGGGTGGGTCCGCATCCGGGTCCGGGATAAACAGGACGTTGGTGCCGGTAGCGGCCATATAGGCGATCTGCTCCAGAACCGGGATGTCAGCCAGATCCAGAGACTCATGATCCACCACAGCCTTGCGTCGCATCCAGCCGGGGGAGACAAACTCAGCCCCGGCCATGCCGGTATTGACCGTCTGCCCGGTGTCCATCCCGGTGGTGGATTTGGTGCTCATATTGCGCACCGGCTGCCAGATCGGACCGACATAGGCCAGTGCAATGGCAATATAGCTCTCCGCCACTGTGCCGTTTGCGTTGACCGCAATCAGCACCGTATCCGCCATGACTGGAGCCGGAGCCACATGCACCGCCTGCGCGGGACCAATCCCGCTCAGGGTGGTCAGGCTCCCCTCCCACCAGTGAACGGTATTGCCTGCCAGTTTGGCCGAGATCTGTACGGTTGCGCCCTGACCCATATTGGTGCGGCCAACAAAAAACGCCTGCACAGACTGGGGGGCTGACCACGTCGCCTGAAACCACGCGGTTTTATTGGTATCCCCCACGGACCAGAACGCGGCCGTGTTGTTGCCCTGATCTGTCGCCACCTGACTGACAGCAAACTGTGGCAGCCCATAGTAGGATGCAGATCCTGTCAGGCTGGCCGTTTTGAGCAGGTTGCTCAGGCCAAATGCACAGTTTGCCATCAGACCAGCACCGTAAAGGTAATTTCACCCGGGCTTGAGCCGCGATAGGATTCGCCTACCACCAGTCCGCCGATGCCGTTGCGCAGACCATCCACATTGGCAAACAGCATCATCTCGGAGCCTATCCTGTAATCAGAGATCCGGGCGAACGGGATGGTCACGTAAAACAGCCGCCTGTCCGGATACGTCCAGAGCTTATTGATGGCATCCGCGACCACCTGCGCCGCTGCAGCAGTCTGGAAGGCCGTCAGCACATCCGGTGGGCTGACAACCTCCAGTGTCGGCGCATCCGTACCGACCGTAACGGCAGACCGTTCAGATCCGAGCGTCGCGCTGATAGCTTTGGGGCTCACATTGTTGCCGCTCAGCACGGTATAATTGCGGGCATAGGTGCAGCGCCCGCAGGTAAATGGCAGAGCCAGTTCAGATGGCAGATCCGTCTGCCGGATCTCAATCACCTCATCCGGCCGCACAGCCAGCTTGCCCCAGAGCGAGGGAACCAGCGTCAGGAAGGTTGGCGTGATGCCAATCAGCCGCAGCGTGCCGTCCCGGTCATAGGTCAGCTTGCGCAGGGTGCCCTGCAACAGCGTCGTGATCATATCGGCCCCGGTGTAGCTGCTGCTGCCATCCCAGTAGGCCCCGGCATCACTCGCCACGGCGCTGCCTGCCGCTGCATCAAATGGGTCTGCCCAGTCCGAGGCGATTGTGGCGGCCGGGATGCCGATATCCTGCACCAGCATCTGCCGCACCAGATCATGCAGGCGGGAAACATGCGTGCCATCCGGAAACAGCCCGGTGGCGCTGATGGTTATGGTATAGACCGGCGTGCCACCCAGCCGGATGAACGTGCCCCGGCTCCCCGTCTCGACCACATAATGCCCGGCCGCCGGATCTGTGCTGGTGATGTCCGAGACCATCCCGCCATAGGACCAGCTGCCTGCCGTGGAACTGCCGGACCACGCCCCCGGCACGCCGCCTTCAAATACGGTTAGATTGGGGATTGAGGTACCGGAAACATTGGAAATCTGAACAGGCGCATCAGAAATCTGATAGATCTGGTTGACGCTATCCACACAGACCGGCGTCATGCCGGCGGCAAAGCCCCGCAGCTTTGGCTTGGCCTTCCCCGTTAGCGTTGTGCCCCCTTCCACCCCGCCTGTGCCGGCATAGGTTTTCAGAGGCAGTGCCCGGCTCAGCGCTGCCGGGCCGGAGAGCGTCAGGGTGCCCTGTGTTGCCCCTGTCCGCCATGAGGCGGCGCTGCCGGAAAACAGCGGCACACAGGCAGAGGCATCCGGGTCCATCCACCAGCCCCGGCCCGGATCATACGTGCGCAGGCCCGTACGCAGTGCAATGTCGGCCGTGTGGTTTTTGACATTACACGCATCCGCTACCCCCGGCGCCAGATTAACGGTCAGTTGCCCGAATGTCTGGGTCAGGCCAGTGCCGGACAGGGTGATATCCAGCTCCCGGTCCATGTCCGGACACGCCGATAAATACGGCGGATACGGAATATGCGCCGTGGTATCCACATACCCGGTATCAGACAGATAGGTGGTCGTGCGGGAGGCCGCCGGCCCGAAAGCCAGCGACCCCAGAAAGCAACGCTGTTGCATGGTTTTTTCCTAAAATCAGGCCGCAGCCTTGCTGTTCTGAAAGCGGATCTCGGACAGGAGCTGCCGGACGGCCGCCAGCAGAAGCTGCTGATTGCCTGCCAGCGTGGTTGTCTGGTCCTCAGTGATCTTGCGCATGGCATCCGCCGTCAGATCCCCCGTGCCGATATTGCCGAGGGCCTGCAGCATGGTCACGATCTGCTGGTAGTCAGTCGTGTAGCCAATGCCCCCGCCATTGAGCGATTTGCTCAGAGACAGGAAGGTCTGCATGTCACTCTGGATCGACCCCAGTGCTGTGCTGTTTCCCCCCAGTGCGGCCTGATAGTCTGCATGCAGATTATCATTGGCGGCCGCATACTTATCCGCAACCGACAGTGGCGATGCGTCAGACGTGCTCAGCCCTTTTGCATAATCCGTCAGACCGCTGAAGGTTGATGCAAGGGACTGGGTGGCCTGATCCTGTATCTGCTGCTGCTTTTCAGCGGCTTCCTGTGCCGCCTGCGCGGCTTTATCCGCAGCCTCTTTGGCGGCTTCAGCCTGTTTATCCGCTGCCTCCTGCGCTGCTTCCGCCGCCTTGTCCGCATAGGTTTTCTGGATAGCAATCCGTTCTGCCCCAAGCGTTTTTTCAAGATCGGCCATCTGGCTGGCGTAATCCTGATTGCTTGTGTAGGTCTCCCCGAGATAACTCTCCCAGTTATCCTGCATTTGCTGGATCTGCTGTGCGGCTGACACGTCAAAATTGACCAGATCCGCGTCTTCCTGATCCCCTTTTGCGGCCAGATAGCGGGCATTAACCGATGCATCAGCCTGAGAGAGCGACAGGTTTTCCCGCTGGATCGTCCTGGCGGCAATGGCGTCGCCCTTATCAAGGATGACCTGATAATCCAGCCCGTACGCCTTGGCCTGATCTGCCGCCTGCTTATATTGCTCCCTCAGATCCGCGACCTGACTGACAATGCTCTGCGACCCTGCATCCGTGATATCCAGCAGGGATTTAAAGCTGCCGATCATGCTTTGCAGCGCCGACGTGGACACTGTTTTGCCGTCAAACCCTGACAGCACCTTGCCGAGGTCACCGGTATAACCGGTGATGTGATCAACAGTTACATGAGTCTGATCATCAAATTTACTGACAGAGACGTGCAGGCTGTCCAGCGTTTCAGCAAGCTGCCTGATGGAAGCAATGGTCTGCGTATAGATTTCGACACTGTCGAAGCTTTTTGGCATGAGCTGCTGCAATGCCAGATTGGTATTGGCATCATCACTATGCAGCTTAACATCCGGAAGCAGATCCTGAAGGCTGGTTGTGCTGTGCTTTTTCCCTTTATGGTAATGCCCGACCTGACCGTAATCCCCGTCCACCACAGAGATGCCTGCATCCATGTAGGCGGCGTTGACGCTGGCCAGATCTGTATTGAGGCCGGAAGTCACATCGTCACCGGAATGCTTGCTGCGGTTTGCACCCGCGACAAGCTGACCGCCTGATGCGGAAACCGCATCGTAGGACCAGTGAGGCTTATTAAACAGGCCACCAATAATCCCGCCGATAGCACCAAGCACAGTACCACCGATCATGCCCCCGATTGGCCCCCCAAAAACGGTCCCGGCGACAGTGCCGATGCCGCTCCCGATAGCCGCACCAATCTTGCCGCCCTGACCGCCGCCCGTCAGGTTAGAGGCCATTTTGCCGACAGCGTAACCTGTCGTCATGCCACCAATTGCACCACCGGCCAGAGAGGCAGCACCCCCTACCGTTCCTGCCGCCTGCATGCCGCTACTGGTCATCAGACCGCCAGTCCCGCCAAACATTTGCGAGATCCCGCCAAATCCACCGGCCGCTGATTGCGGCACGGATGATCCGTTGACGCCAGACGCATAAGTTCCGCCGTCAAAATTCTGCAGGCCAGCAAGGCTTTCCGTCCTCTCCGTCTCGTTGGCACTGATGCCGGTGCCAGCAAAAGCTTTGGCAATGTCCGCCTCAGATACGCCAGAGGACGCCGTGGCCGCGGTAGACGTCTGAGAGCCTGACCCGGACAGGAGGCCGCTGATATCGGACAATGTGGTGCGGGACTGGCCATCAATCGCGTTGAGCATCGGGTTGATCAGCGCAAATTTAACCAGCAGAGACGCAATCTGCGTCTCCACACCCTTGAGCATGTTTTTGAAGGACATGCCGCTGGATGTGCCCTGCACAAACCCCTGTGTGATATCGCTGCTCAGTTCGTCCGCCATACCGGAGATGCTGCCAGTGACGTCCTGCAGGACCTGCTGCTGATGCTCGTATTCTGCCGAGGCCTGCGCGATCTGCGTTGTCAGCTCAACATAGTCCTGAGCCTCCTGCGGCAGGATTGCACCATACTGCCGGTGCATCTGGATTTCCGCCAGCATGCGCGCCAGCATGACCTGCCGGGCCTGAGCATTCATCCCCAGACTATCCGTCTCCGCCTGCACCATAGACAGGTTGTCCTGCAACCCGGCGTTCTGCTGGAGCTGCTGCGCCCGTTGCTGGGCATCGCTCAGGCTGTTGAGAGCCGTCACACGTTTATTGACGGCATCTGCAAACTGCTGGGAGTGCGGGTCAAAATTTTCCAAGGCCTCATTATAGGCCTGCTGATAGTTTGTGGCGTGCTGGATCTCCTGCGCAGATGCCCCTGCAACAGACGCAATGGCCTGCTGAGCCCGCGCCTGTCTCTGCACGGCAACGGTGCCATCATCATACGCAGCGGCCAGCTGACGCTGCCTTTCCTGCAGCGCCGCAGAAAGCGCCTTTTGATCAACCCCCGTACCTCTGGCCTCAGTTCCGAACTGAGCCACAACTTCGGCCATGCTGCGCCAGTATCCCGTCTGGGAATTCAGGCTTGAATCCTGATCCTTCAGCCCCTGCGTAATCTGCTCCTGCGGGCTGAGTGTATTAGCCAGAGCAATGCGGGCCGTGGTGATCCGCTCGGACGTTTCTTTCCATGCTTCAGACCCCTGCACCTGCGTCTGCTGGAGCTTCTGTTCTGACTGGATGTAGGATTCAATTTCCGTGCGGCTCTGGCTCCAGCTGCTGGAGCTATAACCGCCAGCATCATTGGCGGCCCCACCCGTCAGAGAGCGCTGGTCGTCAATAACGGCAGCAGATTTTGCATTATCATTCGCAGCACCTTCCGATTTTGGCGCAACATTGCTGTATGTCTGGTCCTGCCACTGTTTCCCGCTGCTCTCCGCCATGGCAATCATTTTCATGATGTTGGCGATACCGGGTGACGCACCGAGCTTTTCCGCCTCGGCATCAATGCGTCCGGAAATCACCGGCGGAAGCTGAGAAACAACCTGCTGACCCAGCTTGCTGACATAGGCATCCGCGTTTGCACTGCCGGGCGTAGCACCGCCATAGAGAGACAACGCGCTCCGGACATTTCCCGTCTGCTTCAGGAAATTCTGGAAGCGCGTAATCCCCTCATCAATATTTCCATCCAGCGTTGTGGGATCGTATTTGGATTTATAATCCGTGTTGATCTGCATCAGGCCAACCATCTGCGGATGGTCTTTGTTGACCGTCAGAGATGTCCCGGAGACATCCCCAGACGCGGAAACCGGCGTTGTGCCCGCTGCATATTTAAAATCACCCTGAGCATACTTGCCTTGCGTGAGATTAAGCAGATCCGTAACGCCCTCAACCAGATACTGACCAATGGCCAGAGACAGGTCTTTGATTTTATCCGTTGCAGGATCAGCAGCTTTTCTGAGGTTTTCCATCGCGCGCTGGAACGGTGTCAGGCTGTCCTCATACGCCCCTTTGGTGGCAGCCGTCAGCTTGCCCATTACCAGTGCATAAGCATCACCCTGCCGCCCGGCGGCCTGCAGGTTTTTAACCTGCTCCACCAGCGCCTGATCAACACCCGGAAGGTGCTGCTTATACAGCGCCTCGATCTCGGCGGCCGGATCTTCCATGGCGGTTTTAACCGCCTTCAGCCCATCCTCAAGAGACCCAAATACGGCGCCAATATCCCGCGCCATACCTGCGATGGACTGGATATCGGCTGACGTGCCGTTGAAATTATAGGTGCTGCCGATACTGATTGCGGCCGTGCGGGCAGTTTCATCCGTCCAGCCGGGCTGACTGCCCAGATCTTTGGATGCAGAGGTAATGGTGCTGGCCATAGCAACCGCATCCGTGCGCGTGGCCCGGAGCTGCTGGCTCAGCTTTGCCAGTTTTTCCGATTCACTTTCCGCATATTTCCCCATCTCATACAGAGCCAGACCACCGGCGGCACTTGCTGCAACCAGACCCGCCGGACCAAAAATAAATGAGCTGACGCGGGAGACAGACGCACCAAACCCGCCCATGACCTGCACCATGTTCGGCACCTGATAAAAGGCTGCCTGCATGGCACTTCCACCGGCCATGATCTGGTCGAAAAATTTATGGACCTCATCTGCCAGCTGGCCAACCTGATAAGACTCAAGCTTGACCAGACTGCCACCCTTGTTCTCTGCTTCCGTCAGAGTGTCGTTCGCCTGAGCGGTCTCCAGCAACGTGTCACGCTGTTTCTGGAGGACAGTCACCCGCTGCTGGGCATCCTGAAGGATGGCATTTTTGACAGAGCTGTCCATCTGGCTCTCAGGCACCGCATCAGCCTGCGCCCGCAGATCATCCAGACGGCTTTCAGCTGATGCGAGCTGAAGCAATGTGCGCGCCAGCTGGCTGCTGGAACGGGCCGTGCGCAACATGCTGGCAGCACTCCGGTCAGCCCCAGCCTGCAAGCCGGTAAAGGCAGACGCCTCGGCGCGTTCCAGATCCGCCATTTCGCCTGCAGTCAGTCCGGCCGCATTTTTGATGGCAGCCAGATCTGCCTGCATAGCCTGCGCCTGCGCGCCTGTGGACGAGACAGATGGAGCAGACACGGAAGCCGAAGAACTACCGGCCACCCCCGGAGCGCTGGCCTCAGACGCATTCAGGGCATCCTGTGCGGCCTTGAGCTGACGCACCCGGCTCTGCTGCTCCGTGAGGTCGGCAGACGTGCGCTGGATCTGCGCATCAATCTGCGCCAGGTCCTGCGTCAGTGTGGAGGTATCAAGACCACCAGCCATGGCTTTCTGGGCCTGATCCCGCAGGTTTTCCTGCAAGCTGCTCAGGCGCGTCAGCTCTGCGGTCAGAGAGGCGACGCGGGTGGTCGCACGAGTGCCCAGCGTGTCAAACGCCTCCACCGCACCGGCAGCGCCCTCTCTCAGCGTGCGGGTGGCAGCACCGGCCGATGTCTCCATGCCATCCAGTGCAGAGGATACTGCTCCAGCCTCGGTTCTGAGGCTGTCCAGCCCCTCGCTGATCTTATCAGTCTGGCGGCTGACATCCCCCATATCAGGCGTCTCGACGGTGACCGTGCTGCTGGCGCTCAGAGACAGGTCAGGCGTGCTGATACCCTCCATGGCCTTCTCCCCGGCCTGTGCCATCCGGGTGACGTCCTGTATCCCTTTTTCGGCTGCGTCAGAGACATCATGCAAAGCCGGCACAACCGCGTCTGCCGCCTCTTCCATTCCGTGCAGATGCTCAGAGACGCCTGAGAGAGCTGATGCCTGATCCTGCGTCTGTGCGATACCGGCGGCCGTGGCTGCGTTACTTTTGGTCTGCGCCTCGGTCTGCCCATCCAGAGCAGCCCGCAGGCCATTAAGGATGGCATTGCGTTCACCCAGCGCGCCGTTCCATGCGTCTTCTGAGACGGCAGCAGCGCGCAGGCGTGCCTGTACCTCTTCCAGCTCACCGGCAACACGGCCGATTTCCGCATCGACTTTTTCCAGCCCCTGCGTGGCCGCACTGGCATCCACACCCTCAGACAGCGCTTTCTGGGACTGAGTGCGCAGGGTCTCCTGCATGCCGCTCAGATGCGTCAGCTCTTTGGTCAGTTCGCTAACCCGCGCAGCTGCACGGGTGCCCAGATCGTCAAAGGACGTGACGGCACCGGCAGCACCCTCTGCCATTGTCTTTGTGGCCGCCCCACTGGCGTCGCCCATGCCGGACAGGACATCGGTCAGAGAGACGCCACGCGCCTCCACAGCCTCCAGATTGCGCAGCGCGCTGGCTGCACCGTCAGCAGTTTCGTCACGGGTGGTGACGATAACGTCCAGCTGTTCGACCTGTGTCTGCCCTGTCATGGGATTTTACCATTTCTCTGTCAGGATGAGGGTCGGGTAGAGCATCTGCTCACCTGCCTGCCGGTCTTTCCGGCGGCTGACATAGGCGGCATGTTTGCGGCCCCAGCCCTCTTTTTTGTTCCATGAAATTCCGGATGCGATACCTGCGCTCCGCAGGATGTAAGGCACGGGCTCGCCCCGTGCGTCCCGGCCGCCTTGCAGCGGCTTGAAGGCCCGCAAAGCCTTGACCCGCTTATAACGGCGCATCAGCGATTGCCGGACGGACTCCACAATGCGGGGCGGCACGCGGATCTGCTGGCCGCCCACCTCAATCTTGCGGGCATACGGCATGGTGTTGACGATCCAGACCTCTGATCCAGCCGGGATCTGAGCCGGGGATATTGTCCAGGCCTTCCCATCCACCAGCACGGACCAGCTATCGCGGAACGCGCCGCTGCTGACGGGGGAACGATTACGGCACTCAGCCAGTGCCCATGCTGTTGCCTGAGCAATCGTGCTGAAAATGTAGGTGACCGTGCCGCCATGCAACCGCACAGCTTCTTCCGGCTTGCTCAGACTGCCATCGACCCGGCGCACATACTCTGGCGCGGCTGCCCCTGATGCGATCAGGGCATCCCGCTCCTGCCGGATACGATTGCCAATCAGACCCTTGAACTGAGCGCCGTCCATCGTCCGGCTGACCATCAGCTGGATACGGGCATTGATCTTTTCAGCAATCGCCATCAGGAGACCTTTGCTTTAAATTTTGCAGCCCAGTGCTGAATGTAGATGCTGTCCATTGCCAGCAGGACACGATCAAGCAGAGCCATCTCGGACCAGGTCAGACCATGATGTTCTGCCCAGCGCAAAACGGCACTCCATGGAATCACTCCGGGGCGGCCCTCAATAACCGTCGCGCCCATGGGGATGCCGAAACCCTGCGTGACGTAGGGGCGCTCAGCAGAGAGCCGATGCCAGGCGCGCCAAATCCACTGCCATTCGGGCAGAGGATCAACACGGGCCTCTTCTGTGCCCTCCAACTCTGCCCAGAGGGTTTCGTCATACGATCCCCACTCAAGCCACCAGCCGAGCGCCGCTGTCAGTTTCCCGTTGCGTCCTCGGCCTGCTTGCCGGCCTCAGTCGTGACGAGACCAGCTGCTTCCCAGCAGGCACCCATCAGTTCACGATAATCCGGGTTCGGCAGAAGGTTTTTGAACTCTTCCACAGAGACCGCATGATGCTGCTCTTTGTCGTGAAAAAGCCCCCGCACATCCAGCACAAGGAACTCACACAGCAGTTCCGCATTGAGTTGACGGCGGACCGCATTGGGAATGGCAGAGACGTCACCGCGGTATTTTTCCGCGACTTTGCGCAGGCGGCGGTTCTGCGCATCAATAAACTGATCGGTGAAGCCACGGCTTTTGATTTCAAGGCCGGGGTATTTGTCGATTTTCTTCCACTCACCATCGTTGATTGCGGCGCTGTCAGTTTTGAGATCTGCGAGAGTGGCCATGTTGACCTCCATGAAAAAAGGCCGCTCAGAGGCGGCCATGTGGGTGATGTCGATTTTTCCCACCAAAAAGTAGGCGGGCAATCAGGGTGTTATGGCGTCACTCAGTTACTGACGCGCGTAATGGTAAACGTGCCACCGCCGGGCACCGGATTTGCCGTAATGGAGACAGTTGCCACCACTGTCTGGTTTTTCCCGGAAATAGGGGTTTTCGGGTTGCGGATAATGCCGTTGAGCACTGCAAACTGGTAGCCCACGCCATCACTGCCCTGCACACCAACTGTGACCGGACCAGTTTTACTGGCTGCCCAGTCTGTAAACTGTTTGTAGTCACGGAACAGGTAGGTGATTTCCATCGCGGCCTTGAAGCTGCCAAAACGCACACCGCAGGCCCCGACATGGCCCATACCGGTGTCCTGACCCGAGCCATCCCGTGAGAGTGTAATGGTGGCAGACTGGATGCAGCCAGACGGCGCATTGCCGAAAATGGAGCAGCCAAGAAATCCTTCCACGGTATTAATCAGCGGTGTAGCTGTGCGCGGCGTGACTGATGCGGCATTATCCGTATCTGAGAGCGTCAGATCAGAGCCCACCAGATCAATACTGATGGCAGCAGGCTGTCCCTTTTGCAGGGAGATCTGCACCTGGTTGATCATTGTCCCGGTATACAGTTCCCACTTACCGGAAAGCGGCTTACGGAAGGTAAAGGTTTTCCCGATTTTCCCGTTTGTGATCCCGTTAAAGATCATCGTCGCATTTTTTGATGCAACTGTGTCTTTTGTGAGCGCATTAGTCCATTGCGGCATGACATTCAGCATAGAATTATCAACGCTGCTGACAAAATACCGGGCTGAGGCATTGTTAATACCATTCCCCGGATCATTAATAATTATAATGCCGGACGGTGGTAAGTTGCTGCCTAATGCCGTTGTTCCCCACAACTTGATGCCCCAGCTCCCATCGGAGTTTCCGAGAATTTCCGGGAAATACTGAAAGGTTATACTGGAACTGACATCTCCGCTTGAGGTGAGAGAGACAGAACTCCAGTCAGAGGTCATCACAGCCGCCAGCATATCCTCAAACGTGCCCACAGAAAGGATGCCGTTAATGCTGCCCTGTGTGGTCCGGCCGTTAAGGACCGACTGTGCCATTTCCGGAATATCATTGATTTCGTCCGGCTGGCTTTCCGTCTCATTGACCGCCAGTGAGCAATCCGTATAGCGGATAGCCTGATACGCCCCGGTCGGAGGCTGGTTGTAGGTTGTTTCCAGCGCATAATCGACCGTGGTGGTGTTGGTTTCGGCACCGGCTGCGTAACCGGTGGTAGCGCCTGTGTAGGCCATACGGCCCTCCATAAAAAAAGGCCGCTCAGTGCGGCCTGTGAAAACAGATGAAGAAGGGAGAGGCGCGTTAGCCTGCCAGCGTGGCAGAGCCTCCGGAGCTGACGGTGGAACCGCTACCAGAGGTTGTTCCTGCGGCCGATGTGGTGCCGCTGCTGGATGCCGGTGCTGGTGTTGTGGCCGGAGCAGGTTTTGCTCCCTGTGGGATCAGGCCAAGCCGATATCCGAAGAACCGCTCCAGAGAGAGGGTCATGCCGCTGGCGTCCGCGCCAAATGAACCAAACACCTGTCCGCTGGGGGCAAATGTGCCTGTCGGGCCTGCGGGCTCGGCCAGCACATCATACATCTGGCCAGTTTCTCCGGTAGCAGGCGGCAGGCTATCGGGCAGACCGGCAACGGCCTTGTAGGGCCAGACGCCAGTGCGGCAGCCTGCCGGGGCAGTTTTTGCGGCAATAGCGACAGCAGCAGAGGTGCTGGCAGCGTCAATCTCGACAGTGCCAAGCTGGTAGGTGCCCGATCCGGGCGAAATTTCATAAAGAGCGAAGAATTTCATGTGAGGATATCCTGATACTGGTAGTCAATACCGAGGGAAAATCGGATACGGTTGCCCGCCTGATTGAGGTCTGGCGGGTCAAAACTGTGCTCGTGGTAGTAGAGGCCGGGCGGCAGGTTAGTGGCTGCCCGGAAGGCATTGGACATGGCCTTGCGGCTGGTCAGCGCCGGGAGTGAGCCGGTGCCCTTGGGTACCATCAGGTGCAACCAGACGGTGCCGTCCTCCACGTTGACTGGCTCACCGGCCCCCGCACGGTCAGACGTGCTGGAGGCGGTTTCCAGCACCCAGAACGGCCCGGCAGGCACGTCCTGATTCTGAGCGGCCTGATCCAGCACCCGTGTGCCGTCTGCCTGAGCAGCGGCCGTGGCACGGGTCCAAGCGTCAGACCAGACTGCCGGTGTCGTCATGGCTCTCGCCTCCTGCTGCAATGAGTGTCCAGCCGCAGAGGGTCGGCCCGTCATAAACGGGCGTTGCGTCTGTCAGCGTGTAGGTTTTAGGGCCGTCCTGCACCTGATCGTCCTTGGCGGGGTGGCCGTAGGACGCCAGCGCATCTGCCATGACCTGACAGACAAAAGGGGCAGACCCCATGCCGTTGACGATCTGGGAGGCCTGCGCAGGCGGAGCATAGCCCCGCATGGTCACGCCACCCGACTGGCCCGGCCGCCGAATGGTCATAGGGCGGCCCTTGGCGTTGATCTGGCGGCGGCGCGCCTGAATGATCCAGCCCATGCTCTCACCCCCTGAACGGTGCCAGCATGTCCGCAGCACTCTGCGGCATGCCACCGGTTCCGGACGCCGTTGCCCAACTGGTCGAACCGACACCCTGCACGCTTTCCGATTTCAGGTTTGGATCTCGGTCTCCCGCTGCCCATAGCGCTGAGGCTGTCAGGATCACCGCCCGGCTGATGACAGGCGGCAGCGTGCCAGCCTGCACGGTACCGTCTGCTGCAACTGAGGGCGGCACATATCCGGCTTCATATGTCAGGGCATATTCCCCGAACTTCCAGTGGTGCCACCCTGCATAAGAACAGGACAGCAGACCCGCCTTGCGATCAATGACGAGGCCCTTGATCTGGTCTGCGGTCCAGTCCGTGCCGTTGCGTGTCAGGCTCTGGATCGAAAGAAGCGGACGAGCAGAGAGAACAATCTGCTTCAGCCTGTCCGGCCGTTCGATCACAATCTCTTCCGTCCACAGGCCGGAAAGGATGGGCTGGCCGATATAGGCCAGCGCCATACTGGAGGCATCCAGCAGGAGGCGCGTCAGGCGCGCATCGCTGCTGTCATCCATGATACTCAGATCCGCCTTGAGGTCCGCCAGCAGGGCCAGCGGGACCGCATCGGCAGGACCATCAAGAGCGAGGCTGATCATGGATTATCAGCCCCCTGCTTTGGCAGCCATGACCAGCTTTTTGAGGGGCGCGGCTGCCGTCGGCAGGCCACCACCAAAGCGCGCATAGCCGAAGTACCCAGTCTGGAGATAATCCGCATACCGCTCATTCAGGCGCACCACGGAAACCTGCTTCACCATGCGGAACTTGTAGTTCTTGAGGTTGCCGAACAGGATGGGCGTGGCACCGGCGGCAATGTCCGGCATGCTCTCATTGACCGTAACAGGATACCCGGCAAACGTGTCCGGCATCCCGGTGACAAGGCTGGGCACCCACAGCGGGCGGCCGATCTGGTCTTTCAGCAGGTGCAGGGCCTTGGTGGTGTTATCGTTCATCATGAACGTGGCCCCGGTGCGGTAGGCGCGGTCCACGCTGTGAATCAGCTCTACAAAATCATCATAGATCAGATCCGAACCTTTGGAGGTGGGGCCTGCGGCGGCACCGGTCAGAACGCCCTGCGGCATGCCGACGCCGGTTCCGGTTGTCAGGTCATCCGCCAGAGTGCGGCCAAAGGCGGTGGCAATGGCGTTACGAATGAAGCCGTCCAGATCCATGAAGCTGTCCTGAAACAGCGTCCACGGCACCAGAATGGCGTCGGTCGCATACAGGAAGGCTTTCAGGCTGACCTGCCCGAACTGCATATCGCCCGTACTGATCTGCTGGTTTTCGCCAATGATTTTGGCGCGGCGGGCCGTATCATCATTGGTCGGCCACGGCAGATCCGCACCGGTGCTGGTTTCGATCATGTCGAACAGATTGAGCGCCGTGAAATAGTCCTTCAGCGCAACAAGCAGTTGCCCGGCAAAGGCAGGCGGAACGAGGTATCCACCACCGGGGCCTGTTGCGGTGCCCATATCGCCCGCATTCTGAAAACTGGCCTGATAGGCCTGCACACGGCGCATGGCAAAAGCGCGGTCTTCCCCGCTCAGAGCCTCAATGCCGCCCCGCAGCCACGCGACAAACACGCGCTCCTGCTGACGTTCTTCGCTTTCCTGCTGATCCGCGCTGACGCCACCTGCTTCTGCACGGGCCGCAATGCCTTCAGCCAGCGTTCTGGCGGCGTTGTCCGCCTGCTCCATGCGGGTGATCTGGTCCATGATCTGGCTGGCTTCACCCATCATGGCATCAAACTGGGTGACCTGTTCGGCCGTCATGCTCTCGCCGTTGGTCAGGGCGCGTGCGTCTTCAATCAGCTTCGCCCGTTTGGCGCGCAGTTCCTTAGATGTCATCAAATTGTCTCCGGTGAGGGAATGAAAGAGGCGTCAGCCTTCGGCTTCGGCCAGTCGGAGCGTGCGGCGGCGGGCCGCAATGTCCGGAACGGAAAGAGTGTTTGTGGGCGGCTGCGGCTGGTGTTCAAAAACCCCAGCTTTCAGCGTGGGAGCAGCCTTGTTCTGGCTGGCAGGCAGGATGGTGTCGATAAACCCGGCATCCTTCGCTTCCTGTGCCGTAAACCACGTTTCGGCATCCATCATCTGGGCGATGGCATCCGTCCCCTGCCCTGTTTTCTGGGCGTAGAGGCTGGCAAGCTGCCCGTCGATTTTGGTCAGGACGCCTGCCGTGTCCGTCATGTCGCCTTTGTTGCCGACCACGACGCCCCATGCGTTATGGATCATCAGGAAGGCGTTGGGGGCCATGCTGATGGTGTTTCCTGCCAGCGCAAGGAAGGAGGCTGCCGAGGCCGCCAGCCCATCCACAACGACAGTCACCGGGCCATCATGCTGGTTGAGGGCGGAGAACATCGCCAGCCCATCAAACACATCCCCGCCGGGGCTGTTGATGCGGAGCGTAAGCGGCCCGGGCCCGGCTGTGGCCAGAGCCTGCGTGAAGGCTTTGGCGGTGACGCCCCACAGCCCGATTTCATCATACAGCAGGAGTTCTGCTGGCTGACTGGCGGCCCGCGGCCGCACGTCCAGCGTTTGCGCCAGCCCGGTCTGGGCGTACGCCAAAAGCGCACGGCTGGAAAACCGTGCGCCCTGTGCATTGTAGCGATACATGCAGGATGTCCTATTTTTCGGCTTGTGTGGTTAAACTTTTAGATTTGCAAAACACCTATGCAAATTTAGTAAGAAAAAATTATCTTAAATATGCGAGAAAATTGGTGTTCTGTTTTTTTGAAAGTAAAATCATGAGACGCAATAAGGATCCGTTAAGCATTAATGCAAACCTCCTGAATCCCGGAACAAAATATGTAATGAAAATTTGGCCAAAAGAGTATATGTCAGATGGTCCAAAAAAAATAACAACTATTACTTTTATTAATTACTTAGACAAAACCACATCAAATCCATGCGATCCATTTAAAATGGAAGATTTGGTAGCCCATGATAACAGAGTTTGTGTGGTTAAAAACTACAAAAATGAACTGATTACTCTAGGTGTGCAAGATAGCCATTCAATATGGGTAACAAACGATGGTGACCGTGTGACATTCAACAAGCTGCCCGCCGTAACAACTCCCTGACGGGCAGCTTACCTTTTACATCACGCCACGGCGCTCAACCGTTCTGGCATAAGTTTTGCCAGTTTGGTTAAACCCTTTGGCGTAATGCGCACCTGTTCCGCCACACGTTCCGAGCCATCTGGCTTGAGAACGGTGGTGACTTTGTGGACCAGATCTCCGCTGGTGGTGTGGCTGGAATAGCCAAGCCAGTTGGTGTTACCCGGCCTGCGGTAAATCCAGCCGTTGCAGGAAAGCCATGCAAACAGGTCTTTCGGCCTGACCTGTAGCAATTTGGCGGCTTCCGTAATGCTGATGCTCCCTTCTGTTCCCGCAAGCCGGTCATGCGCTTCGGCCTTGGGCTGGACCTCGGCCAGTTGCATTTTCTGCCGCTCCACCGTGGCTTGCAGGATGGTCATGGCCCGGAGCGCCAGTTCTTCCGGCGTTTCTTCTGGCGCGGCCGCCATGTATCCGCCTGTTTTGCGGATGGCGGGCAGCACCTCCCCTGTCACCCACTTGCGGAAACGTTTGGCGGCGGCTTTGCGGCTGGTGAGGATAAGAGCGTAGAGACCGCTTTCGTTGATGATGGTCGTTTCTCTAATCCTGTTATCCGCCCCCTTCATACTATGAAGGGCGTGTTCATCTGGTTCCAGACGATTTGCAGCCCGTGTGGGGTTGGCAATTTCCAATACGCCACAAATATCTGCCAGAACGAACCACGGCTGATCTTCAGAAGTGACGACACGAACATCATGCTCTTCAAAGCTGAACGGGATTACGGAACTCATGCTTCCTTCTCCCGCACCAGATCCCGCGCCAGTGAGAGAACAAGCTGCGTTTCTCCGTCCTGTTCGTTATAGCGTAGATGCTCCGGCAGAAGTGCCAGGATAATTTCAGCCTTCAGCCGTTTCCCCTGCGGGGTAAAAGCCGGAATAGCCGCCAGTTCTTCCAGACGATCACACTCTTCCAGCACCAGCGCATCAAACCGGGCCTCATAAGCATCGGCTTCCGGCGTGTTGCAGGCTGGCTCTGGCTGGTTGCTCATGGCGCGTGCCGCAGAATACGCAGCCTGAAACCGCTGATGGCAGGCAAAAAGCGGGCCATCGTCCTGCTGAGCGGCTGCTACAGTGGGCGTGCCAGCCAGTAGAGGGGCGCTCATGATTCCAGCAAGCACACAACGCCGTTGTGTGTTAGATAAGGCGTTAGCCTTAGGCATGGGGTAATCTCCCTGCTTATGGTTAGAGAGGCTTGCGGTGGTCAAGGCCGCTTGCCTCTCGCTTTTTTTGAGCCTATAAAATCACCATGTCAACACTTAATGAGCCTAAAAAGAAACGTATTGGTCGGCCTCCTGTCGAAAGTGAGCAGTTAAGGTCAAGGGCAGAGATGCCTTTAGTCCGTGCCGTTGACGCATGGGCTGATGCTAACGGTGTCACGCGCGCCGAAGCCATAAGACGTCTAATCCAGTTAGGCCTTGCATCTGAGCAAAAACCTTCATGAGCCCAAACGAAATAAAACAATCTGTTATCGATATCGTTCATCAAGAAACTTGGAAGACTGCTTCGTTAACAACGGCGGCCATTCTGTCTTTCGGTTTAATCATTGCCTTTGTGACGAAAAATTGGTTTTTGAATTGGATTCAAAATAGAGTTTCTCATGGGTTTAATCAGCAATTAGAAGCTTATAGAGCTGAACTGCAAGAAAAGGCTGCAAACTACCAGAATGAGATTCAGCAAAAATTTGAGATGTTTAAAACGGTTACATCTCAAATACAGGATAGAAGAACACGGTCCAATGAGCATGAATATGATGCCTGTATTGAATGCTGGAATGCTATTCAAAAGGCTTGCCAATCGACATTTAATCTTTGCCAAGACACGAAGATATCAGTATCAATAAACAAAAAAACGGGAAATATTAGCATAAAATCTAAATTTGATTTTGATTTTGATTTTGATTTTACTCAAGACGAAATTGAATTGTTGGAACAATTAGACACTGAATCAAAAATAGAAATGGTAGTTAAAAGATCCAAGGAAAAAGAACTTGAGAGATGTAATGATAATGTAGATAATGCAATATTCCTTATACAGAAAAAAAGTATATTTATTAGTGAGGATTTATATAAATCATTTTCTTCACTTCTTCTTTTGTTGTCTTATTGCTGCGAAGAAAAAGTAAATATTTTTGAAAACCCATATGCTATAATTGACACGCCTTATACTGAAATGGTTTTAACAGAGGGAGCAGAGCGCTTCCGATTGCTTGAAAAAGTTCTGCGCGCAAACCTTCACATTCGGGCAATGGATTTTACCGATCAATCACAGCGGGATGCTGTTGCGCAATCACAGGCACCACAACCTTCATCATCGGGCAACACGCCAGAACCAGAACCGACAGCGCCAAAATAAGAGTGGAAAGCCCAAGGCAAAACACCAGCCACCCACTCTTTATACCGGTGCAATCGAAGCCAAAATTTGTAATGTTTTTCATGTACAAGCGTACCCGTTCAGCTTTATACTCTGCCACGTTCATTCCTGCTGTCTTCAGGGGTGGATAAAAGAAGCCCCCGCGCTGCTTCCACAGCCGGGGGCTTCGTCATTTTCAGTCGTTCGGTGTTGGCGGGCCCTGCGGCCTCACCGCCTGCTGCTCCAGCGGGACGTTCGTGCTGTTGACCAGCACGGTATCACCCCCCGGAACCGGCGGCCGGCTCCGCTTGGCCCGCCCTTCGTTAATGGTAATCTGCCCGCTGCTGATTTCCTGAGCCGTGACCTGAGCCGCCTTCAGCGGGTCCATGGAGAGCAGGCCTTCGCGGTCAAACTCGGCATAGCAGGAAGACCCAGCAAACAGCTTGGCGTTCAGCTCCGCCTCAATCCGCTTCAGGTCCGCATCCAGCGTGAAAATCAGGTAGGCCAGCGTGTTTTCAGAAAGGCCGGTGCCCCATGATGTCGTTTTCTCCGTCTGGTTCAGCAGATGGAGCGGGACACCAAAAAAGCGGGAAATATCCGCCACCTGATACCCCCGCGCCTCAATGGTTTGCAGATCCTGCGGGCTGAGCTGGAACGGGGTGTATTTTGCCCCTTCATCCACAATAATCGTGCGGCCCCAGTTGCTCACACCCGCATAGTTCTGTTTGAGCTGCGCCTGCATCCGGCGGAAGGCCGGATCGCTCATTTTGTCCGGAACCTGCATCACCCCGCTGGGGAGCGCTGCATTCTGGTGCATGCGGCCGGTGCGCTCTTCCATCGTGCGCGCCAGACCGATGGAACCCCGCGCAAAGGCCTGAATGCGGGACAAACCCTTGATCCCGTCAAAGCCGGGGCCGGGAATGTGCAGCATTTCATCCTGCGTGAAGGTTTCCGTCGTTCCATCCAAATGGGTGCAGACATAGAAATTCACGCCCCGGATACTGGGCAGTCGCACCACCTGCACCTGCCATGGCTGGAAGCACTCAAACCCGACCACCCTGCCCGCGCCGTCATACCGGATGGCACTGAAATGGTTGCCGGACAGCAGGACATTGATGCCCCATAGCTCCCGCCACGCAAAAGCCGTCAGAGACCGGCCCTGATAGGGAATGACGTTCAGCAAGGGAGCCAGCCGGTGGTTTGGCTGTTCCACCCGCTGACCGTCTTTCTCCCGCTTCCAGATTTTCAGTGGCAGGCCTGCAATCACCCCGGCTTCCAGCGTCACGCACCGATAGACGGCTGAGCAGGCCATTGCCGTCTGCTCTGTCACACGCGGTGCCCAGTCCTGATGCTCCCCGCCACAGCCGAGCCACTCTGACCAGCTCGGGATCTCCGTCAAAGGCGTGGTCGGATCTTCGGGGTTGCCAGCAGCCTGAAAGGTCGGCTCTCTGCGCTCCATGCGTGGGGCCTGTGTGCCGAACAGCCTGTTCAGGACTCCCATAACTCCTCCCTGTCATAAATGCTGCGCTTAGGCGGCTCCGGGTTGCGGGCCATGCAGGCGACTGCGTCAAACAGTGCCATAAGCGGGTCAATTTTCTTGCCACCGGCCAACTGCTTGGTGATTTCCACATTGTTGCCCTTGGCCTGCGCCTTTGCGTTCCCTACGGCCCACGCCATGATGGGCCGCGCCCCGTGAGAGAACGTGCCATCCGCCAGCTTGCGTTCCAGCGTCTTGATGGAACCGGTCATTTTCCAGCCCTGACTGATCCCGACGATGCGCTCCTGTTCAATGCCCGCCCCATGCAGAGCAAAGACAATTTCCGCCACCCCGGCCGGGTCCAGGCCGACCATGCAAAGCTTGCCTGTCTGGTCGATCTCTTTCACCAGATCCGCCAACTGCTGGTTGTCTTCCCGCATTTCCTTAAGGATGATGAGGTCGCCCTCTTTCTCGAAATCCAGATACCGCGGGGCCTCTTCCTTTCTGTCCTTCAGCACATCATGGAAAACCCAACTGCGCTGCCAGTGCAGCCAGTCTCCAACTTCCTCGTCCCGGCCCAACACAGCCAGAGAAAGAAAATCGTCCAGACCGCCGCCATCAATGCCGCAGACAATTACGTCAGAACGGTCCTTCAGCAGGTCCAGTGTCAGCACCTTATTGCCGCGCCGTTCCCAGTATTTGGCCCCGGCCCATGCTTTTTCCCGCAGGGACAGACCGACCTGAACATTCAGGTGCTTGGCCATCCAGACCCGAAGAACACCTTCCCCGGCCTCTTTGGCCTGCGCATATTTGTCGCTCAGGAACTCCTCTGACACAGACACCCCGAGATTGGGGTTGGTAATGTACCAGTTATCCGGGTCATGCTGGCCCTTTTCGTCCAGCACGGACTGAGGAAACTCATAGATGACCGGTAGGAACCGGGGTGCGCTGATCTTTCCGTCCCGCACTGACCGGGCATAGTCCAGACGACTCTTGAATACCCCGGCGGGCTCTTCATCCGCCTGTGTGCTGAGGTAGATCACGAACCCTTCCGGACGCGAGGCAATACCGCCCGTCGCTTCCATCAGCATGTTTTCAGCCGTGGGTTTCTTACCGAACTCCCACAGTTCATCGACCAGAATACCGGTGGCCTTCTTGCCGACCACGGAAGATCCGTCAGCCGCAACAACCTTGAGCGTGGCACCGGTTTCCCGGTGCGTGATGATCCTCGTGTAGTCCTGCACATGGAACAGGGCTTCAAGATCCGGATCAGCCCGGATCATGTCACGCGCAGGTTTGAAGGCGTTGTCAGCCGCCTCTTTCGTGGGTGCCAGAATCAAGAACTCAGCAGACTGCCGCCAGTTCAGGATCAGCACCGTCAGCATCACACCAGCGGCAATGGTCGATTTCGTGTTCTTCTTGCTGACCAGCAGGAAGAACTCTGTAATCAGGCGCGTGCCGGTATCCGGGTCATAGGAACCGAAAATTGCCGCAGCGAAATCCTTCAGCCAGTCCCGGCAGGACTCGCCGATGGTCGGTTCGTGCAGCACATCCACGATTTTGAGCGCATTGAAGACCGCCATGCCCTGCTCTGCCGCCTCAGGAAAAAGCGGATTGCAGGGCACTAGGCTTTCGCCGGCCTGAATGCGTGTTTCCCAGTCCGGGCAGGCCGTGGTCCACGTCAGCGCAGACGTTTTCTCTGGTTCGGCGGCTGGTGCGCGCTTGCGTGGTGCGGCCTTACGGCGGACCCGCGTAGGCTTTTTAGGCGCGTCACTTACCATTACTCACAACCAGCTTTGGGGACGGCATGCGGGCAAAACGGCCTGATGCCGCCTTTTCCGCTGCCTCTTTCCGCTCTTCCTTCACACCCTTTTTGCCAGCCTTGCCCTGCTCCATTTGCTGGATCTGTTTCAGGGTGCGCAGCGTCTCTGCACGGTCTTTCGTGCTGATGGCTTTCATCATGGCGTTCCGGCGGCGCTCGTTGTTGTCGTCAGCCGTTTCCGTCTCAATCGCCTGGGCAATTTCCCCATGATGCGCCGTTGTATCCTCCAGCTCACCGAGCAGGCGGGACGTAAGCGACGCCATGCGCTCAGTCAGGAGATGATCGGCAGGTTCAGCCGGGTTGGAGCGGGGCTTTTCGGGGGGTGGCGCGGTGGTGCGCACGGGATGGTGCGCACTTTGCGTGGAAGTGCGCACTTTTCCCGCTTTGGTGCGCACCCACTTCTCTGCACTGGCGCGCTTGCGGATGGCACTTTCAGAGACGCCATATTTTTCCGAAAGCTGGCGGTTTGATTGACGTCCAGCGCGAAAGTCCGTCTCGACCGCTGTCCAGTTGATAGCGGATTTTCTGGCCAACAGCCCCTCCCCTTGCGCTGAAAGTGCGCACTTCAAAACCTTGGAAACGGAAAATTTTTCACGCGTGGCACTGGCGCGGTTCAGGTGCCTCATGCTGTCTCAAGATTGACACTCCCCCCTACCCGCTGGCCGCATGCGCGGCAGCTATGCATGATGTGAGCGCATACCTCTGAGAAATGGCGGAAAACTGCCGTTTTTCAGTATTCCACCGCGTTTCGCTTTGCCCGCTCACGCGCTGTCTTGGTCGTGTGGCAGGAGCCGCAGAGCAGCTGGACGTTCCGTTTGTCCAGCTGTGCGCCACCGTCCTTCAGTTCCACGATATGGTCCCCAAACAGGCGCGTGCCGGTGCGTCCGCACCGCTCACAGCAATTAGGCCGCTCTGCCCTGATCTCTTTCATCAGGGCACGCCATTCAGGGCCGGTATAAAATCCGTCAGCGCGCTTCGGTGGCTCTTTGGCTATGCTGGTGTCCAGAGCGCCAACAAGCGGCTTCAGGCACGTCAGAACCGCCTGTTTGCGGCTCATGTGTCCAGCTTGGCCATGTCGAAGGACACAAGCTCCCACTTGGCTTCGGCGCCAGAGCGTTTGTGCAGGCGCACATAGTCCTTCGTGACGTCCAGCCGCACGCTGTTGGAAATGGCAGTCATGGCGCGCTGCCACTCTTCGTCATCAATTTCCAGACGACGCAATGCGAGGATCTTGGCGGCTTGCAGCTTGCCAGCCTGCCCAACGTCAAACGCATCGAGCACGATGGCTTTCAGGTTGGCATTGGCACCCTCAGACCACCGGGTCAGCAAGCCATCAATGATGCTCTTGGCCGCCTGAATTTCTGGACCGAACGAAATACAGTTGCCGACCGCCACCGTGACGCGCAGCGTGCCGTCATAGCTCGACAACGTGACGTTGCCTTTCTCGCCGCCGATCTTGGTGCCGTATTGGTCGGCTACCAGCTCAAGAAACGCATGGACTTCCGTGAAGCAGAGCGTCTTGAAATCCCGCATGAACTGCCGCACCGGGTCACCCTGCTCATGCAGGCGGCGCACCAGTTCGTCTTGCAGCTTGTCAGATGGGCGCACGTTCGCTTCCGGTACCAACCGCCCGCGACTGTCCATCATGAAACCGTCAGGCACGGTTTGCATCGTCGTTCTCCGTCATTGTCAGGTGTGCCCGCGCCGGTTGCGTCAGGCCAGAAGATCCGCGCCAATCGCATCCGGGTTGGCGTGGCTGTATCGTGTCGTCGTGGCCAGCGAACTGTGACCAAGCTGCGCCTGCACCCAATGGACCGGCTGCCCGGCATCCAGCTGGTGAGACGCAAAAGCGTGGCGGAGCCAGTGTGCTGATGCATCATCAGGCAATCCCGCACGCTTCGCAGCCCGCTTCACGACGCGGTGTGCTGCGCGAACGTGGAGCGGACCGCCATCATGGCCGGGGATTACGGGCGCATCTGGCCCGCCATCGACCTTCACGGCCATGATCTCTTTCCACAATGACGCAGAGACCTGGACATGCCGGGTCTTGCCGCCCTTGCCGAATATCGTTGCAATGCCGCCCGACTGGCGGCGTGTCATATCGCGCCAGCGTAGACCGCACGCCTCGGAAAGCCGCAGGCCTGTGCCATATAGAAGCGCCAGCAGTGCGTGACGGCGCGGGTCTTTCTCCGCCGCCAGCATGGCCAGCGTCTGCGGACGCGAAAGAATGCGTTCGTTCAGGCTGTCGCGCCCGCGCTCCAGACGGAACGCGGCACCCGCGTCATGCGGCAGGAAGCCAAGCTTTGCGCCGTGTGTGAGAACGGATTTGACCGCGCTCATGCGCCGCCGTCGCGTGGCGTCGGACGCGCTGCTCATGCTGTCATGCCACTCCTGAAGGTCGGCAAGCTGCACCTCAGCCATCGGCTTACCGGTGAAGCGGGCGAACTCCGCGACGTCTGCGCGGTAGGCTCGCGCCGTGTGCAGGCTGCGGTTATGGAGCCACGTTCTGACAAGCATGATATCGGCCGGCGCAAACGGCTCATCTGGCACTGCTGGCGCGGCCGATCTGGACTGATCACCGCTAACCATTTGAATTTCCTACGTTATAGGGTCTTTCTGACCCCTCAAAAAGCGTCAGATAACTGCGGTTATCTGACGGGTTTAAGGGGGTGTTTGCGGGTTATCTGACGCATCGCCAGATAGGCCGTGTCAGATAACTCTGCGTTATCATGTCGGTTTTCACCGGCATGCGGGGCCGTTATTCCGCGTGGGGTGCGCCGCCGATTTTGCGGCCCTTGCTGCCGGGGCGATAACCGCGGGCCAGAGCGCAGCGGACCACACCGGGACGCAGGCGCTCTAACTGGCGGGCCGTGTGTTCCGCTGCCAGAGCGATATCCATCCGGCGCAGGCACTCTGTGCTGACCATGCCGAGAATCCCGGCAAAGCTCCCTGCCCTGACGAGAACCGGCGCACCGCAACGGGCAATGTAACCACGGACCGCAGAGCAGCCCGCCAACGGCACATCTGCCCGGTGATGCGGCAGGCAAGGCGCTGCCAGTGGCACCACCGCGCACACCGCACCGCGAACAGCCACCACAAGGACCGGCCATTTTCCGCGCAGCACAACGGCCCCACGGCAGACGCGCTGCTCATGATGGCTCATGCTTCTTCACTTTTCTGGAGACATAAAAAAAGCCGTGAGCCCGGTTGGACACACGACTTCAAAGATTTTGACTGTTTACTGTGAGTTAGGGGTAAGCGTCAAGTAATCGGTTTCTCAAAACAGGCTGACGACATTCTCCGGAGTCGAAAGGATTTTTTCAGCAGGCATAGAAAGGCCTGTTGCCAGTTCAAACATCTCGCTCTTCAATCCAGTGCTAACCGCCAATCTGGCGATAGAACCACTCTGATGGTTTTCCAATACATTGAGTGCATTCTCAAGCAATTCTGGTTCTTCCGGCTGGATGTAATCATCATGCCGTTCCATCTTGCTTTGTCCGGTTTTGCGTAGATGAATGTAGGCTCGTTTATACTGATCCGCCCCAATAAGTTGTAAATCGTGTGCACGACGAATGATGGCACTCAAAGAAACTTTCCAGCGCAGCTTCATAGCTTCCAGCTTTTGCCAGTTGAGATACCTTGCACTTGGAAACTCACGCACGAAAACCGACCTAGGTATTAACAACGCTCCAGCAAACCTATGGGCCTGACCTTCGGTTTCACGATCTCCGGTTTGCACGCCTTGGTGCATAACCAGATGCCCAATTTCGTGCGCAATATCAAACCGCAAACGGCAAGCCGCGGGTTTAGCTTCACTACGGCAGATCAATGGCCGTTTACGATCCATTGAAAGAGCATCTACACGCTCAGATACGCCCTCAAAGTGACTAACAATCGCACCACAATTTTCAGCCACACGTATGATGTTGGTGATAGGGCCAGTAAGCCCCAATCCCCACTCTATGCGGCACTGCTCAGCTGCACGTTCAATATCTTCCGCACTCTGAACGGGAATATTGGGGAACGAGACAGGCGGCAGGCTAAGCATTGTATCAAGTCGATCAACGACCATCCCAAGAACTGTCCCGCGCGCAAGCGCCTGACTTTTTACCATCTGGGGCGTCGTAGATTGCTTCCGAAAATGACACTGTTCCGGCACCAATGGTGCCAGATCAGTAAGCCTGAAGAAACGTGACAACACACCGGTAGCGTCAGCCAAAGCTTCCTCCATTTCCTGATTAGGAAGCTTCGCCCCGGATTCCAGTTGATGCATATATTGCCGTGTTACGCCTACCTTCTCCCCCATTTCATCCAACGAAAAACAATTTGCTAAACGCGCTATGCGCAACTGACCGCCAGAGAATGGTTTCTCAGAGCGTTGCATAACACCTGATCCTCATGAAAAAGCGCTTTCAAACCGTGTTTAAGAGGCGTCGTCCTGTTTCTTCTCTTCGCCAGGAATGCCAACAGGAGCAGGTGGTATCTCCACACCTTCCGACTTGGCAACATCTTCCAGAACAACCGGAATGCTGACCGCGCCTTCTTTATATGGGATAATCCAGTTTTGTACCACCGCCTCTCCGCGGCAACAGACCAGATAAATGTTGTCAGCATATCCTTCTGCGTCTGTATCTACAGCGATACGGAAAATGACATCATCATCTTCCTCAGGAAATAAAAAAGACCCCTGCAAAACTTCAGAATGTGTGCGCCGCAATGTCCTGCGGTTAGGTTTATCAGGTTCACCTCTATAAAATCTTACTGTTGCAGCGCCGATTTTAAACACAAAATGGAGGCTTGCATCTTCTAGAGAAAGCCAATCTTCTCTTTCGGCGAGATCCGCGATTTCCTTAAGACTACACGTGAATCCTCTGGAGCCTAACGTCCAACCGATATCTCCAATTTCAGGCATATGGTGAATAACAGCATTTGCGCGTCCTTGGGCAATGGCTTGCGCAAGCATGATTAGCCGCTCTTCTGTAAGATCGGGATGATAATCCTGAGGAGTTTTTCGTTCCATACCCATGCCTGCCATCGTGCATTTCAATTCTGCACGTTAATCTGGGCATTATAGAAATTTTGTCAACCTGAATCTTTTTTGTAAACCACCTTCATTTCGACACAGGGGATTTTTCTGGAAGTGAAGGTTTTCCTTCAGAGCTTTTTGGTGCGCGCTTTGGTCTGGGCGGAACTCGCTTCTGAAGGTCTTGCTCCCTCTCCCTTCTCTCCTGTGAGAGTGCGGGCAAAAAAATCTCCCTATGTATGAATTCCTCTAAGATATCCATTACCGTATTAATATCTGAAAAATCAGGTTTCCATCCTCTATGAGCTGATGCATTTCCTGCTTCGACTAAAATATTTATACTTTTTTCTTCCCCGTTCCTTAACATATTCTTTTCTTTAAGTATTTCTATTTTTGTTTTAAACGGTAGAGAGGAATCAATCCCAAGGTATTCCGATGCAATATCAAAAGTGGTTCTAATTCCTATCGACGCGAATGTGAGTAAGTTTGCATTAAGTGCGCCGTAAACCTCTAGCAAAGACTCAAAAACCAACTCTCTTTTATTATTTTTTTCTATTTTTGATTGGTGTGTCTTTAGCCATGCAGGAATATCGCGTTTAGACTGCGATGGAAAATATTCTTTTGTTCCCTTGCTATAATATTCTCCCGTCATTTCATCTTGACTTAAATCATCATCAGTTATTGTTTCTTTCATAAAAAAACAAAAATCGCACCCTTGACACTTCAGAATATAAAACTCTTCTAACAGTAAATAATATTCTGAATAAACTGTTTGATGAAAACCTTCTATTTTGCAGTTTCTATCGCCATTACAACTGGCGCAGAAAGATTTCTTTATTTCTCCTACTCTTGTTTCGGTTGCCATTAGATTTCTCCAAATATTTAAATATCTTTGGGATGATTGAGCCCTAATTGCACCAACCGCCTAATAGCCTCAGGTCGCGTCACGTAGGGAGGACCGTTCTGGGCAATCCATGCATCTAGGGACGTTAGTTCCGCTTCATCCACACGAACCATAATGGGAGTAGTCGCACGCTTAGGGCGCCCCCTCTTGGATTTCTTGATATCAGATATTGATTCGCTCATATCATGATGATATCAAGAAATCAGGCCGGGAGGAAGGTGCAACTTCCAACCGGCCCTAACCTCAAGCAAGGGGGATTATCCCATGCCCAAGGCTAACGCCTTATCTACCACACAACGCCGTTGTGTGCTTACCGGAATCATGGCTGCACCGTTGCTGGCCGTCGCACCTTCTGCGACCATAGCCCGACAGCCCGACGATGCTCCGCTATTTGCCTGCCATCATCGGTTTCAGGCTGCCTATTCTGCCGCACGCGCCATGAGCAACCAGCCAGAGCCAGCCTGCAACACACCGGAAGCTGATGCTTACGAGGCCCGGTTTGATGCACTGGTGCTGGAAGAGTGCAACCGTCTTGAAGAACTGGCCGCCATTCCTGCCCTCACCCCGCAAGGGCAGCGCCTGAAGGCCAAAATCATTCTCGCACTTCTGCCGGAGCACCTGCGCTATAGCGAAATGGACGGAGAGACGCAGATTATCCTCTCTCTGGCGCGCGATCTGGTGCGGGAGAGCGCAGCATGAGCCCCGTAATGCCATTCAGCTTTGATGGATATGCCGTACGGGTGCTGACCCGCGGCGATGAGCCGTGGTTCGTGCTGGCTGATGTGTGCAGCGTGTTGGATATTGCCAACAGTCGCAACGTCACCGATCGGCTGGATGAGGATGAAAAGGGTGTCCATACTGTGGACACCCTTGGCGGCCCACAGGAAATGAGCATCATCAATGAAAGCGGCCTCTACAACCTCATTTTCACCAGCCGGAAGCCGGAGGCCAGACGGTTCCGCAAGTGGGTGACGGGCGAAGTGCTGCCCGCCATCCGCAAAACCGGCAGCTACGGCCTACCGACCAAGCCGCAGGAGTGGTTCAACCTCTTCGCCCGCATCCTGTGCCTGTGGGACACTCTGGGTGAGGACGCCGCCCGGAAAGACTGGCAAACCCTCGGCCCGCTCTTCCCCATGCCCCGCAAGCAGGCGGTGCGGATGCTGATGGAAGCCGCTCTGGACCTCCCGCCCGGCGTCCTGCCACCCGAACCCTCAGGCCGCGGCCGAATGACTGAAAACAAGCGCATAGCAAGCCGCCACAACGGCAGCCTTGGCGGAAGGCCCCGTAAAGGCGAAAGCCCCCAACAGGCCGCATCCCGCCGCTTCCATATGGTGGACAAGGAAGTCACTCCCTCCCCCGACGGCTCCAACGCCGTGGTGGTCACCTATGCAACACACGAGAGGGCTTAGGCCCTCTTTTTTAATGCCCATTTCTGGCCGCTACATTAAGGAGCCTTCCTGATACGCTAAGGTGAGGACTATAAATATGTATTGGATTATTTCTGGGCCAGATAACAACCCTCTGACGGGAGAGGTTCTGTTCCAACAAGATACAGGCTTTTGGGCTCAAGCAGCTCCTGCGCTTTCATTCTCTTGCTCGGTTTGCAGCATACTGGTCGCTGCGTATGTTGCTTATCGAGCAAGGCAGCTCACACAGCAACAACGTGATATTGCTCTAGATAAACTTAACCTTGACGCATTTGATAAAAGATTTTCTATTTTTGTGTCCTATCAAGATTTTTATGATGAGCTAGTATCAAAAGATTACGAAACAGCTGAAAAATTGACCGAATCTTTTGTTCTATTTAATTCCTCGCATAGAAAAAAAACTTTTTTGTTTGATAGGAATGATTTCTATGCATTCAATGGAACTTGGGATGCTTTAGAAGAGATATATAAATTTAGAATAAGAAATTTAACAACAACAGTGGAAATGTATGAGGACGAGTCTCTTTTTTCTAAATTATGCGATGGTTTCAATATTCAATATGAGAAATTAGTTAACTCTTTTATATTGTATACTCCAAATTTTATGCGTAATCGCCTGAGTGTTAATACAACCACAATCTCCCGTCGATCCCATCCAAAATTTCTACCAACTGGTCCAAAAGCAATTCTAATGCGCCTGAAACGCGCAGTTTATGGGTGGAACCAGCCTCTGCAATAGCCTGCACGTTCATGCCGTCCAGCATCATGCGGCGCAGCAGGGTTTCTCCTGTTGTGCCCAGGGCTTTGCGCACGTATTCGCACCGGCTTACAGCCGCGGCGCGGGCCAGCATGATGGTGTGGGGGTCTGCTACGCCGCCTTTGCGGCCTGCTTCCGGGTCTCTGGCACCCAGCACGCCGGTTTCGTAATCCCTTGCCCACAGTTCGGCAGCCGCTACGTGGGCGTCTGTGATAGTGCCAGCCCGGCGCAACGCATACAGCGCGCCAGAGGAACGATAACGCTTCTCTGGCGGCTGCTTTTCCTGCTCCTGAACGTAAACTTCCGTTACGTCGCCTTTTGCCAGTCTTTCTGCTGTTGGTTTGATATCGCGCACGTTGCTGCCCCGCGTGTTCTCGTGTACCGTCCTTGTGCATCACGGGGTTTCTCGAATGCGTGTAAACGGCGTTGCAGGGTGGTGACTTCCAATTCAGCCTCTGCGCGCCGTTTTTGTTCCTGAGCCAGTGCGGCCTTTAGGCTTTCCATCGCATCAATAGGGTTTGGCCGGCCTTCCGCCCGCAAGCGAAGGTTCCGCACCAGCATGCTCAGCCTGCCCGGCTTCATGCCGCCTCCTGCACACCATCGCGGAAATACGCCTCATAGGCGGCACGGTCCCGCTTGCAGTCCGGCAGGCCGTGTTTGGCGGCTATCTCCGGCCATTCACGCACCACGCGCCCAAAATCCCCAAATTCCCGCATGGTGTTGCCAAACACCACGGCTTGCTGCGCCCACGCCTTGGCCGCCTGCCGCTTCCACTCAGGCTCAGGGGGAGCTTGTGGGCTGTCCTTAGCCTCCAACTGCACCACCTCTTCGCCGCTTATGGCCCGCTGCACCGGGGCTTTGAAAACGCCCATTGTGCGCGGAATTTCGCGGTTTTCATCCATTTTCCGGCGATGCGCGGCAATAGCGGAGACAATCAGATCTGCGGAAATGCCCTGCCCCAGCCATCCCCGAGCGAATGAGACCGCAAATCCGGCCTGATCTGCCCCAAGGCCGGAAGCCGACATCATCCGGGCTGCCAGCTGCTGCACCTGAGCTTGGTCCACAGGCTGGATTTCGGTTTCGTCGGTTAGGCTAGAATTAGAACTAGAAGGGATATTTATATCTCTCTGATCTAGATCTATGGGAAACCCAGCAACCGAAATTTGGCTATCCCCAGACGCATTAGCTTTTTTGCTTGGGTTATGAGCGGCACCCTTCCCGCCATCCACAACACCCATGAGCGGCATGGACCGCTGAACCTGTTGCGCCTGCACATCCTGCTCCCGGCGCGCCTTATACTCTTCCGGTGTTTCCCCATTCCGACGGCGGCCACCCTTGGCACCATTCAGCCGGGCTGCAATCTGCTTGCGCGTCAGCCCATCCGGCACCACGCCGGTTTCCTGCATCTGCTGCCACTGCCGGTCCGCCTGCGCCTTGCGGGCCGCCCGCTCTTCCTTCCGCAACAGACGGTCATACAGATGCGGGCTAAACAGCGCCCCGGCATCATCACGGGCCATGAAGCCTGCCTGAATGATGACTGGCAGCGTACGGGCCAGAGCATCGGGCTCCAGCCACGCCTGCCGCGCTACCTGTTCATCCGTCAGAACCAAGGCTCCGGCACGAAACACGCAGGAGCGCAGCTCTTTCAGGGCGTCCATCAGATTCGTGACGACGCCGCGCAACTCTGGCGACATTGAGCGAAGAATCCGCATAGGGGTCACGCTATCGCGGTCAAATTCCATAATTTCAGGGTGAGACATCATCCTGCCTCCCTATCGGAGACCACATGCGGCTGGTTGCTCTTTTGCACCTTGTGAACACAGGCCAGAGCCCGGTCCAGAATGTGCTTGGCATGCATTAGCTTGGGGGCAATTTCCTGCGCTTCCTGCGGGTCTACGCGACCATCACTCAGGATACGCACGGCCGAGGCCAGCACATCACCCGAGGAGACGGCAAACGCGCTCATATCCTCCCCAAAATCACCGGGGCCGACATGCTGCGGCAGCACCACGTAACCAAGCGCATGGGCCATTTCCATCAGATGGATGGGCCGCTCCGCGCAGTGGTCTAGGTCAATCGCCACATCAAGCGGCACCACACTGGGCTGAGTGCGGCTGGTGTACGCATGCAACTGCGTTTCCTGCACGCGGGTAAAACCAGCCGCAGACCGGAAGTCCCCAATAGCCTGCACAGCAGCCTTGGTGGCGGTTTTTATGCCCGCCAGAAAGCGGGATGAGAATGGGGGAATCATGCCGCCATTCCTTCATTTTTGAGATTCTGTCTGGGGGCATTGGGCGGCACGTTGCCGTACCGCCCGCCATCGTCCATTCTTTGTTTCCCCAAACAAGAAAAGGACGAATTCGTGGAAAAGAATTTATGCTCAGAGAACGGCACTCTGCCTATGACGCAAGAAGACTGGGAAAACATCCAGTGGGCACGTGTTGGTCTTCTTGGCCGCGTCATAGCAGAAGTCATCAAACGCCTGCCTGAGCAAGATAAAGAAGAAATTCTCTCCCTAATTGAAGGCCATGCAAAAGCAGCGGACCAACTCAATACAGGGTGCGTTAAGCCTGAGGCAAAAGTTGAATACGCCGCAGAAGAAATTCTGCATGCAGAGGCGCAAGCTGCTGATGAGTTAGCCAACATGATCAGGACACCCCATGATCATTTAATGACGCCCAAAGCATCCCGGAAGTAATATTGAACTCCTGACGACCGTATGGTTTGCGAAAAATAGAAACAGTTTCACCTTCCGCAATCATACGGTTTTCATCGTATTCCCGAATCCCCCCTACACACACATTTCCGGCCCGAATAAACCGTCTCGCCACGCCATTCGTGTAGCTTGCGAGTGATGCGACAAGCCTGAACAACGGAGCTTTCCGAACACCATTCGGCTGACACGTATCAGCCACGGCGGCATGGTTCTCCTTATGGACATTCATGCCGCAATCTCTGCATTTTCAGGAACCAGCACCTCTAAAGGCACCCCCAATGCTTGCGAGACGGCGCGAAGCATCTGCGTCGGAATGAGAGACGAACCTCTTACCCAACGAGAGACGGTTGGCTCACTCACCCCAATCAGGGCAGCAAGCTGAGCTTGGGTCTTCCCCTGCTCTTTAAGGATGGCCTTCAGAGTCATGCAGAAGATTTATTCTGATGAAACTTTCAGGTCAAGAAAGTTTTCTTTTGGTTGCATCCACTCCCCCGCAGTTAAGGGGCAGAATGGTTGCATGAAGGAAAAGCAGCTTACCCCGGAAGAAGTAGCCAAAAACCGCCACACTCTGCGGTTCGTTAAGTCTTGGATGAAGCTGCGTAAAATCACGCAGAGAAAGCTTGCTGAAGATCTCAGCATGTCCGAACCGTCAGTTTCTAAGTGGCTGAACGGTAAGGTGAATATGACACTCTCTCAATTTGTGCGTGTTGCTGAGATTTTAGAGGCTCGCCCTGAAGAGCTTCTTTTTGATCCCGCCGAAAAAGATAAGGCGCAAAAATATAAAGAAGCGGCTGAACTGGCAGAAAACCTTGATCCAGAAGCTTTTGAGGCATGGATTGCAGCAGGGAAAGCTATGAGAAAACGAGACTAAAGTTTCCGCTAAAGAAAGTTTTCGTTGACACATAATTTCATTTAGTGAAATTTATCTCCATCGCAACCCGTGATGGAGATAACCTTTGTCAGCTATTTTAGAAGACCGATCAGCGTCTTTCTCCGGTCTGGCTACAAGCCATAATCATCCGGCAGCAATTTCCAGCCGCATTGGCCTGCTTCGCGCCCAAAACGAGATTCTTCTCCAGCATGCAGAAGCACTGGAACGCTATCGGGAAGCCTGCGCCGCCAGCGAGAACCCGGAAGGAGCGTCCGCCTGGCATCGCCTGGCAAATCTGGCGCGCAACGAGGCTCACTGGTTTTCTTTCCGCGCAGATGTTCTTGAGGACAGCGCAAAGCACATTCTGGAGCCGAAAAAATGCGCCTGACCTCACTCCGCAAGTTCGGCCGTCGCTTTCATTCTGCCGTGGTCGGCACACCCCTGCCCTCGGTACCGCCGTCCTACGGCATCCAGTCTCATGCCTGCACAGGCAAAGCCGAAGTCTATGATGCCACAGGGCAGTTCCCGGAATTTGCCTTCCCGCAGGTCTGCCAGCTTGAGCGCCAGCGCACCTTGTGCGGCCACCCTCTCAATTACCGGCTCACTCTGCCGGACGGCAGGCAAAGCACGGCACCGGCCGCCATGGTGCGTATTTTGCCGCCGGAAGTATCCAATACAGCCCTGATTGTGCTGGATATTCCACCCCCTGCCCCCGGTCTTTAAGGGGCAGCATGATGGCAGCAGAAAAAATCCTTACCATTGCGGATGTGCTGGAACGGCTGAAAGGCATTATGGGCCGCACCAAGCTGACAGCGCATTTGCAACAGATGCCCGAATATGGCGGCGGCCCGACACACCGCCGCTTTGGAAACAAAATTGTCTTCCGCGAGGGAGATTATGAACGCCTGCTTGAGAGTTTAGAATGTCCCTCAAAGTCGTCACGCGCAAAGGTGGCGCGGCGCTCTACATTCGCGGTACCGTCAGAGGACAAAGCGTATTCGAGAGCACTGGAACTACTGATGCCGAACAAGCCGAAGCCTACCGCGCCAAGCGTGAAGCGGAACTCTGGACGCAATCGGTCTATGGCAAACGTGCGGTCGTAACATTTGCTCACGCTGTTGCTGCTTACCTTGAGGCAGAAGACCGGACTGAAACCACCCGCACCCATCTGCATAAACTTTTGCTCCATTTTGGTACCACCCGACTGGACCATATTGGGCAGCAGGAACTGGATGACGCTTACAAGGCGATTCTGACCAAAGGCGCTCACGCCTCTGGCGCCACCAAAATTCGCGCTGTGCTGACTCCGCTTCGGGCCGTGCTCGAGTTTGCCGCGATTCGCGGATGGTGTTCCAAGCCTGCCTTCGCCCGGCCAAAGGTTCGGCAGGTGCGCATGCAGTTTCTACGCCCGGCCGAGGCTACTGCGTTGGTGGAAGCTGCCGCCCCACACATTCAGCCGCTCCTGATTTTCCTGATAGGCACCGGCGCCCGCATGTCTGAGGCACTGGAACTGGACTGGAAAGACGTGGATCTGCGCGGCAAACGCGCCGTGGTCTGGCAGAAGCAGGATGATGAACGGCATATTGATCTGCCGCCCATCGTAGTGCAGGCGCTCGAAAGCCTTGAATGGCGGGCGGGTCGGGTCTTCCGTCCGCGACGGAGCCGGAAGCCTCGTGGTGCTCTTCGAGGTAAAGAAATTGGTGAGGCCTATCATGACACCGGCCGCACCGGCGGTGGCCAGATAAAAACCGCATGGGCCACGGCTTGCCGAAAAGCTGGCCTCCCCGGGCATGACCGCATCTGGGTTCCCAAAGGAAGCAACCGGCAGAAGGTCCAGTTTGTCCCGGATCTCACGCCCCATTGCCTGCGGCACACGTTTGCCTCCTGGCATTATTGCATCCACAGGGATCTGCTGAAGCTGAAAGAAGACGGTGGCTGGCACACCATCACCATGGTGGCCCGTTATGCCAAAAAAATGCCGGAGACGTACCGGGCGGATGTTCTGATGTGGCTGGCTGGTGACAAGCTGCACGCTCCATCAACTGGCGGGGTGCGACTCGGCGTGTAAACGTGCAAAACTGGTGCAAAATCAGGAGGTATTATTTTTTATTATTTAAAATCAATGCGTTAAAATATTATCTCAACACCTTCACACGGCGGGGGTCACAGGTTCAATCCCTGTCGCACCCACCACGATAAACGGCAGTTTTCTGCGGGTTTTACGTGGCTTCCGGTTTTTCCCGAAAAAAATTAAGACAAGTTGATGTGTTTTAGTGCGTTTTGGCACGCATAGATCCGTGCCAGATCTGCGCAATCTTTTGGGTGCTGGTTAAGCACCACGCCCTTTTTCACGCGGACCTTATTGGCGATACACTGCGTTTTGGTATTATTAACTCTTTCTACGTGGCATTGGGATTGCGCCCGTAAGGCGACAATCGGGATGCTTTGTGCTCAGAGTGTGTCTTGCTGAAACATCATCTGTTGCACGGCCGATTATTTCCGGTAGCCTCTCATAATTGTAAAAATTATCACTGCTTTTAATAATTTTGTCTCATTCCCCTCATTGTGGAAATATGCGACGCTCTTTGTGAGGCAGAAAGATCGCTTGTTTCATCTGCTGTTTTTCTCAATTTGGAAACAAAGGATATTACTATGAAGCTTTACTACACGCCGGGGGCCTGTTCACTCGCTGCTCATATTATCCTGAACGAAACTGGCTTGCCGCATGAACTTGTGCACGTAAACCTGAAAGAGAAAAAAACGGCTGATGGTCAGGATTACATCAGCATTAACCCGCGCGGTGCCGTGCCTGCGCTGGAAATTTCACCCGGTGTTGTGCTGACGCAAAATGTTGCCGTCCTGACCTATATTGGTCAGCAATCGGATAATCCGGCTTTTCATCCTGTTCCGGACAGCATTGAATTTTTCCGTCTGCTGGAGGCTCTGGGTTTTTGCGAGGATGTGCATAGTGCAATCGGAGCACTCTTTGCCCCGCATCTGGCGGATGTAACGCGCGAAGGATTGCAGGTTCTTATCACCCGCCGCCTGTCACAGGTAGAACAGCAACTGGCAAATGGCACGAATGGCTACCTTCTGCCATCAGGGTTTACTCAGGCGGATGCGCTTATGGCCGTCATTCTGAACTGGACTGGCCCACTCAAGATAGATCTTGCAGGATACCCCAAAGCCGCTGCTTTGCGAGATACTGTCTTTGCGCGGCCCGCAGCGCAGAAGGCACTGAAGGAAGAAGGGCTGATCTGATCAACGCCCTATGCAGGACGGCATTTAGCCCATCCGGCGCACATCAGATAAAAAAATACGGATCAGATTTAAGGTCTGATCCGTATCTGTAACAGGGCGTATCGCTAGCTTTTAGTGCGCAGGCACCGCAGCGACTTCCGGATTCAGCCGGTAGCCGCCACCTTCTGTAATCAGCAGGGATGCATTAGCCGGGTCCGGCTCAATCTTCTGCCGCAGGCGGTAGATATGCGTCTCCAGCGTATGCGTGGTGACGGCAGCATTATAGCCCCAGACCTCATTCAGCAGTACCTGACGGGGCACAGGGCGCGTGCCAGCGCGGTAAAGGAATTTGAGGATGGCTGTTTCTTTTTCCGTCAGACGAATGCGACGGTTTTTCTGCGGTTCCTGAAGCAGTTTGGCAGACGGGCGGAACGTATATGGCCCGATGCTGAAAACGGCGTCTTCACTGTTTTCAAACAGGCGCATCTGGGCCCGCAGACGCGCCAGAAGTTCTGCAATCCGGAAGGGCTTGGCGACGTAATCATTCGCACCGGCATCCAGACCGCGCACAATGTCGGCTTCATCATCTGACCCGGTCAGCATGATGATGGGCATCCGCAGACCATCTTTCCGCAGTTCCGCACAGAAGTCACGTCCATCGCCGTCGGGCAGGCTGACATCCAGAAGAAGGGCATCAAACCGGCTGTCGGGGGTCTTCAGTTTTTCCCGCGCCTCGGCAAGAGATGCTGCTTCCTGAACCGTAAATTCCCCTTCAAGCTGCAATTGCTCAACAAGGGTCTGGCGAAGTATCCGGTCGTCATCAACAACCAATATTGGACGTGCACCCGTCATTGGGTTTTCATCTCCTTAGTGTCAGCCCTGCGGCAGGCTGTCTCTTCAGTTCGTGTTCTCATAAACTTGTCACGATTCGGCTCAGACCTCTAGTGTGAGCGTGCTATGCGACCTTCATGAAAAATCTGCGAACAGGCAATCTTTAACCATGATGATACACCTCTTGTCTGCCTCATACAGCGGGTCTGACGCACAACTGCATTGCGGACACAAAGTCATGAGCGCCGTAATTGGAAAAAATGGTCTGGCGCAGCAAAAACAGGAAGGGGACCACGCGACCCCCATTGGTATTTTTCCTCTCAGAAAAGTGTATTACCGGGCGGACCGCCTGTTAAAACCAAAAACAATACTTCCACTAGAACCACTTAGCCCGCGTGATGGCTGGTGTGATGACCCGGCAAGTTCTGATTATAACCATTTTGTCAGGCTCCCGCATCCCGCGCGGCACGAGCGGTTATGGCGTGAAGACCACGTTTATGATCTCATAGTCGTGATAGGATATAATGATAATCCGGCTATCCCCGGTCGCGGCTCAGCGATTTTTATGCACCTGCAACGCCCGGATCGCTCCCCTACGGAAGGATGCCTGGCCCTTACCGAATCAGATCTGCGCGCCGTTCTGGGCGCCGGAGCGGATGCGGTGCAGGTGCATGCCCCGGCGTGAACGTCTTTGAGACGGGAGGCTAATGCGCCTCTCCTCCTGATTTGTCCCGCTCTGGCGGTACGAGCGCGATGACGCACTGCCCCACATCCGGCTGAGACAAGGCTTCATCCTCAGCCGAGACAATGGTCATTGAGATACCCTTCTGCAAAACAAGGAAGACCAGCAGGTTACTGCTCTCATGCAGGAGACTGGCCTGATTATCCGCGGTGACCTCGACACTCCGGAACTGCCAGCCTTCCCGAATGAGTGTATCCAGCAGCGTGAAGTTCCATGCCGGTTCCCCCATGACCTTTCCGCGCGCATCCCGGCTCAGGCCACGATACAGGTCCAGCCGGGCGATGCCGGGGCTTACCTGATAGACACGCTGTCGGCCAAAGTGCGGGGCAAGATGCGCACAGACCAGCCCGTTATAAATTGCGTCCGGAGTTGCTGCGATCAGGTAATCACCGGGGCGCTCTTCCAGACTTTCCGCGCCCTCTTCTGAAAGGACTTCCGCCCTCAGCACCGGAACACCGGCTTTTTCGGCTCTCTGGAGATCCTGACGGGAATTATCAACCAGCAGTACAGGGGCGCCTGCCTGATGCACAGCGATGGCAAGCCCCGTTGACCAGTCATTCGCGCCGACAATGGCTAGAGCCTGTTCATCGGACAAAGTCAGTTTCAGCTTTCGGCCCAGTGGCCGCAGACTGAAACCATGCAGGATCATGGTGGAGGCAATTACGGCAAAGACGGCGGGCATCACCAGCCCGGCTCCGGGGTAACCCGCATCCTGCAACCGCATGCCGGCAATACCTGCCACGGCCGCTGCAACGATACCGCGCGGCGCAATCCAGCCGACAAAAATGCGCTCGGCCCAGCTCAGGCTGGAGCCCATCGTCGCAAGAAAAATCCCCAAAGGTCTGACCAGAAACAGAACAGCCAGCGTCAGAGCACCAATGGACCATGAAAGGTTGGAAAGTTCCGCGCGCTGAAGGTCGGCTGTCAGCAGCACAAACAGGACGGAGACAATCAGAACGACCAGAGATTCCTTCATTCTCTGGATTTCTGCCATACCCGGAATACGCAGATTAACGAGCGCCATGCCGAAGGTGGTGGAGGCGATCAGGCCTGCCCCGTCCATTGTCAGTGTGCCGAGTGCAAACAGAACAAGCGCGATGGTGATCAGGATCGAGCTTTTCAGCACTTCCGGCATCAGATCCCGCACCAGAAGCCAGCGGACCCCTAAGGCCGCACCAATGCCCAGACCAATGGTCAGTCCAGCGCTGGCGAGCATGTGAGGCAGGATGAAGCCAAAAAACGTTCCTGACCCCTCGCCCGGCCGCATCAGCAGCACTTCCAGCACCAGAGTTGCCAGAATGGCACCCACCGGGTCATTCACAATTGCTTCCCAACGGAGGAAAGCTGCGACTTTAGGGTGCAGTTTGGCATTCCGAAGAAGCGGCAGAACCACCGTCGGCCCTGTCACAACAATAATGGAGCCGAACAGGAACGCAGGCCCCCACCCCATACCGCCAATATAATGGGCTGCCATGCTGCCCAGAATCAGGTTGATGGGCAGCGCCACAAGCGTCAGGCGAATGACCCCTTCCCCGGCTTCCTTCAGTTGTCTGAAGTCCAGAACAAGGCCGCCCTCAAACACGATCAGCGCCACGGCGAGTGACACCAGCGGATGGAAGGCTGAACCGATCATCACCGAAGGATGCAGGATCTCAAGCGCCGGACCATAGAGCAGGCCGAGGCTGAACAGCAAGACGATGGCAGGCAGGCGGAAACGCCAGGCTGTCCATTGGGCGAGCATGCTGCCGCCCAGAACGCAAAACAGAAAGACTAGTACGCTGTTACTCATGGGTACCCATCTTACTAAACCTTTTGAAATGCCTGCACGCAAAGCAAACGCCACACACTATGCGCAGGCTTAATAAGTCAGATACCCTATATTTTGTTGAGCCCGCAGGCTCTTAAATTTCTGTTTTTTCTGGAGCTACTTCTGGTTTCCGTTCCAGCACCGCAGCAAAAAAGCCGTCAGTTTCGTTCTGATGCGGAGTGAGCGAGAACATGGATGTGCCGCGCAGTGAATCCGGCAAGGCCGTGCTGTCTGAGGGGACAAGCTGGAAGTCCGGATGTCGGGTAAGGAACGCCTCAACCTGGCTGGCATTCTCGGCCCGCAGAATGGAGCAGGTTGCGTAGACCATCCGGCCACCCGGTTTTACAAGAGAAGAGGCTCTGTCCAGAATGTCAGACTGTTTGACAAGCAGTTCTTCCAGATCCTGCTCCGTCATCCGTAACCGCGCATCCGGGTTGCGCCGCCACGTGCCCGTGCCGCTGCACGGGGCATCGACCAGTACGCGGTCAAACGACTGAGCGCGCCGTTTTGCCCATTTATCTCCGGCTTGCAGCAGATGGCGCTCGACATTATGCACCCCGGCGCGCCGCAGGCGGCGGACAGCGCCATCCAGACGGACTTCAGACACATCGCACGCGGCGATATGGCCTTTATTTTCCATCATCATGGCCATAGCCAGCGTCTTGCCGCCCGCTCCGGCGCAATAATCCAGAACGCGCATTTCCGGGGTCACCCCCATAATGGCGGCAACAAGCTGGCTGCCTTCGTCCTGAATTTCGATCCGGCCGTCCTTGAAGGGCGTTGTGGATGTGACGGGCAGTCGTCCGTTGAGCCGCAGGCCCCACGGGGAAAGAGGGGTCAGAACAGCGTGCAGCCCTTCCCGGCCCAGCGCGTTCTGGGCATCCCGGCGGTTTGTACGCAGAATATTGACGCGCAGATCAAGCGTTGCAGGCTCAGAGAGAGCCGCAAGCTCAGCTTCCAGCGTGTCACCAAATGTTTCTTCAAGGCGCGGAAGCAGCCAGTCCGGCAGTTCCAGACGGACTGCGCGCGGCATATCCGCATTATCCAGTGTGCCGCCCGCCAGAGCCGTCACAACGTCCTGCTCGGCATAGCTCAGGGCACCCGGAGCAAAGCGGCCCTCCGCGAAGAGGGCTGCAATTTCCCGCGCAGGCCAGCCTTTGAGCACCAGATTGGCCGCGGCCAGTGTGCGTGGTGTGCTCTCGGCCCCGCATTTGCTCAGCCACCAGCCAAGCCTGCGCCAGGACCGCATGATCTCCCAGACCATGCCGGAAACTGCCCGACGGTCCCCCCCACCGATGTAACGCCGTTCACGAAAAAAGCTGTTGGCAACGGCGTCAGCCGGTTTTCTGGGGGTTGCCTCCATGGATGTCAGAAGATCAATGGAGGCGGCCAGCCGAGCAGAAGGAGTCATAGGTAAGGTTCAGTCCCGACGATAGTTAGGAGCTTCACGCGTGATGGACACGTCATGAACATGGCTTTCACGCAGGCCTGCACCGGTAATGCGGCGGAAACGCGCATTCTTTTGCAGGTCCGTGAGTTCCGGTGACCCGGTATACCCCATCCCGGCTTTCAGACCACCGACAAGCTGATGGATCACGGCTGCCATTCCACCCTTATAGGCAACGCGCCCTTCAATCCCCTCCGGCACGAGCTTAAGGGAATCCCGCACTTCCTGCTGGAAATAGCGGTCAGCCGAACCGCGGGCCATGGCGCCAAGGCTGCCCATGCCTCGATAGGATTTGTAGGAGCGGCCCTGATACAGGAAGACTTCGCCCGGAGCTTCTTCCGTGCCAGCCAGCAGGGAGCCGACCATCACGACGTTCGCGCCCGCGCCAATAGCCTTCACAATGTCACCCGATGTGCGGATGCCACCATCGGCAATGCAGGGTACATCCAGCTCACGGCAGGCCACAGAGGTTTCCAGCACGGCAGAGAACTGCGGCACGCCAACACCCGCCACAATACGGGTCGTGCAGATGGAGCCCGGGCCGATACCGATTTTTACGCAGTCTGCGCCAGAGCCAATCAGTGCCTGAGCGGCTTCCGGTGTGGCGACGTTCCCGGCCACAATCTGAATGGTGCTATCTAGTGCTTTCAGGCGTTCAACCGCACGCAGCACACCAGCGGAGTGGCCGTGGGCCGTATCCACAACCAGAACGTCAACCCCGGCTTCCACCAGCAGTTTTGCGCGGCTAAATCCGTCCTCTCCCACGCCGGTTGCCGCAGCGCAGCGCAGGCGGCCAAGGTTGTCCTTAATGGCTAGCGGGTAGGCCACCGCTTTATCCATGTCCTTGACGGTGATGATCCCGACGCAGCGGTCTGCCTCATCCACCACCAGAAGTTTTTCAATGCGGTGCTTGTGCAGGAGCTGGCGGGCTGTATCCGGGTCCGCGCCGTCCCGCACGGTGACAAGCCCGTCATGCGTCATGAGTTCGGAAACGCGCTGGGCGGGGTCCACCGCAAAGCGTACGTCACGGTTGGTGATAATGCCGATCAGCTTCTGCGTGCCCGGCTCAACGACGGGCAGACCGCTGATGCCGTTGCGCTGCATGATCTCACGCACTTCAGCAAGCGTCTGCTCGGGGCCGACGGTCACGGGATTAACCACCATGCCCGATTCGAAGCGTTTGACGCGACGGACATGCTCGGCCTGTTCTTCCGGCGTCAGGTTTTTATGAATGACACCAAGGCCACCCTGCTGCGCCATGGCAATAGCCATCTGATCTTCCGTAACCGTATCCATGGCCGCGGAAATCAGGGGAATATTGAGCTGGATGGAACGTGTCAGGCGTGTGCGCACAGACGTCTGATTGGGGACAACCTCGGAAGCAGCGGGAACGACGAGAACGTCATCAAACGCCAAGGCTTCGGTAACACGGCTGTAGGGGGAAGAAGTCATACAACGGGAACCCTTGACCAGATTGCGATTGGGGGCACCCGACAGCAGAGTATCGCCGCAGGTCACCGACCATTGGCGCTTCCTCTTATGGTCTTGCCCGAGCAAAGGCAAGAGAAGAGACATAAAATTGACAGGTTTTTAAACTTGCCGTGTTCTGAGCGTGCCTGTTTTTAGCGCCCGACGAAACGCTTCCAGCGTTGCATCACTCACAAAATGCTCCATGCCCTCAGCATCAAGCCGGGCCGTTACGGCATCCACGCCAAGAGCCAGTAGAAACTCTTCAACCAGATGGTGCCGCGCCCGGACTGTCTCAGCCAGAGCAACGCCAGCCTCCGTCAGAAACACACCACGATAGGGTTTGCGGGTTACAAACCCTTCCGCTTCCAGACGTACCAGCATTTTGGCTACCGTGGGCTGAGAGACGCCAAGCCGGTCGGCAATATCGACCTGCCGGGCTTCCTGCCCTTCTGTCAGCAGGTCATCAATCAGTTCAACATAGTCCTCGATCAGAACATTGCGCCTTGCCTCCCGCGCATGCCGAAAGCCCTCACTCTGGCTTTCAACGTCAGGCATGACTGGCGGGCGTTCTTTCAACTGAGGATCTCCATGGAACAGCGTGGTGGGGGAGCTATAGCGAATTCACCCCTCCAGCAAAAGCACCTTACACCGCCGTGCGCTCCCGAGAGACAAAAACTAAAAACGCCTTATCTCTACCTTATAGCCTATTGCATATTTGTGAGGTGTGTCGGTAATATCTGCCATCACCTTTTGATAAAGCTCTTTATTGCATGGCTTCGCCTCCGGATTCCCCTCGCCGCTCTGTTTTGCATTCCGTTTTTTCCGCGCAGGAAAGCCGCCTGAGCCTGCCCGAGGCCCATGCGTCCGTCACGGTGCCTGAAGGGGCGTCCAGACTACGGCGTTTTCTGGCGTTTGTGGGGCCGGGCTACATGGTCTCCGTGGGTTATATGGACCCCGGCAACTGGGCGACCGACCTTGCTGGCGGCGCACAGTTCGGCTTTACGCTCCTGTCCGTCATTATGCTGTCCAACCTGATGGCCATTCTGCTGCAATCTCTTGCAGCACGGCTGGGTATTGCCACAGGGCATGACCTTGCTCAGGCCTGCCGGGCCTATTTCCCGCGCAGCGTGAATATTCTGCTGTGGCTGGCCTGTGAGGTTGCGATTATCGCGTGTGACCTTGCAGAGGTGATTGGTACCGCCATAGCGCTCCAGTTGCTGTTTGGCATGCCGCTGCTGCTGGGCGCGTGTCTTTCCGCGCTGGATGCCATTTTGCTGTTGCTGCTGATGCGGCTGGGCTTCCGGTGGCTGGAAGCTTTTGTCATGGCGCTGCTCGGGCTGATTGCGGTCTGTTTTGGCTTCCAGATTGCGGCTGCCAGCCCGCCCATTGCTGCGGTTATGAAAGGGTTTCTCCCCTCCCCGGTTATTCTGACCAATCCGCAGATGCTCTACATCGCCATTGGCATTGTGGGTGCTACGGTCATGCCGCACAATCTGTACCTGCATTCCTCTCTGGTGCAGACACGGACTTATGCGCGGACGTCTGCTGGCAGGCGTGAGGCTATTCGCTGGTCCACGCTGGATAGCACCATTGCCCTGATGCTGGCCCTGTTTGTCAATGCCGGGATTCTGATTGTGGCCGCGGCGGCGTTTCACACAACCGGGCATCAGGATGTTGCGGAAATTCAGCAGGCCTACACACTGATTTCTCCCCTTCTTGGGCTGGGGATTGCCTCCACCTTGTTTGCTGTTGCGCTGCTGGCTGCCGGGACGAATTCAACCGTGACGGGCACGCTGGCCGGGCAGATCATTATGGAGGGCTTTCTGCATCTGCGCATGGCTCCCTGGGCGCGACGCCTGCTGACACGCGGACTGGCAATTATCCCTGTTATTCTGGTTACGTTGCTCTGGGGAGAAAAAGGAACTGGTGATCTGCTTGTTTTGAGCCAGATTGTCCTGTCCATGCAGCTTCCTTTTGCCGTGATCCCGCTGGTCTGGTTTGTGTCCGATCGCCAGAAAATGGGGGAATTTGCGCTCTCCCGCCCCATGTCACTCCTGTCATGGTGTGTTGCGGGGCTTATCCTGATCCTGAACTTTAAACTGCTGTATGACACCGTGTTCGGGTAACCGCGCACGGTTTTTAACCGCCTTCTTCCCTCTGATTTTCTGGCTGTGAAAGAGATGCGCGACGTGCTTCCGCTCAATCCTAAATATAGCAAATACTATAATAACATGCCTCATGTTTGTTGTGACGCAAAAGGCAAATTTTGTCCGGTCTTATCGCGGGCTGTAAAGTCCGCGCCCTGTGCGGCTCTGGCTTTGTGGTGTGCAACGCCTCTCACGCAGGCTTATGCGGAAACGCGCTCGGCCATTCATGCCGGGCGTAGCACAGCAAAAGGGTCGACTGACGCGGTCAAAGCAGCCCCTCCGGTTCAGGGCGCGCGTTCTGTGAGGGGGCCGCAGGACACAGTCCGGAAAACCGATGCGCCTCAGGCGGCAGGCGTTGCTTCAGGCAAAACAGAAGCGGTGACTGTGCATGCCGCCTTCAATTCAGCCCGTGCGCGTATTGCTCCTAATCTGGGGGCGGTCGCCTATCGCATGGGGCAGGCGCAGATCAATACAACACCGGGCGGAGAAAACGCGGCCTTTAATCAGGTCCTGCTACGGATGCCCGGCGTGGTAATGGATTCATTTGGTGAAGAGCATGTGCGGGGCGAGCATGGTGGTCTGACATACCGGATTAACGGCGTCCTGCTGCCAGAAGGGCTGAATGGCTTTGGGCAGGAATTGGATACGCGCATTATTGATTCCGTCACCCTGATGACAGGCACCCTCCCCGCCCAGTTTGGCTTCCGGACGGCCGGGATTGTGGATGTGACGGCAAAGTCAGGGAATTCTCTGAATAATAAAGAAATTTCTTTTTATGGCGGTAGTTATAACACCTTTAATCCCTCTTTTCAGGTGGGTGGAACAAAAGGGCAATGGGAATATTTTGTCTCTGGGTCCTTCAACCGCAACAATATCGGGATTGAAAACCCAACCCCGGCTTTTCGGGCAACGCACGATGTTACGGAACAGGGCAAAGCATTCGGCTACGCATCCTATCATTTTGATGACACAAGCCGCATCAGCCTGCTGACCAGTATTTCAAATGCTAATTTTGAAATCCCCAATGCTGCCGGGCTGCCGAAGCTCTATGACATCCACGGCGTTGGCGACGTGCAGTCTCAGGATGTGAATGACCGGCAGAATGAGCAGAATTATTACGTTGTGCTGTCTTACCAGAAAACGGGGAGCAAACTGAACTATCAGGTCTCGCCTTACTTCCGTTATGGAGCGATCAACTACACCCCGGACCCAGTGCGGGACATGGTGTTTCAGGGGGTGGCGGAAAAGGAAAATAATACCTTCACCACAGGCGGCCTTCAGTTTGACGCCTCCTATGATGCTGTCAAAGCGCATACCATTCGTTTTGGTGTTCTGGGCCAGTATACATCTGAAACATTATGGACGCGGACGGACGTGCTGCCTGTTGATGAGGCTGGTTTTCAGGCCTCTGTTCATCCCATGTCCATTCAGGATAATTCCGGAAACTGGGCGGCGGAAGCGGGTGCTTATCTTCAGGATGAATGGAAACTGCTGAAAGGCGTCACCCTGAATTACGGTGTGCGTTATGACCGGTTTGAATCGTCTTTTGATCATGAAGGTCAGGCCAGTCCGCGCGCTAATCTGGTCTGGGAGGTTGACCCTTCCACCACCGTGCATTTTGGCTACTCCCGTTATTTTGCCCCCCCCACGGCTCAGTATATCGGGCAGGCAACGCTTCTGAAGTTTGCAGGCACCACAAACTCCCCCGAAAATTTCAATGCGACAGCAACAAAGGTTGAGCGGTCCAATTATTTCGATATCGGCCTGTCCCATCGTTTCCCGCAAGGTCTCTCCATTACAGTCGACGGATTTTACAAACAGGCGAAAAATCTTGGAGATCTGGGGCAGTTTGGCCGTGCGGTTATTCTCACACCGTTTAGCTACAGAACGGGCAAGGTCTACGGCGCGGAGTTTGGCGGTAATTACCATTACAAAGGCCTGACGGTGTTCGGGAATTTCTCTTTTGTAAATACCGCCGCAAAGGATGTGAATTCTGCCCAGTATCAGTTTCCCGCCGAAGAGCTGGAGTACATTAAAAACCATGCCATCAAGCTGGACCATGAGGGCGAGTTTACATCCAGCGCCGGTGTTTCCTATGGCTGGGCTGGCAATAAAGCCTATGTCGATTTCCTGTATGGCTACGGCCTGCGCTCAGGCTTTGCCAATACGGAAAAGCAGCCCAGCTATCACGTCATTAATATTGGGTACGAGCACGTCTTCCGGAACATCCGCCCTCTTAAAGGGCTGAAACTGCGGGTGGATGTGACCAACCTGTTTGATGAACGCTACCAGATCCGCAACGGCAGCGGACTGGGGGTTTTTATGTCACAATACGGGCAGAGGCGCGCTGGTTTCCTGACAACCGTCATACAGTTCTGATGCTCCTGCAACAAGGAGCGGTCAGATCGACAACCATTTGATAATGAAAATATTTTAGGCGTTCGACAAAATTTGTTCTGCAAATGTCCCTTACATTTTGCCGCGTCAGGCCCCATAACAGCCCCAGAGATTTTTGTGCGGTTCCTGCCCGCACAAACTGAGGTCTGGAGAATGGCGCATGGATGTAGAGCATATGGAAGACGTTTCCACGGTAACGGAAACTGCACAGCCGGACCCCGTTCCGGCTCTCCCTGCCTCTCCTGCCCTGAAAGTTTCCCTTCAGGACGCTCTGAACGCTTCCTTGTGGGAAAACAGCGTGCCAGTGCTGCTGGAACTCGCCCTGCAGAACCATACAGAGCGCAGTTTTTCCCAGATTGATATTACAGTTACCAGTGAGCCACCTGTGATCCGCCCACGCACCTGGCATCTTCAGCAGGTTGAGCCGGGCCAGTTTCGCACACTGAAAGATCTTGATCTCAAGCTGGATGGTGCCTTTCTGAACAGACAGACAGAAGCCTCCCGTGCCTCTGTCACCTTCCTTGCCAAGGATAAGGAAACCGGAGAAGAACTGACCCGTACCGTCATCGATCTCCGCGTTCTGGCGCGGAATGAGTGGGGTGGGCTTTCCGGTATTCCGGACATTCTGGCGGCCTTTGTTCTGCCGAATGACCCGGCCGTTGCCCGTATTCTGCGCAGCGCCACGGAAATTCTGAAAAAAGAAGGTCTTACCTCTTCCCTTGAAGGGTATCAGGGGAACAAGGAGCGTGTCTGGCAGCAGGCGCAGGCGATCTGGTGCGCTGTGTGCCAGTTGGACCTTGCTTATATCAACCCGCCTGCGTCTTTCATTGATCACGGCCAGCGTATCCGCCTGCCCAGCCAGAGCGTGGAAGAGCGTCTGGCGACCTGTCTGGATACAACAGTGCTGTTTGCGGCCTGTCTGGAAGCAGCCGGTATTCGTCCGGTTATTGTCCTCACACAAGGTCACGCCTTTACCGGCTTCTGGCTGGCGAAGCTGGATGCCGGGGTGTCTGTTATGCAGGATCTGCCTGCCGTGCGGAACCGCCTGAAATTGCAGGACCTTGCTGTTTTTGAAACAACACTGGTCACGGCGGCCCGTAAACCCAGCTTCTCCGTCGCGTGTGAAAAGGGAGAGGCCAGCCTGCGTCATGCAGGCGAAGACGAAGACAATACATTCCGCGAGATTATTGATATCCACCGCGCCAGACTGCGGCGTATCCATCCGCTCTCCTGCACTCTTCCCACAGAGTTGCCAGATGGCCCCGGTGAGACGGTAGAGCCGGAAGCCGCCCTCCCCGTGTTTGAAGCGGCTCCCATGCTGCGGGAAGATACGCAGGAGATGGAAGAGGATAAACCGGCCACACCCGCTGACCGTCTCCAGCGCTGGTGCAACCGGCTGCTGGATATGTCCGGGCGGAACCGACTGCTCAATCTGCCGCGTTCCGATAAGCAGTTGATTGTAATTGATTGCCCCAACGCATCCGGGCTTGAAAACCATCTGGCCGCGATGCGGGCCGGCCGGCTAACAAAACCGCTCCGTTTCTGCTCATGGCCAGATATGATGGATGCAGGAGACCCGCGTCAGGCCCATCTGCACCATGAGCGGCATCACGAGGATGCCTCCCGCGCCTATGCTGAAGAAGCTCTGGAACGGAATGAATTGCTGGTCTCCCGCAAGGAGACCCAGATTCAGGCGGCCCTGACGGAACTTTACCGTCGTGGGCGGGCTGCCGAGTATGAGGGTGGCTCCAACGTCCTGTTTCTGACGATTGGCGCTCTGGCATGGATGCCGGAGGGACGGGACAAACCCTACCTTGCCCCGCTGATCCTCATTCCCGTTATTCTGGAGCGCCCAAGCGTTAAATCCGGCTTTGTTCTGCGTGCTCACCCGGATGAAAGCCGGATTAACGCGACCTTGCTGGAAATGCTTCAGGCTGACTACGGCCTGCGCTTTCCCTCTCTGGATCAAGAGCGTTTGCCGGAGGATGAAGCCGGGCTGGATGTGGACCGTATTCTGGACGTGTTTCGTGCGGGCCTGCGGTCCGTTCCGGGCTGGGAAGTGCGGGATTACGTCACGCTGACAACATTGTCCTTTGCCAAATTCCTGATGTGGAAAGACCTTCAGGAACGCAGCAACACCCTCCGGACAAGTGAAGTCGCAACCCGTCTGCTGGACGGCATTACGGCAGAGGACACTGAGACCGCGCCACTACCTCGTTTTTTTGAGGTTGATGGCTCGCTGGATGATGCGCTGGTCAAAGCCGATCTGATCTGCCCGATGGAAGCAGATTCCTCGCAGATGAAAGCGGTTGCCCGGGCCGCTTCCGGGGAAAGTTTTGTGCTTATCGGCCCGCCGGGCACTGGCAAGAGCCAGACAATTGCCAACATTATTGCCAACACCCTGGCGCAAAACCGCACTATTCTGTTCGTTGCGGAAAAACGGACAGCGCTGGAAGTTGTGCGCAACCGGATGAAGCAGATCGGTCTGGCAGAATTCTGTCTGGATCTGTTTTCTCCCAAAGCCAGTAAACTGGCCGTGCTGGGGCAGCTTGAGGCTGCGCAGACTGTTCTGGAGAATTTTAACCCGGAAGAATGGACGCAGAGCCGCGCGCAGCTTGACCAGCTCCGTACGGAGCTGAACAGTTACGTTCTCGCTCTGCACCAGAAATGGCGCAACGGCTGGACAGCCTACCGTGCGATTGGCGTAACGCTGCGGGCGGATGATGCACAGACGCTCGCTGTCCCGCTGTCATGGCCCGATTGCAACAGTCATACCCCGCAGGATTATCAGACGCTGGCAGAGACGGCGGAAAATCTTGCCAGCCTGCATGAGCGGATTGGTGACGTCGTGCAGTCTCCTCAACTGGTCGGGCTTGAGCACGTTGAGTGGTCGCCCATCTGGGAAGGACGGCTTCTTGATGCCGTCACAACGGCACTTTCCAGCCTGAACCGTCTGCGCAGCACAGCCGGGGAGGCTGCCCGCGCTCTGGGGCTTGGCACAGCAGATCTGTCTTTGCGCCGCCTGCGGCAGATCAACAGTCTGTGCAGCCAGCTTTTGAAGCCGGAAGCCTGTGCATGGGCATTTCCGGATACGTCTCAGCAAACGCTCAATACGCTTCTGGCAGAGAAAACGCCCATTGCGCGCCACGCACAGCTTAAAGGGGAACTCCTGACGGAGTGGACGCCGGGGGTACTGACCCTGCCGCTGGAAAATATGGTGCAGGAATGGCAGGAGTCTAAAGACAAATGGATTTTTGCCCGGTCTAAAATCCAGAAAGCCCTGCGGAAAAAGCTGGCAACTCATACCAATGCGGTGCCGGAAGCGTGTGAAGATGACCTGATCCGGCTTGCGGAAATACAGGCGCTGGAAAAACAGCTCAGAGACGCGCAGCATCAGACCGTTGTCGGCGCTGTCTGGCAGGGGCTGGAAACGGACTTCAGCACAATTGAAGCCATGCACAGATGGGGGGCTGAAACACGTACGGCTCTGGCTGCCTGTGCGGGGGATACCGCCGGGCTGCTGGCAGCACGAACGCATCTGAACGCACTGCTGCGTGACGGCATGGATCTGCTGCGCTCCGGTGGTCCCGTTCATCACGCGCTGACGGTATTCCAGACGGCGCTGGCAGACTGTCTGAGCAGTCTGGACGCCCTTGGCGCGCTCAGCGGATCGGATGCGCTGGCCCTTGTCGAAAACAGCCATGCCACATGGCTCAATGCCATGATGGAAACGCTTGAGGCCTGGAAGCAGTCCGCGCGTGATCTGCGGGACTGGTGTTCCTGGAAACAGGCCTGCCAGAACGCGGTAAGGCAGGGCCTGACACCCCTGATTTCGGCTATTGAACAGGGACTGGTGGCGGCTCAGGATGTTCCGTGGGTTTTTGAAGCCAATTATGCCCGCTGGTGGGTGCGCTTTGCCATTGACCAGTCCCCCCTGCTCCGCAGCTTTGTCGCCGCGACGCATGAAAAACGGATTGAACGGTTCCGGGCGCTGGACCGTAAGCTGATGGACATGTCCGTCCGGCTTATTCGCGCACAGCTTGCCGGGCAGATCCCGGATGCCAGAACCCGCCAGACAGACCCGGAATATAAGGTGCTGACGCGGGAACTGGCGAAGAAAATGCAGCATCTGCCCATCCGGCAACTGGCGGAAAAAATGCCAACGGCCCTGCGCCGTTTAACGCCCTGCCTGATGATGAGCCCGCTGTCCGTTGCGCAGTATCTGCCAGCAGATGCCACAGCCTTTGACCTTGTGATTTTTGATGAGGCCTCACAAATTCCAACATGGGATGCCATCGGCGCCATCGGGCGTGGCAGGCAGGTTATTGTGGTGGGAGACCCCAAACAGCTCCCCCCAACAGACTTTTTTAACCGGACCACATCCGACACTGATGAACTGATTGAAACCCAGACGTGTGATCTGGAATCCATTCTGGATGAGTGTCTGGGAGCTGGTGTGCCCCCGGTCTATCTGTCCTGGCATTACCGCAGCCGGCATGAAAGTCTGATCGCCTTTTCCAATCAGGCTTACTATGGCGGACAACTGATCACCTTCCCCTCGCCTGTCACCAGAGATCATGCCGTTTCTTTCCGCTTTGTGCCGGACGGCGTGTATATGCGGGGAGCCGGACGCACCAACCCGGTTGAAGCCCGCGCCGTTGTGGCGGAGGCTTTACGTCTGTTGCAGGATGGCTCTGAGCGTTCACTGGGTATCGTGACGTTTAATAGTGACCAGCAAACCCTGATTACGGACCTGATGGATAATGCCCGGAGCGAAGATCCGGCTTTGGAGCGGTTCTTCTCGGATGAGGCGGCTGAACCGGTGCTGATCCGTAATCTGGAAAACGTGCAGGGCGAAGAGCGGGATATCATGCTGTTCTCCCTGACCTACGGTCCCGATCAGGCAGGCAAAATTTCCCTCAATTTTGGTCCGCTCAACCGGGATGGGGGAGAGCGCCGCCTGAACGTGGCGATTACCCGCGCTCGGGAACGCCTGATCGTGTTCGGCTCTCTGCACGGAGATCAGATTGACATTGCACGCACACAGGCGCTCGGTGTGCATGATTTGCGGAAGTTCCTGACCTTTGCAGAACATGGTGCCACAGCCCTCGCCGGGCTGCATGAAGGCTCCGTTGGGGACTTTGACAGCGATTTTGAAAAAGAAGTTGCTGCCCTGCTGCGCCTGAAAGGCTGGCAGGTTGTGCCGCAGATCGGCGTTTCCGGCTTCCGTGTAGATCTGGGGGTTGTCGATCCGGATCGCCCGACGACATTCCTTGCCGGGATAGAATGTGACGGAGCCACCTATCATCGGAGTGCCACAACGCGTGACCGTGACAGGCTGCGGCAGGCAGTTCTGGAAAATCTGGGCTGGACGATCCTCAGAATCTGGTCAACCGACTGGTGGACCAATGCGCAGCGTGAGTGTGACAGGCTCGACAAGGCCTTGCAGGACCTGCTGGACAGAGCACGGGAAGAGCGCGCCTTACAGGAAGAAGAGCAACGTGCTCAGATGCCGCAATTATCTGCCGAGGCTGAGGACGGTGCATCTGAGGAGCCGAACAGAGAATTATCTCCGCCAGAAACAGACAGTCAGGAAGTCTCTCAGCACACATCCGGCTCTGATCGTAAGGTATCCCCGGACGCACCGCAGCCTTATGCGCGCGCCCCGGAGTATTTGATGTCACAGTCAAACGGACGACTGTCATTTACAGAACAGCCTTCGTGCGAAGGCCAGATGGACATAGTTCCTGATCAGACGCTGTTTTTCAAAGAGACCTATACGCCTGTCCTCCTTCAGTTCATCAGGCAGGCAGTGAACAGGCTTGGCCCAGTGCGGGAAGATGTGCTTGTGCAAACTCTCTCTCGCCAGCACGGTTTTGCGCGGGCCGGGCGTGATATCCGGGACCGTCTTCAGGGGCTTATTCCTTCCTCGTTCGCCCGCACGCAGGAAGAGGTCGGCACTTTTATCTGGCCGGAGACACTATCTCCGGAAGAACCGCTGGCTTTTAAGGCGCCTGCAACGAGTGAGACGCTGGACCCGGCAACGGTGCCGCTTACCATGCTGGTCAGTCTGGCAAAGACATTACTTCCTACCGGACTGCCCGATGAAGAGCTGATTGCCACCATGCGCAAAGCCTGCGGCATGGCGCGCATGGGTGCGGCAATACGCTCTCGGTTTGAAGCAGCGCTTGCGCTCAGCCGCGATGATAAGGCACGGGTTAGTGATGCTCACTAAATCATATCATCTGCGCTACAAATCTTGCGTATTTCCTACATGGGTGTAATGGTACCGATAAGTTCCTGATACGCAGATCCTGCTGCCTGCTTTTTCAAAAATCATGCGGGACGCCTCTGGCGTAGTCTTTTTATCCAGATGGCACGAGGCTCAGCATGGCGCGCGACACACGTCGTTTTTTTCTGCGGGACAGAACACACGCTGACCATACAGAGCTGGACCAGCTTATTGGCCCTCTGACTTCTGAGACGGCTTATCGCCGCTATCTGAAAAGCCTTGCCGCGTTCCGGGCCGGAGCAGAGCAGGCTGTCAGTAAGGCACTCTGGCCAGAAAGCCTTACTGGCTGGTCCCCTGTCTCTCTCGGCCGTACGATGCAGGCTGATCTGCACGATCTTGAGGAAAGTACAACACCCCTGCCCCCATTTCCTACGCCTGCGTCTGTTCCGGCATTGCTTGGCGCTCTTTACGTTCTGGAAGGATCCTCGCTCGGAGCCCGCTTTCTGGCCAGACAGGTGGCGACACTGGGCTATTCACAGGATTTTGGAGCAAGGCATCTGGCTGTTCAGACGGCCTCCCCTGATAACTGGCAGCATTTTCTACATCGTCTGGATGCCTCGTCCGAATGGGATGCGGAAGAGGCCGCAGGTAGCGCCCGCACCCTGTTCCAGTATGCACTCCATTCCGTAAGGCACACGGATAGCCTTACTGCCATCTATCATGGTTGAGTTTGGTCAGGCGGACCTCACAAGCTGCGATAAAGAACCTATCCATATTCCCGGCAGTATTCAGCCGCATGGCTGTCTGCTGGCCTGTGAGCGCGAGGGGTTCCGGGTGCGGCGTCTGTCCGCCAACGCGGCCTCCATGCTGGGGCTGGAAGGGCTTGCCCCCGGCAGCCTGCTTTCAGACCATCTGAGTGCCGCCACGCTGCATACGCTGCGGAATGCTCTGGCAAACAGCCTCTCACTAGGCCGTCCGGCCTATGTTTTTGGTGAGCAGATTACGCAGCACGGCCGGTTTGATCTCTCAGTCCATATGTCTGGTGACGATATGGTTATTGAGTGCGAACCAGAGGGCGCGCCGGAAGACAACAACCAGTTTGTTGCCAACCTGCGCATGATGCTCGACCGCCTGCGCGACATAGCGGACATGGAGCGGCTGTTTAGCGCCGTTGTGCGGCTGATGCGGGGCATGCTGCATTATGACCGCGTGATGATCTATCGCTTTGACCCGGACTGGTCTGGCAAGATTGTTGCTGAAGCACGCTTTTCTGCGCTTGAAAGCTTTCTCGGGCAGCACTTCCCCAGTGCGGATATTCCCGTGCAGGCCAGAGAACTCTACCGCCGGGCCCTGATCCGTATGATCGGGGATGTCAGCTACACGCCTGTGCCTATGCAGCAACTTCCGGGGCTGGGCGCGCTGGATATGTCTCTTTCCCAGTTGCGGAGTGTCTCGCCCGTTCATTGCGAATATCTGTCCAATATGGGCGTGGGGGCGTCCATGTCCATTTCTCTGATGGTGGACGGAAAATTATGGGGCATGATTGCCTGCCATAATTATTCTCCTAAAATTCTGACGCTGGGGGAGCGCACAATCGTCAAGATTTTTGGCGAATTTGTTGCGCTGCGGATTGTGGTTCTGCTCAGAACCAGCCGCCTGCACGTCACCCAGCAAACCCATAGTCTGATTGAAAATTTCCTCAGAGACGCTGTTCCGATGTCGGACATGCCCTCTTACCTGCGTGAGCATATTGCGGATCTGGCCCCGCTTATTCCCTGTGATGGCATCGGGTTGTGGATTGACGGACAATGGACAACCTATGGCACAGCGCCATCGCCCCGGAGACGGTTCTCAGCCTTGTTTCCATCGCTCATGAACGGGCGGGACACCAGATCTGGCATACGGACCACCTGAAGGACATTGTTCCCGATGCACCGGCTATGTTGCCGGACGTGGCCGGGGTTATGATTATCCCGATTTCGGCCCAGCCGAACGATTATGTGTTTCTGTTCCGCCGGGAAATCCTCCAGACTCTCAACTGGGGCGGTGACCCGAACAAAACCTATACCAACGGCCCGCTTGGCCCCCGCCTGACGCCGCGTACCAGTTTTGCCATCTGGAAAGAGGAAGTTCGGGAAAAATGCCTCCCCTGGACAGATAATAATCTGGAAGCGGCGGGACTGGTGCGTTCCGGTCTGATTGAGGTCATGAGTGCCTACCACCAGCAGCAACTGAAAGAACGTGCGCAGGCTGATACCCGCCAGCGCATGCTGAATGAGGAACTCAGCCACCGGGTCAAAAATATTCTTGCAGTTGTCCGCTCTCTCATGGCGCAGCCTGTGCCCGAGGGCCGGACATTGCAGGAGCATTTTGATGTGCTGCAGGGCCGCGTGAAGGCGCTGGCCCATGCGCATGATCAGGTTGTCCGCACAGATGGCGGCGGTCTGCTTTACCCCTTGCTGGATGCGGAACTTGCCCCTTACCGGCTTCTGCCGGATACCATCACGCTGTCTGGCCCGCCTGTCTGGCTGACGGGGCGTGCGCTGTCCGTCATGGCGCTGATTGTGCATGAACTGGCGACGAATGCCGCGAAATATGGGGCGTTTTCTACGCAGGAAGGACGCCTGCATGTGCGCTGGTGGCAGGATGAGGCAACGCAGGACTGGATAGTTACCTGGCAGGAAACCGGCGGCCCCACCATCAGCCTGTCTACCCGTAAGGGATTTGGTTCCATTCTGCTGGACCGGGCTGTTCCGCATGAGTTGCATGGCAAAACACAAAAAGAGTTTCGAACTGAAGGGCTTTTCATCCGTTTTGATCTACCAGCCCACCATGCTGAATTGATCACACAGGAGAACAGCGCCATGCAGGAGCCCGTGAGAGCAGACGTCATGCAGGCAGATCGCATCCGGTTGCAGGACAAGAACATTCTGATTGTAGAAGATCAGCTTCTGATCGCGATGGATGTTGAACAGGCACTTGCTGACTATGGATTGTCTCAGGTGCGCTCTGTCTCTTCTGTGTATGAAGCCCTTCAGGCTATCCGCACGGATCAGCCTGACTGTGCCCTGCTTGACTTCAATCTTGGGGATGAAACTTCTGCCGATATTGCACGTGCACTGAGGGAGCGTGAGATTCCGTTCCTGTTTGCCACCGGTTATGCGGACCGCTCCATGATCCCGACCGAATTCCGGGATGTGCCGGTTGTGCGCAAGCCTTACGCCCCGGCAACGCTGATCAGGGAAATGGAAAAACTGCTCAGTCGACCGGATGTGTCAGGGGCATAATTCCCACGGTACGGGAACCATCCCGATCCGCTGTGTGGTAACATGGTAAACTGAGCGGACCAGCGTTTCTGATAGCACCTGCTCTGGCAGGCCATGGGCCCGGACTGCGCCGTTCTGCATCAGGACAAGCTTGTCACAAAAACGGGCGGCCAGTCCGAGGTCATGCAGGACGACGACGACCGCTTTACCGTCCTGATACGCAGCCTGCCGGAAGAGGTTCATCACCATCAGCGCATGGGCCGGGTCCAGTGCGGCAACAGGTTCATCTGCGAGCAGAACGGGCGCATCAACACAGAGCGTCCGGCACAAAGCCAGCCGGGCCAGTTCACCCCCGGAAAGACGATGCGCTGCGCGATCAGCACTTTCAGTCAGACCTGTTTTTTGCAATGCCTCCGCGACTTGGGGGTGCCTTAGCGCGACAGTGCCACTCTCCCCATGCGCAAGCCTGCCCAGTGCGGCAACGTGCCGCACGCTCATAGGAGGTGGGCGCACGCTCTCCTGCGGCATAAAGGCAATCTGCCGCGCCCGTCTTGATGGAGGTATAGACGCAAGAGAGTCCTCGCCAAGCATCACACGCCCCATATCCGGTGCCAAAAGCCCGGCAAGAACACGGAGCAGACTACTCTTCCCTGCCCCGTTTGGTCCGATAAGCCCCACCACGGCCCCGGCCTGCACAGAGAGGGTCACCGACCGCAGGATCTGTCGTTCACCGAGAGACAGAGACACATCCAGCGCAGTCAGCCTGTTCATACTCCGTCCTTCCGTAGTCTCAGCACGCGGTGGAAAAAGACAGGGGAACCAACCAGAGCCGTCAGCACTCCAAGCTGAAGTTCAGGACCGGAAGCGGTCATGCGCACGATGTTATCCGCCACGAGAAGCAAAGCGGCCCCACCCCAGAAGGATGGCCAGAGCAGGCGTGAGGGCTGATATCCTGTCCATCCTCTCAGGAGGTGAGGCACAACCAGTCCGACAAACCCGATTGCACCAGAAACCGCAACGCAGGACCCAACAGCCAGAGCAGTCCCCAGCACAACCCGCATCTGGACGCCGCGCCAGCCAGTAAGAGCAAAGCCCATACTGCTCGCGACGTCTTCCCCTAGTGTCAGAGCATCCAGCGCGCGGCCTGTTGTCAGCATCAGCGCAACACCCAGAATGCTTCCGGGCAGGCAGATGGCGACATCCGTGAATGTCCGGTCCGTCAGTGACCCCATCAGCCAGTGCATAATTTCAAAAGAGGCGTAAGGACTTGGGACGAGATTAAGCGTCAGGGCTGTCAGAGCCGCAGTAAATCCGCTTAAGGCCGCGCCTGCCAGCAACAGCACCAGTACACCCCCATTGCCCACCAGCAACATCAGCAAAGCCACGGCAGCAAACGCGCCGATCAGCCCCCCCAGTGGGAGTGCTATTAACGAAAGCTGCATCAGTCCGGTGTAAAAGACGCAGACCGCCCCCAGCGCTGCACCGCCCGATACGCCCAGAATACCGGGGTCCGCAAGCGGGTTACGCATATAGCCCTGTAAGGTTGCGCCTGAAAGACCCAGAACACCCCCGACCAGAAGCCCCAGAAGTGCTCGGGGCAGACGCAGTTGTTCCAGAATAATCGCGCCTGCGCTATGGCGGCCCGCCAGACTGTCCTGCAAGGCCTGTAGTCCGGCAATGGAGCTTTCCCCGTGCCAGAGTGACACAAGAAACAGCACGCCAACGCACGCAGCCAGAGAAAGGGAAAGGCTCCGTATCTGCTTGTCTCCGGTCATTTGAGCGCCTCCAATGCAGCCTTGCTGGCTTTAAGGCGGCTGATCACGTCCAGCGTTTGCGGCAGACCACACAGCCATAATCTGGCCGGAATATCTGCCCTGTGCGCCTGCGGAAAGGCGTTCTGTAAAACAGGATTATCCAGCATGGACTGCGCTATGGAATAACCACGACCAGAACGATCCAGAATGAGCAGATCAGGCGGATGTGCTATCAGAGTTTCCAGAGGGAGCTTTGCCATATGCCCGGCGCCTTTGCGGGCTGTATAGTTCTGAAAGCCCGCATGACGCAGAACATCGTCCGGCAGACTCCCCGGCTGGGTTACAAATCCGTTGGCCGCGTAGATCGCCGCAACAGAGCCGTCTGCTGCCGTAACGCTCTGCTCCGCCAAGCGCTGCCGAAAAGACGCAACCAGTTCTCGGCCTCGCTCAGGCTCACCAATAGCCTCCGCAACGCTCATAATCTGAGCCGGAATATCTTCCAGTTTATCCGCAGGACGAAGTGCGACAACAGGTAACCCCAGAGATCTGGCGACCTGCATCGCTACGCGCGCCGTATAGGTGCCACCCAGCACAATATCCGGGTTGCTTGCGACAACAGCCTCGGCGGAAACACGTAAGGTCGGCACTGTACGAGCCTGTTCACACAGCACAGAATTCTGGCAGTCACGCACCATGGGGCTAAGCCCCGCTATATTTTCGGGTTTTGCCAGCATCAGCACAAGCTGGTCAGTGCACAGATTGAGCGAGGCAATCCTGTGTTTTGGCGCGGCCAGAGTGGTAGTCGGCCCGGAGTAGAGCAGCATGATAAGAAAAAACCGACGCCACATCAGCAGGTTACCAACCTGATGGACTGGTAGAAGCGGAGTGGCATAGTGGCGTTGATCCCGTGACACAGCATTTCTGTCACCAGATCGTCTCGAGGCAGAGCAACAAGGCATACTGCAAGCAGAGGCTTTGCCCCTTTAACAGCCTTCCAAAAAAGACTGCTCCCGAGACTATCTGATTACGTCTGGCAGAGGACAGGTTTCATGGTGCGCAGACCTGTAAAAACCTGCCTCTCTGCCCCCTCAGAAAGCCGCAAAGCCGGGACGTGTCAAGAACAGCGCGTAAACGGCTCATGCAATGCCCGGCGTCTGACGCACCGTGGCAGGAGTGTTTGCAGCATGCTGAGCGTTGCCGTGGCGGAAAGTCCGGTTTCATTGGAAAACCGGGTCAGTTCTTCTTCTGTAAAGAACTGGCGGATTTCTTCTTCCGTGGCGGCGGGGGCATCATCCTGCCTCTGCCAGAGACGAATAACGTCGATCATCCCTGCCGCACTGGCCCGCTGTTCCAGCTTACTGGGGGCATCCGGGCGGGGCACCGGACCGAGCAGGTCATTCAGAAGGGAGAGCATGCCGGAGACATCCTGACTGGCCAGTGTCATGAAGTCACCCGTTTTGGTGACGGCAGATGTGAGCTGTTCTGTAATTTTCATGGAACCCACCTTGACCTTTTATGGTCCGCAGAACGTCCGCCTGATCTGCTCCTGCCTTATCGGATCGCCCTGCTCAACCAGATAAACTCTCTTCACGGGAAGACAGATTAGGGATGCTGGAGGAGCCTGTTCTGCCAACGCCTGCCCGAAGACTCTGTTGCGTGGTTAGAAGCGCCTCACCAGAACGTGTTTGCAAAGCGAGGGAATGGGCAGCCGCAGGCCTTACAGGCCAAGCATTTTGCACCAGAGAGAGAGGACATGGTCCCGGCTGAAAAGAGCCATGCGGTCTTTTCCATTCCGCGAAAATGCGAGACGTGTTTCCGGGTCTGCCATCAGGCTTAAAAGCCCTTCCGCCAGCCCCGCGACATCACCCTGCGGCACCAGAAGCCCCGTTTTGCCCGGAACAAGAATTTCGGCAGGACCAGTTTCACAGTCAAAGGCAACAATCGGCACGCCAAACGCCGCGGCCTCCAGCATGACCATGGGTAAACCCTCAAACCGGGAGGAACAGGCCATGAGTCCGGCCTGACCAAACAGCGTTGCAACGTCCTTCTGCGCGGGGCCGACAGAAGCATGAGCCAGTGTGGCCGCCTGTTCTGTCAGCATGGCTTTTTGAGGCCCGTCTCCAACAATCGTCAGACGCCAGCCTTCCGAGTGCGGGTCACGCTCGACCAGTCTCCAGGCTTCAAGCAGGCGATCAAACCCCTTTTGCGGACTTAACCGGCCCAGTGCCAGCACGGTACGGGCTGTGATATCGTACGGTTTTTCGGCCACAGGAGGTGCCATATTGGGAATACAATGCACCTGCGCTCTGGGCCGCGCTTTTTGCAGCCAGAGCGCCTGATCCCGATGCGTCAGTGTGACAACGTCATTCGCCCATTTTGCGGCAATAGCCCGCCCCCATCGCCGCTTTTTTTTGCCCAGATCAACCGTGTAGTTAAAATGTTCCCAGACAATACAGCGTATTCCCGCCAGTCTGGCCGCAGCAACCGCGTAGAGCGCATGCGTTGATTCAACAACAACGAGTGTTTCAAGATTTCTGGATTTTATAAGCCGGTAGAGGCGCAGTATCAGGCTGGGGGCTGACCAGAGAAGCGAGACATGCTTCGTTGATAAAACATCACGCTGGATACGATCATCCAGAAAATACGCAGGCGGCCCTTCAGACACGACTTCTATCAGCGTGATATCGGCTTTTTCCACCAGTCCGTTTATCACGGCACAGCAGGTACGTTCCGTACCGCCCATCAGGCCTATGGTATGGATAACAAACCCAATGCGCATTTCAACTCCCTCTCCGGTCATAGTGCCGGAGCGCATTTTAAACATGCGCTAGTGTTTTCTGGCCTTACCAAGCAGGCTGGACATCAGCAAAAGATAAGCCTGCCCGCCACAATCAATGGCAAAAGGCTTGACGGCGTCCGCCAGCGTCTGGCTATCCGGTGCAGGCTTTCCCAAAACAGCAATCATGGCCTGCGCGAGGGCAGAGCTGTCTCCTACCGGCACAACATGCACAGCCTCGCAACACGCGACAAAGTCTCGTGCTGCGGGCGTGCAGTCTGTTGTGATCACCTGCCGCCCGGCGGCCAAAGCTTCCAGAATAACAGCACCGTATCCTTCCCGCCGGGAAGAGAGAACAAACAGACGCGCCTCATCCAGATAAGGGCGAATGTCCGTAACATAACCCGTCAGCCTGACTTTATCCTGCACACCTTTACGAACGGCGAGGTCCTGCAAAGCCTGATGGTCCGGCCCTGCCCCACAGATCGTCAGTGTCGCTGAAGGATATCGTCTGGAAACCGATGCAAAAGCGTCAATTAACAGATCAAACCCTTTGGCATGTGTCAGCCTGCCGGCTGCCAGAATATTCAGGCTGGCTGCATCCGGCATGCGCGGAGCCGGCAGGCTGCCGCAGAGTGCCGGTAAAGGAATAACCTCCGTTACTGACCGCCTGAATAACTTATTAGCTTGCTGGGCTGTCGTGCAATCGAGCGCAATCAGTCTGTCAGATTTTTTCAGCAGAATACGCATGCGCATGTTAAAAATTTTCTGTGCCCATGCGGCGCGGCCCGGTTTATAAATCGGGGAACTGATCTGTGTCAGAATAACGGGGCGTACCTTAACGGGCAGTTTCCCGAGGTAATACGCAACAGGCCAGTGATAATTTCCGGGGACAAAACAGGCTTTTACAGGGTTTTTCTGAAAATACTGCGCCGCCTTGCGCGCAAGCTGCGTCATGGAAGACGCCGACCGGCAAAGTGGCTGAGGCGCAATGACCAGATGGACGGCCGGGTCCAGCAAATTCTGCATCTCGCCCTCGCTGGCTCCGGCAAATATCACAACAGGATGCCCCTGCTGCGCCCAGTAATTCGCAAGGCGGATTGCAATCCGCTCGGACCCGCCAAAGACAAAATCATGAATGACAATGCCAATGGAAAAAGCGTCTTGCTGTGTCAGCATAGTTTTTGCAGAATTTTTCTGGTTTCGCGCATGAGTTCAATAGACAGCCCGTGCGCGGAAAGTTCTGTCCGTTTTACATCAAATACCGTCACCGCCCCTGCGGCGGAAAGCGTATGCATGCCTTCCGTATAGGGGGAAAAGTCTTCCGGGATTTTGATCCGGGAACCCGCATGCGTCACAACATGCTCAGGCGTAAGTTTCTCAAACCATAAGGGTCTTATAGCGCCGCCATAAGTCCATGAGCAGTCCTGCACTGGCAGCATGACCTGCCCCCTCAGAACCCGCGGTGTTCCGCCGGGCCTGGTGCTGGCGGAATGGAGGCGCACAGGATTACCGGGGTGCCGTGTCCACGGGCCGTGCAACTGCTCTGCAAAGGCCAGATGCAATTCCCCGACAGGTTTTGGCGGCTTGCTGGCCGGGGTATAAAAAAGCCACCACAAGCCATCATGGTAAAAAGGCGTTGCGTCCACCGCCACATCTGGCCCGAGATCAATAACGCAAGCAGGCTCCCACACATCCGGGAAAGACTGCGCACGATAAAGGGTCAGCTTTCCTGAGTGATAGGCTTCCGGCAGCATCCAGATTGCGCCGTCCGCTTCAAAAACAAAGGGGTAAGACAGATGCCATGGCTCAGAAAGCGCAACACGCTGCTCCAGTAATCTGAAGCCTGTGTCATAAAGAAAGACTTCTATAATGCCGTGTCTGGTACGATAATCGAATGTCTCAACAAAGACATAAAGAATATCATCTTTCCAAAATCCGAATGGATCAGCCATAAACTGGAAAGGTTTCAGGGCAGGAAGCCACGCAACAGGGTCTGCTCTTACGCAGCCGTCTTCAATAATGGCATCCAGAGGCACGTCGGAAATGCCAACGCGCCAGATATCTTTACGAAGACCCAATTAAAAAACCTTTTATATTCTCAAATTGACACAGCTTTCCTGTCTTCTTTGGCAGACATAATGAACACTTAAATTTTTATCAAGGCCAGCGCCTGCACGGCAAGCAGGAGCACCACAGAATGCTCCCTTCCCTTTTTTGCACGTCTTGCCCGCTCAGCATGACAGACCGCACTGTTTCACCCGCCATACTGTGCGTCAGACACCTGTTCCAGCCAGTCAACCGGAGATCCATTCAGTTTTTCCTGAATGGCAATGTGGCTCATGGCTGTAGTTGCTGTCGCGCCATGCCAGTGCTTTTCCCCCGGCGCAAACCAGACCGTATCACCGGGATGGATTTCCTGAACAGGGCCGCCTTCACGTTGCACCCATCCACATCCAGCCGTCACAATAAGGGTTTGTCCAAGTGGGTGTGTATGCCAGGCTGTCCGCGCACCCGGTTCAAACGTGACAAGAGCCGTGGTGACCTGTGCAGGCTCCGGCGGATTGAACAAAGGATCAATGCGCACGGTCCCGGTAAACCAGTCAGACGGACCGATAGCAGAGGGTTGTGACCCAACGCGTTTAATATCCATGATAAATACTCCTGTTATATCGTCCGGAAATGTCGTGTTAGTCTGGATAGTCTCTCTGAATATCCAAAAGAGTCATGGCTGGCGGGTTAACCGCTGTGTCACAAAAGCCAGAAGTGCAGCGATGCCGAGGACACAGGCACTCGCGGTAAACGTGGCCTGATATCCTATGCCGTCGAACAGAATGCCGCCACAGGTTGCGCCAAGCGTAATGGCAAGCTGGACGACCGCGACCATAAGGCCTCCGCCCGCTTCCGCATCCCGCGGGAGCGTTCTGGCCAGCCAGGTCCACCACCCTACGGGTGCTGAGGTTGAAAACAGCCCCCATGCGGCCAGTATGACAGCGCACATAATAGTCGATTGTCCAAAAGCAATCAGGCCCATAGCCAGAAATGCCATCACGATCGGGATGGAAATCAGAACAGGATAAACGCTGGTTTTTAGCAGACCCCCGATCAGCACAGTGCCGATAAAGCCGGACAGTCCCATTAACAGCAGGATAAAGGACAGCGTGGAGACATTCACATGCGCGACTGTCTCAAGAAACGGCCGGACATATGTGAATAATGTAAACTGACCCATAAAAAACAGGCTGACGGCCGCCATGCCGAATGTCACACTCGGTCGCCTCAGCAACGCAAAAACACTTGCAGAGTGCGGCGTGCGTTCACTGGGCATGGATGGAAGGCTGATAAGCTGCCAGACCAGAACAAGAACCGCCACAGGAACCACGCAGAAAAACGCGCCACGCCAGCCAATCAGGCTGCCGAGAAAGCTGCCAGCCGGAGCGGCAATCACCGTCGCCAGAGCGTTTCCACCATTCAGAATAGCCAGTGCCCGTGGTACATGATGCTCTTCTACCAGCCGCATGGCCGTGGCCGCGGACATGGACCAGAAACCGCCGATAACAACACCAATCATCGCGCGCCCAAGCATGAAAATGATATAGTTGGGCGCAAGAGCGACAACAGTCCCTGATATAATCATCATGCCGATAAGGGTGAGTAGCAGCGTTTTGCGATTCAGGCCCTTGGCAAGTGAGGAAATGAACAAGCTGGTCAGGACAGCAAAAGCACCGGACACCGAGATGGCCTGTCCGGCCTGCCCTTCCGTAATATGGAGATCGGCCGCAATTGGCGTCAGAAGGCTGACAGGCATGAATTCCGAGGCAACGAGCGCAAAGGCTCCAAGAGACATGGCCAGCACTGCCCCCCATGATCCGGGCTGCGTGTTTACGCCCGAAGTTGTGTCGGGACCCGTGTAAGAAGTTGTGTCCATTCCGCCTCGTTATTACGATATTTTATAGTCATAGCTGGTCATTTGCCATTTCAGGCACATCGCCAGACAAAGTTGTTCAGTAATTAACCGTTCACGGCACGAAGTTTTGTGTTGCCAATGTCGCATGACCTGCTTCGCTCTTAACCATAAGAAACAAGGGGGCGCGGGACTAGACCCAATAATACGAGCATCGTCATGAGCCATTCTCATGAATGAGCGCTTTAGAGTCTTGTGACTTGTGAACGTGCGTAAATCAGAGAAACCGGCAGAGCGCCGTTCTTGCGTTGCTTAGGCTGTGCAAGGGATTTTTTGGAGAATGAAACAGGCGGGTTATGCCTGTTCAAGAAGGCATAACCCGTTATTTTTAAGAACGTCGAGCCTGAAAAACTCAGACGGTCTGACGTGTTGGCCGGAAAAGAATTTCGTTGATATCAACATCTTCCGGCTGGCTGATTGCAAACGCAACACATCGGGCAAAAGAGTCCGCCCCGATCGCAAAACCGGGCACAACACTCCGGAGTTGTTCCGCTGTTGCTTCATCATGGATACCGTTGAGCAGTTCAGACTGAACCGCGCCCGGTGAAATCACGGTGGTGCGCAGGTTATAAGGCTTTACTTCTGCCCGCAGCCCTTCTGAGAGCGCCCGAACAGCAAATTTTGTGGCGGAATAAACAGCACTGTTTTCAAGAACACGATGCCCGGCCACAGAAGAGACATTAATAATCTGGCCGCTTTTCTGGACCTTCATATGAGGAAGAGCGGCAGCAATACCATACAGAACCCCTTTGATGTTCACATCAATCATCAGGTCCCATTCATCAACCCGCAGTTTTTCAAGCGGAGAGAGCGGCATGACCCCTGCATTGTTCAGCAGGACGTCAATCCGGCCATAAGTCTTAACTGCCGTATCCACAAGTGTCTGAACAGACGCCCGGTCTGTCACATCCGTTTCAACCGCCAGCGCTTTGCCACCTTTGGCGGTAATAGCATCTGCAAGGGTTTTAATCCGTTCTTCGCGGCGAGCACCCAGCACAACTGTAGCGCCTAGTTCTGCAAGATGCCGGGCTGCTTCTGCCCCCAGTCCGCTGCTTGCCCCTGTGATAACGACGATCTTGTTTGCAACAAGGTTACTCATAATCTGGCTCCGTCTTTATTAGTGGTCAGTTTTTTCGAACTTGAGAACAAAATTGTCTCCCTCACCGATCGCAGCATATTTGGCGCGATCTTTATCCCCGAGAGCGAAGGTTGGCGGCAGGGTCCAGACCCCTTTGGGCCAGTTGGCTGTATCACGCGGGTTGGCATTGATTTCTGAGGAGCCAACCAGCCGGAATCCTGCCTTTTCAATCAGGGCAATGGCATAAGGCTGACGGACGTATCCGTCCTCCGCATGCGGGTCCTGCGGAGCATTGGTATGTCCGCGGTGATCTTCAACACCAAAGATTCCGCCAGTTTTCAGAACCCGGTGAATGGCCGCAAGCATCTGTGGCGCATTCCCGGCTTCCATCCAGTTGTGGATGTTTCGGAAGGTCAGAACGAAATCTGCGCTGTTGGGCGGCGCAAAATCGAGATGGTCTCCGTCAAACTGTGTGGTCTTAAAGGTGCCCTTAAGCTCAGGATGCGCTTCCATCATTTTACTAAACGCGGAACCAGCCTGATCTTCTCGTCCGAGGGCCAGAGTGTAAGCGCCTTTTTCATGCAGATACGGGGCGAGGATCTGCGTCCAGTAACCCCCGCCGGGCCAGATCTCGATAACATTTGCGTCCGGACGCAGGCCAAAGAACTGTAATTCCTCCAGAGGGTGCCGGATCTGGTCACGGGCGACAAAGCGCGCATCCCGCGTTGTTGCGTGAACTGACTGTTCCAGCGTCGGGGCCGCGAGGGCGTTTCCTGATACAATCATGGAAACCGCACAGGCGAGAGGATAAACCGCTTTCATGATGTTTCTTTCACTCAGCTTCTGCGCAAAAATCACACAGGCTCATTATGTAGGGTCTCAGCACGTTTATGATTAGCCCCTTCAGGCTGCATACGCTCTTCCATTTTACTCATGAATGCGAAGCATGCAGCGGGGTTTGCCGCATTTCTTCTACAAACAGCGCAAAAGGCATCGTATTCTGGTGGTGGTGCGGAAAGCAAAGGTGATATCCGGTCCAGTATGGGCACCAGTCTTCAAGCACTTTGACCAACCGCCCATCGGCAATAAATTTTTCTGCAACTATTTCCGGCATGTGTGCAAGCCCCAGCCCATCCAGACAGGCATCCCGTACCGGGAAAATACTGTTGAAGATCAGAGGTCCATCGACACGAACTTTAAGATCCCGACCATTTTTCTCAAATTCCCACGCATAAATACCGCCATAAGTAGGCAGGCGCATGGTGATGCACCGATGCTTCAGCAGGTCAGACGGTACCTTTGGCTTAGGGTTTTTCCTGAAATACGATTTTGTACCAACCACGACAAAGCGGATATCCGGTGTGAGTGGTATCGAGGTCATTTCCTTGGTCACCTGCTCCCCGAGCCTGATCCCGGCATCAAAGCGCTCGGCAGCAATATCCACGAGTTTGAGGTCCGCACTGATCTCAATTTTCACATCCGGATATTTTTTAAGGAACGCCTCAATCCTTGGGCGAAGAATATAGGCAATTACATCATCAGGGGCGGTCAGGCGGATCATCCCGCTCGGCTGCCCCCGCAACTGCCCCAGAGCCGCGATCTGGGTTTCAATCTGGTCAAAATGCGGACCAATATTGCGAATGAGGTAGTCCCCAGCATTTGTGGGCGTGACGCTACGTGTGGTGCGTGTCAGCAAACGCAGGCCAAGGCGTTCCTCCAGAAGCCGGATTGTATGGCTCAGCGCAGATTGTGAGACCCCCAGCTTTGCGGCCGCTCGTGTAAAGCTGCGCTCGCGCGCAACCGCCAGAAACGCGAGCAGGTCATTCAGGTTCTCGCGTGACATCTATGAGCCCTCTTCATCACTAAGCTTCTATTATTTTAAGCAAAATGCCTTCCTGCGTCGAGATACCGCTCACCTCACTCTGGCGTGCTTAAAAAACGGATGATTTTCAGGTTTCGTTCGGGGCGATAACGCCCTCATGGTGCGCCTTATGTGTCCCCTTATTGATGAAAAAAACTCATCAGCATGTTCAGAATATAGCATCTAGTCGTATCGATCAGAGATCTTTTATGATCATGTCTGTTGTTTACCCCAAAAGTTTTCAGACGCTGGGCGATACGACTCACAAACTTCAAAAGAACTTAATACGATCCTGATGCGAAAAGAGGAAATCGCCAGTTTATGGGTATTGTTGGTCTCGCACTCCGGAAACCCTATACATTTATTGTAGGGGCGATCTTAGTTCTTCTTCTTGGTGTTTCTGCTATTTTCAGAACGCCCACTGATATTTTTCCCAATATCGACATTCCGGTCATTACCGTCGTGTGGTACTATGATGGTCTGTCTGCACCGGAAACCGAAAAACGCATTAGTACCTATACAGAGTTTTCTCACAGCTTTTTCGTCAATAATCTGCGGACGATTGAAAGCCAGACCACACCCGGTCTTGTGCTTCAAAAGCTGTATTTCCAGCCGGGAGTGGATATCGGGGTCGCTCTCGGGCAGACCGTTGCCGCCACGCAATCCATCCGTGCCCAGCTCCCACCGGGCGTGCAGCCCCCCATTATCATGCAATACAGCGCCTCCAGCGTGGCTGTTCTCCAGCTTTCCCTGTCTTCTGACAAGCTGACGGAAAGCGAACTGTACGATTATGGCGTGTATCGTCTGCGGCAGCAGATGGCGCCTGTTCCCGGTACGCTCCTGCCCCCGCCGCATGGCGGCAAGATCCGCCAGATCATGGTCGATATTGATCCGACCAAGTTGCAGGCCATGAAAATCAGCCCGCTGGATGTCTCCAACGCCATCAACGCCCAGAACCTGACACTTCCGGGTGGCACGGTGAAATTCGGGCCGTCTCAATACAACATCCAGATGAACGGCATCCCGTATTTTTCAAAGCAGCTCAACAACATTCCGCTGCGCAAAGACCCGAATACCGGTGCTATCATCCGCATCCGCGATGTCGCGCAGGTCCGTGACGGCTGGGAGGTGCAGCATAACGTGGTGCGCCGTGAAGGGCAGCGCTCGGTCCTGCTGCGGATCATGAAAGCCGGGAATGCGTCCACACTGGCGGTTGTGAACGCCATGCGAGACACGGTTCTGCCCATCTCACGCGCCGCAGCGCCTCCGGGCATGAAGATTGACGAACTGTTCGATCAGTCCCTGTTTGTGAAAGCTGCCATCAAAGGCGTGGCGTCTGAAGCCGTGATTGCCGGTCTGCTGACAGCCGCCATGATCCTTGCCTTTCTGGCAAGCTGGCGTTCCACGCTGATTGTGGCAGTCTCCATCCCACTCGCGATCCTGTCTTCCATCGCCATTCTCTCTGCTACCGGAGAGACGCTCAATCTCATGACACTGGGCGGCCTCGCACTAGCCGTGGGCATTCTGGTCGATGATGCGACAGTCACGATCGAGAACATCCACCGTCTGCATCATGACGGGACTGAACTGCGCAAAGCCGTGCTGGATGGTGCTGCGGGCATTGCCCTGCCGACACTGGTGTCCACACTGGCTATTTCCTGTGTGTTTGTATCTGTGGAATTCCTGACCGGACCATCACGCTTCTTGTTCACGCCTATGGCGCTGGCCGTTGTGTATGCGATGCTGGCCTCCTACGTCATCAGCCGGACTCTGGTGCCGATTTTTGCGGCTCTTCTGCTGCGCTCCGAAGAACAGGCCAAAAAGCGCCGTGAAGAAGCTGGAAAGCCCCCCACGATTTTTGAACGGTTCGGCGCGAAATTTGATGCCCGGTTCGAGCGCCTTCGGAACGGTTATGAAAAGACGTTGTCTGGCCTTCTGAACAGCGCGTGGAAAGTTCCGGCCCTGGGCGGCATCTTTGTTCTGGGCGCGGTGCTTCTTGCAACGCAGGTGGGGCAAGACTTCTTCCCGGTTATTGATGCCGGCGAGTTCAAACTCCATGTTCGCGCACCTGCAGGCACGCGGATTGAGACCACCGAACGAATTTTCGATCAGGTTGAAGATACCATTCGCGAAGTTGTTCCCAAGAATGAGCGCGAGCTTGTGCTCGATGATATCGGTATCCCCTTCCGTTATTCCATGCCCCTTGATGATGGCTCAACCATCGGCCCGAATGACGGGCAGATCATGGTGGCGCTCAAAGAAAAGCATCGTCCGACAGCGGAGTATATCAGCCGTCTGCGCACGGTTCTGGCCAAGCGTTTCCCTGATGTCGTGTTCTATTTCCAGCCCGCCGACATGGTGACGCAGATCCTGAATTTTGGTCTGACATCCCAGATTGATGTGCGGATCACAGGCTACGATCAGGCGAATAACCGCGTGGTTATGGGCAAGATCATGAAGGACATGCGGCATGTGCGTGGTCTGGTGGATGTGCATCTGCACCAGCAGCTTGCAGCCCCTGCCCTGAACGTGTCGATCGACCGTGAACGGGCACAGGACCTCAATCTCGTTCTGAACGATGTAGCCCGTAGCGTCATGGTCTCGCAGGCGTCCTCCAACACCGTCACGCCGAACTTCTGGCCCGATCCGCAGATGGGAACGCTTTACCCGGTTGCCGTGCAGACACCGCAATATCAGGTCAATACCGTTGATGATCTGGGCAAGCTGGTGGTGGCAGGGAATGCATCACAGGCGGCCGCAATCCCGACCCTTTTGCGGAATGTGGCGACCATTGAACGCACGGTAGCGCCTGACGTGATTTCACACAGCAACATCCAGCCGGTTCTGGATATCGACGCCAGCGCCGAGGATCGTGACCTCGGGAGCATTGCGCGGGATATCGGGCGGATCGTCGCGCGTCATAAAGGCGATTTGAAACCCGGCAACAACATCGAGGTGGCAGGGCAGATTGACAGCATGAACACCTCGTTCACGCGGCTCGAACTGGGTCTGCTGATAGCGGCCATTGCGGTCTATCTGCTGATGGTCGTGAACTTCCAGTCCTTCATGGACCCGCTGGTTGTCATACTGGGTCTGCCGGGCGCCATGTGCGGCATCGTTCTCATGCTTTTCGTCACGGGGACAACCTTCTCCGTGCCTTCACTCATGGGGGCGATCATGAGCGTGGGCGTGGCAAGTGCCAATTCCATCCTGCTCGTCACCTTCGCCAAGGAAAGTCGTGCCCATGGCATGACCGCCATGGAGGCAGCGATGGAAGCCGGGCGGGAACGTCTGAGACCAATTTTAATGACGTCCCTTGCGATGGTGATCGGCATGCTGCCGATGTCGCTGGGCCTCGGAGACGGCGGTGAGCAGAACGCGCCTCTGGGCCGCGCCGTGATTGGTGGGCTGATGATTGGCACCTGCACCACGCTTTTTGTTGTCCCCTGGCTCTACAGCCGTTTGCGCCGTCGTGAATCCCGCATGCTTGAGGAATATGAGAATGTCGTCTGATCCTGTCATGTCTCACTCTGGCCACGAACGCAGGCGGCTTTCCACCGGCCTTGTTGCCGGACTGGCTGTTATCGTCGCAGTTGGTTATGGCGTTTATACCCATGTCGAACGCGCACACGCGGTCACGGCAACGGCCAGAGAACGCGACCAGCAGGTTCCGGATGTGCGGACCATGATCGCGCGTGCTTCGACACAACCTTTGTCGCTAGACCTGCCGGGCGAGACAGTGGGGATTGAGACAACACCCATTGGGGCCCGCGCCTCGGGCTATATCGACAAGCGGTTTGTGGATATTGGAACTCCTGTGCAGGCCGGACAGGTTCTGGCGATTATCCGTGCGCCGGAACTCGATCACCGTGTTGAGCAGGCGCAGGCCACACTGGCGCAGGCTCGCGCCAATCTGGCTCTGGCGCAGATTACCGCTCGGCGGTCCGGCGGACTTGTCGGCGGTGGGGCTGTCAGCAAACAGAATTTCGATGTGGACCGTCTGACACAAAATGTCCGGCAGGCGGAACAGAAAGCCGCTGATGCCGTGCTGGCTGAAACCGCGCAACGTCAGGCCTACACGAGCATTACCGCACCTTATGACGGCGTAGTGACAGGCAGGGCCGTGGAAGCCGGGGATCTGGTGAGCGCCGATAGCACAGCGCGTCCGCTCTTTGTCGTGACCCGCACGGATCGTCTGCGGGTGCGGGTGCATGTTCCACAGGATGCGGCTCTGACACTCAAGGTTGGGGAACCAGCCAGTATGAGTGTGCCGGAACGGCCCGGACAGATTTTTAAGGGTACGGTCACGCGGACAGGGCACGCGCTGGAACAGGGGAGTCGTATGCTACCCGTCGAGATAGAAATTGATAATCACGATAATCGCCTGACAGCCGGGCTCTATGCGGAAATCCATTTTAACCTGCCACGGGCGGCCCCCGTTATTATGGTTCCCTCAGAAGCCCTCAATTATGAGGCTGATGGGCTGTCTGTTGAAACTGTCGAAGCTGACAATAAAATTGCGGTTCGCAAGGTCAAGATCGGCCGGGACTATGGCGATCATCTGGAAATTCTGGATGGCCTGCCCGATGGCAGCCAGCTTGTGGTGCATCCCCCGTCCGCTTTGCATGCAGGCAGCATAGTCGCGCCGCAACTCGACAAATCTTTGAAAGTGCTCTGATCGTGCGGTCTTCTTCTGCATACGGCATGGCGCTGCTTGCACTTCTGGGCGGCTGCACCATGATTCCAAACTATCATAAGCCAGAGGCCCCTGTTGCATCCGTCTGGCCACAGGGGCAGAGCACTGGTACTTCCGGGCAGGACGCATCCGCTCTCCTGCAAGACTGGCGGTCTTTCTATCGGGACCCCGTCATGCAGAGCCTCATTGCGCGTGCGCTGGAAAATAACAGGGATCTGCGTATTGCCCAGCAGCAGACGGCGGCAGCAAGCTCCCAGTTTGATATTGAAAACGCCGCTCTTTTTCCGACACTAAACGGCACTGCGGGCGCCAATATCCAGAAAATGAATTCGCATATCTGGAGCCTCTCCCGCACAGATGAACCGATTTACATGCGTCAATATGCCGTAGGGTTTGGTGTTTCCGCCTATGAAGTGGACCTGTGGGGCCGCATCCGGAGCGCCTCCAGAGCCTCGTTCGACCGGTATATGGCCAGTGCTTTCAATCAGCAGGTCATGAGGCTGAGCATTATATCCAGTGTCGCGACGGCCATGCTGAACTGGGTGGCCAATACTCAGGCGCTTGCCGTGACACAGGCTGTTCTGGCCAACAGGCAGCATACATATATTCTGGTAAAACAGACGGCGGATGTCGGCACCGGCACGCAACTTGATGTCGCGGAAGCCGAAGCTGCTCTGCATGATGCCGAAACCAATCTGCAACTCTACACACGCCAGCGCGCAGAGGCTCTTGATCAGCTAACGCTTCTGGTTGGTTCTCCGCTCCCGGAGGCAACCATGCAGTCCATGAGCACCAAAGCTTCTCTGAACGCCGTTGTCGCGTTCCCGGATGTGCCGGAAGGATTGCCGTCTGACATGATTGCCCGGCGGCCGGATATTGCGGCGTCGGAAGGTGAGTTGCGTGCTGCCAATGACGATATTGGTGCAGCGCGGGCCGAGTTCTTTCCAAAAATCCAGATCACGGCGGCCAATGGTACCGCAAGCAACAATATTACCCGCCTCTTCCAGAGCGGCATGGGCGCATGGAACGTCGCACCGCAGATTACCCTGCCACTTTTTGACGCGGGCCGTCTGACAGCCCAGCTCAAGCAGGCCCATGCCCGCAAACGAGAAGACGTGGCGCGCTACGAACGCACGATCCAGTCCGCGTTTCGGGAAGTCGCGGACGCTCTGGCCGGGCGGGAGACGTTTATCAAGCAGCTTACAGCCCAGCAGGCGTCAGTTTCTGCCACACAGCGGCAATACACACTGGCTTTGCAGAGGTTTAAAGCAGGATATGACCCCTATCTGGCCACGCTGATTGCTCAGAGAGGCTGGTATACCGCCGAACTGGCAGCCATTACGACCCAGCTTCAGACCATGTCCAACAGCATTACCCTCTATAAAGCGCTGGGAGGCGGCTGGGGGGAGCACCTGCCCCCGCGCAGCACCTCTCTGTCTGAGCATGTTCTGTAAATGTTGAACCAGACAAACCCTTCAAAACGGACCATCTGAGCCTGCGACAGGCGGAGAAATGAGAACTGGCATTTCTCCCCTCGCCTTCCTGCCTCGTGATTAAGACATTCCTGAGGGGGGTGCCTGAGGCTTGTTGCAGTTGCTCCTCCAAAAATTCTACGTGCGGGTCTCTCTTTAACCGCACTTCATCACCCTACATGACGCAATTCTATGACAGAACGGTTTGTGCAGAACCTTGTCTTGTCTCTTTTGTCTCAGACGTAAGGGTCAAGGCCTTCCGGATAATTTTTCCGGAGACTGTGGTTGGTAGCCGTTCCACAAAACGAACCTCCCTGAGGCCGACCCATCGGCCAAGCGCCTGATGCACCTGACGGATAATCTTTTCAGCAGAAGGGGCTATATTAAAACCAGTATCCGGCACGACATAAGCGACCGGTCGTTCGCCTCTGAGGCCATCAGGAACCGCGATCACGGCACAACTATGAACACCAGCCTCCGTGGCAATGATTTTTTCAATCTGAACGCCTGAAATCCGCCGCCCCGCAACCTTGATAACATCATCAGAACGCCCCCGCATATGAATGACGTGGTCGTCGTCAATCATCCCTTCGTCAAAAGTCCGGTAATACTGGCCTGTTTCATCAAGATAGTTTGCCGGCGCACGGACAGCCCCGTCTTTCCACATCCCGGCCAGACAACCGGGCGGCAGCGGCAGGGATAAAACAATTTCTCCACAAGGTTCATCAGGCCGTGACCGCACAATCGCCGGGCGAAACCCCGGCGCTGGCCGTCCGATTTCGTTCATAAGTGAGGCTGGCTCCTGCTCCGGCAGGCCAAAGAAATGCGCGGTGATACTCCACCCGGTTTCAGTCTGCCACCAGTGGTTTACAACGGGTTTCTGGAAGTGGGACCGCGCCCAGTCCAGCAATGTCGGGTCCGCATACTCTCCGGCCACAAAGACGCGGGCCAGTGCTGGCAGGTTGGCGCATGAGAGATGGCGGCTTTCCTGCCGCATAAGCCGCATCTGCGTCGGTGTGGTGAACAGGCACCTCACCTCATGGTCATGGCAGAGAATGCGCATGGCGGAGGCAGACACACTGCCTTCCACAATGACGCTGGTGCAACCGCTGATCAGCGGAGCATAAACACCATAAGAATGACCCACCACCCACCCAAGGTCTGATGTGGTGAAAAAAGTCTCTCCGGCTTTGCAGCCATAAATCAGGTCCATGGACAAAGCGAGCGCTACGGCGTGGCCGCCATTGTCCCTGACAATCCCTTTCGATCGTCCGGTTGTTCCAGATGTATGCAGAATATAAAGTGGGTCCTGCGCCCTGAGCATGACGGGGGCTACAGGTGCCGCGCGTTCCAGCGCGTGAAAATCATGATCGCGCATTGGCAGAAGCACAGCCGGACAGGCATCACGTTGGACAATGATGCAGGCCTGCGGTCTGTGCGCCGCAATAGCAAGGGCTTCATGCAGAACTGGTGCCGAGGGGATCACAGTCTGTCGCTGAAAGCTGCAACTGGCGATAATGACAACCTTAGGCGTCACATCCTCAATCCGGCTGGCCAGTTCAGGCCCGGCATAACCAGCAAAGACGACCACATGGACCGCACCAATCCGTGCGCAGGCCAGCATGGCGACAACTGTCTCAATCATGCCCGGCATGGCGATCAGCACCCGGTCGCCTTTTCGCACCCCGAGTGAGCGCAGGCCACCGGCAAATCCGGCTACCCTGCTCTGAAGCATCCGGTAGGTGACGCTCTGGCGTTCCTTTGTGGCGCAGGAATGCCAGATCAGGGCCGCCTGCTCCCCTCGCCCGGCCTCAACATGCCGATCCACCGCATTATGGCAGGTGTTGAGCGTGGCATCAGGAAACCAGTCATGCCAGCCGTCCGCCCGTGCCCGGCATGCGCTCAGCGGGGCCTGCTCCCACGTAATGCGCCGGGCGGCCTTCAGCCAGAATGTTTCTGGCTGATCTGTCGCCGCAGCAGACATCGCGTCATATGTGGTCCATGGCAGCATGGCGGCGTCCTTCGCTCAGGCTACAGGCACATCTTTGCCGGTGATCTGGCTGGCCAGCCACGCGGCATCCCGTGAGATGCCGGAGAAGCGCCCCGATCCCCACGTGTGGAGCCAGGGAAGCCCAAGGAAGTAGAACCCCGGCGCATCCGTTACGCCCCGTCGCCAGACTGGCTTGGTGGCGCCGTTAAAGACCGGCACGTCAATCCAGCGGTAATCTGGCCGAAACCCAATGCACCAGATAATTGCCGTAATACCGGCGGCTTTCAGGTCCAGCGGCGTGTTACTGCCATCAGGCTGCCAGACCGGCACGTAAGGGGCTTCCTCCGGAGCATTGATACCTTCACGGGTGATATAGGCATCAATGGATTTTTTGATGTCGGCATTGGTTTTGTCGGCATCATCAAGATTTTCCGTCAGATCAGGTGCAAACTGCGCCACGTCGTCACGGATTGTCTTCAGCGTGCCATGCAGCCCAACGCCCTCTTTTGCAAAAAGACGCAGATCAAGGTCATGGCCGCCATTCCGGCCCGTTACGTAATGGTTGGTCTTGTCCCGTGCGCCATCTCGCAAGGGGTGCTTCTCCACCGTAAGGTCATAAAACTGCATGTCTGCAAGCCAGTCCACAACATCCCGCCCACGATAGAAGCGCGAGACGCGCGGCGCGGAGCCGACGCTCAGATGAACCTTGCGTTTTTCAAGGAACAGATCCTCGACAATCTGCGCACCGGACTGGCCGCTGCCCACCACCAGCACAGCACCGTCCGGAAGCTGTGCCGCATTCCGGTAATCCTGAGAGTGCACCTGATAAATGCTGGTATCAATCGCGCTGGCATAACCCGGAATCACGGCATCCTGATATGCGCCTGAGGCGATCACCACATGCTCCGCGTGCCATACGTCATTCCCCGCCACAACGCGATATCCTCCATTTTCATGGCGCGTAATGGAGGTTACCGCTGTGTGTTCACGCAAAGGAGGATTGAATGAGTCAACAAAGCCTTCGACGTATTCTATAATTTCCTGCTTCACCATAAAGCCATGCGGATCTTTTCCCGTGTAGGGATGGCCGGGGAGTGCGCACTGCCAGTTCGGTGTGACCAGACAGAAATTGTCCCAGCGTTCATCATCCCATGCATGGCATGCAGTTTTTGCTTCAAAAACGATGTGCTCTACCTTCTCGCGGCAGAGATACCAGCTCATTGAAAGACCGGCCTGCCCGCCACCTACGATGATAACGGGAATAGTTTTCTCAGTATGTGTCATGAGATTTCTCTTCGTTTCAGAGACTAAAAGACAGGATGCGCACCTGCGCACCGGATTGGTTGAGGAAAGCCGCAGACGCCTGCTGAATGGCATCACGCTGGCCCAGAGCGCGGCTGCACGCAAAGCCATACCGCGCGCGCACGCGTTCACTGGCTTCCGTCAGGGCTGTGTCGGCTTTTGCAAGAAACTCCCGGACTGAATAATCCTGACCGGGCGTGAAGTAGTCTCGTATGACCAGCGAGGGAGAATAACAGTCTGTCTCCCGTCCATCAGGCCAGCGCACACGAAAAATCATTTCGGGCATGGTTAGAAAACTCCTGAAGCTGGAGCAGCAGCGTGCTGTAATGCCGCCAGACGCAGGTATGCGGGCAGGTGTTTGCTGGCCACGTTCTGCCAGTCAAACCGACAGGCTGTAACTGGCCCGCTGACCTGAAAACGGGCCGCATTCCGGGCATTTAAGGCGTCATGCAGCGTGCAGATAAGACTCTCAGGCTGGTCTGGCTGGCACCAGAACGCCTCAAGTGTCCGCAGATGCTCCGTAAAAGGGGGTGCGGCCGGAACCACAACAGGTGTCCCGCAGGCCAGAGCCTCAAGCGGGCACAGGCCAAAGCCTTCTGTTTGTGAGGGATAGGCCAGAACCGCAGCCTGCCGATAGAACGCGGGCATATCGGCGTCCGCAACCGGGCCTGTGACAGTCACGGCATTTGCCAGACCCTGCCTCTGCACATGCTCATCAAAAAGGCTGCGATACGCAGAATGATCAAGTAAAGATGCGCCTCCTGCAATCACCAGATGCAGGTCCGGATAATTCGTCCGCAATGCATCAAAAGCCTGAAGCAGGACAAGCGTGTTTTTACGACGCTCCACCCCGCCGACCGAGAGCAGGAGGCGGCCATTTTGCGGAAGCCCATAACGGGCGCGGAGATCATGATCCTGCGGTCCCTCTTCCGGAGAGAAGCGGGCCAGATCAACGCCGTTCCCCACTACAGGGGCATGACGCCGGTATTCAGCAAACAGCGTCTCTTTCCAGATCTGGCTGACCGTAAAAAGCTCGGTCGCAGCCGTCAGGCCGCGCGTCTGACGGGCAGCAACACCCGTATGAGAAAAGCTGTCCAGATGATGCACCGTGCGGGCAAACCCCTGTATCCGTCCCTCTTCCACCAAGTCAGCCAGAGCGTTGGCGCTGATCGGGTCCTGAGCATGCAGTACATCAAAAGATGCCTCATGCCGCAGCGCATTTTTTATCTCGCCAATGCGCTGCTCGACCAGTGTTGGCAGGTCAGGCACATGCCTCGCAGGGATGTAGCGGGTAGCGCAGCGTGGTGTGCGAAAAAAGCCTGCGCCCGTCTCGTCCGGTGCAATCAGTGTGGCCTCATGCCCGGCATCGCACAGGGCTTCTGCCAGCGACATACCATGCACGACACCGCCACGCGGGTTGGTCGAATGCGTCAGAATACCAATGGAGAGTTTCATGGTGCACACCCCATAAGCGGCTTACGGGCCAGATCCCAGAAGGGCTCTGTCTCACCCTCCCATGTCACCTCCAGACGCTGGGTGGTGGTGCACTGGCCAATGACGGCGGTCGCAATGCCACGGGACCGGAAGCGGGCCATAAGCGCCTCGGTGTCCTCCGGTCGGGCTGTCAGCAGGTAGCCGTAACTGGGGAACGCGGATAGCCAGCGTTCCATAGGTGCATCCTCCGGGCGCGGAATATCATCAAGCGAGATGGTCATGCCCACGCCCGAACATTCAGCCAGCATCAGAGCTGTCCCGAGCAGTCCGGCCATGCTGATATCTTTTGCAGCACGGCTCAGCCCGTCTTCAGCTATACCGGGCAGAAGGTCCAGATCCCCCCGCAGCCGGGCCACGCCGTCCGTGCCGCACAGGGCGGAACTGGCATCCCAGAACGGATGCGGGTCGTGCCAGCGGCCACGCAGATCAATGACGGCAATCAGGACTTCACCCGGCTGTGCGTCAAAGCTGGTCAGCAGATGGCGGGCACGCCCCAGAACCGCGACGGAAAGCGAGTTATGGGTGCTGCGCATATTGGTATGCCCCCCCAAAACCGGCACGTTATAGGTGCGCGCGCCGTCATGCAGGCCGGTCAGGATGGTTCTGGCTGCCTCGGATGTCTCGCTCCACAGGGCATCGACAACGGCCACGGGCCGTCCGCCCATGGCGGCAATATCGCTGACATTGACCATCACGCCACAATAGCCCGCAAACCACGGCATGGCGCGGACGAAGCTGTCCTGAAAGCCCTCGCTGGCCAGCAGGAGATACCCGTCCCCATCCTCAATCGCGGCGCAGTCATCGCCAAGGCGAATGGCATTTCCCGCCTGCGGGCCGAGAATGGCGACGGCTTCCGCAATGTCCTGCTTGGCGGCAAGAGCGTGACTCTGCTGAAGGGCGTGCAACAACCGGGCTAATTTCCCTGCCATTACGCCACCTGTCTGGTGCGGGGTTGCGGGCGGAGCAGCCAGGTCTGGTCCTGACCATGTGCGGGATACCGTGCGAGATCCGCCTGCATGTCATGATGCGGCAGGCCGTGCAGCGTTATGACGCCAAGGCTTTTCCAGTGCAGACGCCGGAAGAACAGCACGTTTTGTTCCTGCACCTGCGCCAGAAAGCGCTGCGCCCCCAGACCATGCGCCGTGCTGACGGCCATGCGGATCAGTTCAGCACCGATCCGTCCGAGTTTACGATGCTCGGCATGCACGGCCAGACGGGAGCCACGCCACAGGCCCGGTTCCGCTTCATGGATACGGACTGCGCCGACAATCCGGTCGGGCATGCCTGCCATACAGCAGGCTGCAATAATGGGAATGGCGTCCTCATCAATCCCGTCCCGGTCGTCTTCTGCAAAAATCTTCTGTTCATGGCAGAAGACTTCACGGCGGAGCGCGTGATAACCGGCCCGTTCCCATGGTGTGCGGGCAAGGCGCACAACATATTCCGTGGGGATAAAAGGCCGGTCTTCCACGCCTTCAAGTACCCTGCTCATTGTTCATAGGCTGAGAGAGAGGAGCATGCGCCACACCGGCCGCACCCGGCCCGGATATCGGTGGATTTCATGTTTGCATCCCGCAGCATCCGTCCGAGAGGAGCGAGAACAGATTTCATGAAGTCTGCCGAAGGTGCTGCATGATTTTCCAGAGGCGTTCCGGAAATAGGGACAAACGGCACCACAAAGGGGTAGACCCCGAGCGCGATCAGCCGTTCCCCCAGCGCCAGAATGTCCTGGGCTGTATCACCCAGACCGGCCAGAATGTAGGTATTGACCTGCCCACGGCCAAAGATCGGCACGGCAGCAGCAAAAGCCTCCATGTAGCGATCAACGCTTACCGTGGCTTTGCCGGGCATAATTTTCTCACGCACGGCCTGCGTGGCGGCTTCAAGATGCATGCCAAGGCTGTCTGCACCGGCGTCCCGCAGCCGCTGGAACCAGCCATGATCACGTGGCGGTTCACACTGGACCTGAAGCGGCAGGTCCACAGCGGCCCGGATGGCGCGGGCGGACTCAGTCAGAACAGCAGCCCCGCGATCAATTACGTTCGGTGTGCCGGTTGTCAGCACCATATCGCGCACGCCGTCCAGTTCAACGGCGGCTTTCGCGACTTCCGCGAGTTGCGCCGGTGTTTTGTAAGCAATTGTCCGGTCTGCTTCCAGAGACTGACCAATGGCGCAAAACTGGCAGGAGGTGCGCCGGTCTGCATAACGGATACAGGTCTGGTGGACCGTGGTCGCCAGAGTATCCCGCCCGTGCAGCAGAGCAATCTTCCAGTATGGAATGCCATCGGCGGTTTTCAGCCCATAAAACCGTGGGGCAGCCGGGAAATGAATCGTCCCGAGCGTTTGCCCGTCCCGCAGCAACGTGCTGGCCCCGCTTTTGTCTGGCGCACTGGCCTGAAAAGGGGAACGACGTGCTCCGGAGGTATAAACCGGGACCATAACAGTCTGGCCGGCAATGGTGATTGTCTTGTGGTCTGAAGGACCTGCACCGCCCTTGCGGGAGATGCCGCCTGTTGCCTCGCCAATCTGCAAGCCGAGAGATTGCAGATCAGTCACCAGTTTACGCCCGGAAAGAGTGCCGAGTGTGGGAACAGTCATGGTGCCATCTCCTCGTTGGGGGCCGAGAAAGGCCCCTCTTCACCCGCGTAATGGACAGTGCGGGCCGGACGCCGGTCCTGAAGCAGGCTGAGCAGTTCCGGCCGGGCGTAATGCCCCACGCTGTCCATCATCCGTTTGCGTTTGGTGATCAGCGCGAAGTCGAGATCGGCAATGACCATCCCTTCCCCTTCCGTCAGAGGCGGGGCCAGAAACTTGCCCTCTGGCGAGACAATGGCTGTAAAGCACCCGCCGCGCAGAGGTCCTTCCAGTGCCGGGTCGCGCGCAATCTCCTTGATCTGCTCGTCCGTGAGCCACCCTGTGGCGTTGACGACAAAGCAACCGGATTCCAGCGCGTGGTGACGGATTGTGACGTCCATCTGATCAGCAAAAATCTGACCAACCAGTGAGCCGGGAAACTGGGCGCAGTGGATTTCCTCATGCTGGGTCATCAGTGCATAGCGGGCGAGCGGATTATAGTGTTCCCAGCATGCCAGTGCACCGATGCGGCCAGCGGCACTCTGCACAACCTTGAGTCCGGCTCCATCGCCCTGCCCCCAGACCATCCGCTCATGATAGGTTGGGGTAATCTTGCGGCGCTTGAGCAGGATCTCGCCGGTTGCATCAAAAATGATCTGCGTGTTGTAGAGCGTACCAAAATCACGCTCATTCACACCCAGCACGACAACCATGCCGGTATCCCGTGCGGCTTCCGCGACCATATCAGTCACCGGGCCGGGGATGATAACGGCGCGCTCATAGAGTTCCAGATGCTCGCCACCAAACCGGAAGGCTGGCTGGATAAAGGAAAAATAGGGGTAATATGGCACAAAAGTTTCAGGAAAGACCGCCAGCGTCACGCCTTTTTCCGCGGCATCGCGGATGGCCTGACAGACTTTCCGTGCTGTGCCCAGACCATCGTCTCCAAGGACGGGGCTGATCTGGATCGCTGCGGCGCGAACAATACGTGACATGCCGACGGTCCTCCCTTCCGCTCTCAGAGAGTCCAGGTGTTAAGGATAAAGGCGTTGTCACGGCGGGCCAGCAGAATAATATCGAGCACATCCTGCGGGTTAATGGGGGTAATGCCGGGGATCAGATTCTGTTCGCCGTAGCCATAAAGTGCCTGAAGTGCGAAGCGGCAGGCATAAACTTTTCCGCCTTCTTCAAGGATTTTTGCAATCTGCTTGTTGCAGTTCATATGGCCCGGAAACGCTTCATCTCCCAGACGCGGAAAGCCGCGCTGCACACCAAGGGTCACACCCGGCCCATAGAGCAGGACAGAGGTTTCAAAACCCTTGCGGATCAGGCGTGTGGCCTGAAGCAGATTAACAAACCCGACTGAACCTTCATTCGCGACGGTATGAAAAGTGATAAGGGCTTTTTCGCCGGGCTGGGCTTTGACGTCCTCGAAAACCTTGTTTTCATAATTGACGAAGCAGTCACCATCTTTATGCGGTGTGTGTTCAACTGTCGGCATAATATTTCTCCCGTGTGCAACCGTCTCCGGTAAGGAGGCCGGTTGAGCGTGTCGCCGGGGGAAACCTGACACGGGATCAGGAGAAGATAAAATATTGTATGTTTCTTTAAAGGGGTACAATTAAATCAAACCAGAAAATCGTCTGGTTTTTATCAGAGACAGCAGCATACAAAAATATTCATGAATCCATACAATGCCATCTCGTGGTGATAAACTCTTGTTTTACAGATGTTTTTTAATCACACATTCGTGAACAGAAGCGTTTTTTGTTTTTTCGATGCGCTGGTTATTCCCATAGAATCAAAGCTCTTTCGCGCCTCTGAAGACGCTACGGCGTCAGACAATATCCGTGAATCCGGGGGACCGTTTATGCTGTAAAATGGAGAGAACGCCGTGCAGGGATTCTTCAAGACTTGCTGCATCCGGCGCACTTCCCAGAGCAATCCGCGCCCGCTGGGGTGGTTCTCCACTGATCGTGAAAACGGTGCTCGGCACAAGAGCAAGGCCACGCCTGCGGGCATAAGCAACAAAATCCGCACTTCCCCACCAGTCTGGCAGCTTTAGCCAGACATGCGGTCCGTCCGGATTCATACAATGGCCTTCCCCCAGCACCTTGCGTGCAATGGATTGCCTCAGCCGCAGTTCCTTCTGGATGGCATGCAGGACTGTCTCTGCCTGCCCTGTCTGCATCCATCGCGCTGTAAGGGCACTGAGCAGTCCGGCATTGGTCAGGGCAATTGCCCGTATGGCAGCGGTTACACGCCGGGTCATGTCCGCACTGGGGAGTGCGACGTAGGCTGTCCGCAGGCCGGGGCTAAGCGTTTTGGCAAGGGTGGCAATGTAACTGACGCGGCTATGGTCCAGCGCCGCCAGGGCTGGCAGCGGATTTTCCATCAGCAGACTGTAAGGGTCGTCCTCGGTAATGTGCAGGTGGTGGCGCTGAGCAACCTTAAGGATATCTTTCCGCCGCTGCAGGGACATTGTAGCGGTGGTGGGGTTATGGATTGTCGGGATACAATAGAGCAGTCTGGGGTGATGCTCCGCACATACCCGGTCCAGATCATCAGGCATCATGCCTTCACGGTCACTATCGACCCCGACCAGAATAAGCCCGAACTGCGCTGCAACGGTTCGTATCCCGGGGTATGCGATGCGATCCGTAACAATCACGTCCCCCGGCTGCGTATAGGTGCTGACAACCGCTGCCAGAGCACTCTGCGCACCGGGAGAGATAAGAATTTCATCCGTTCGCCGCTGGCCGATAACAGGGGCAATCCACTTCGCGCCAAGCTGCCGCTCTTCCAGCGTCCCGCCCGTGACGCGGTAAGACATCAGGCTGTTCAGATCCTGCTGTTTGAGGATGGCTGTAATATCGTTCTGGATCATCCGCTGTAAGGACGGATCTTTAGGGATAGGGGGCAGGTTCATGGTCAGATCGACCACAGCGGGCCCGGTGTGACGCCAGTGGCTTTCCCCGGCCCCTACGCGCACAAACGTGCCTCGCCCCACTGTCGCATCAATCAGGCCGCGCCGTCTGGCCTCGGTCAATGCACGGGTTACGGTTGTGAGATTGGCCCCAAGATACTCCGCAATCATTCGCTGCGGCGGCAGCCTGTCCCCTTCCCTCAGGTCGCCTTTACGAATGGAGAGCGCCAGAGCATCCGCCAGCGTCAGATAGATCGCATTCGGGCTGCTGTTAATCTCGTCTTTCCATTGAGCCAGATAAGCGTAACCAGACATGCCGCCAGACTTCCATACATTTTATATCGTCAGTCTCAGACCATACCATACAATGGTAGCATTTTTTATCGGCTAATCTTACACGCTCTGTAATGTCATACAGTGCGCCGCAACTGGACCGCATCGCTATAGCGGGAAGTCCCTCTGGTCCTAAGGAGCATGGTACGCAAAAGACCTCTTTTGATCTGGCTGTGTGGGTTTACCGTTCTGACACGGCCCTTATAGTCTGGCTGTATGCCAATATGCTGTGTCTGAGACTGAGAAACTCAGAAACAGATACCAAGTGTGCATCCGCCCGATGGTTCAGGGGCCGCTACAATGGACCATGCCAGTGACAGGCAGGCTAATGAGACAACAACCCCGATAAACAAAATAAAAAACCTCATATTTTTATCCTTATTCGTAAGAAAAGAAGCCATTTGTTATGGTTAAAACACGGCTCTCATAAAAGAGCAGAGACTAAGCCGACATAAGGTTTTCGACAAAATCGGCAAATAGTCTGGCTTTTGCGGTCTTCATGCGCCCGGAAGGAAAGACCGCCCATAAATCAATAGACGGTAGAGACCACGCTTCCAGAACACGGACAACAGTGCCTGCTTCAAGTTCCGGCGCAAACATCCAGTCCGATGCGATACTCAGCCCCATATCTGCCAGAACCGCTGCTCTGAGCCCCTCTGCCGCGCTGACCTTAAGCCTTCCGCTGACAGAAACCGAGAGTGCAGCGCCGTTCTGGGTGAAGGACCAGACACTCGGTAACTGGCTGTAGATAATGGCATCATGGTTTGTCAGATCTGCCGGAGTGCGTGGGAGCCCTGCCCGCTCAAGGTATGTCGGAGTGGCAAGAACCGAGCGGGAGCCCGTCGCAATTTTCCGGGCGATTGCAGTAGAATCTGCCAGTGTGCCCATGCGTATGGAAACATCAATTCCTTCGGCAACAAGGTCGATCAGCCGGTCATCCAGAATAATCTCAACATTCAGGTGAGGATGCGCGGCCATAAACCGGGGCAGTTTTGGAATAATATGCAGTCTTGCAAATGTCGTTGCCGCTGAAACACGCAGACGGCCTGACAAACCGGCCCCGGCACCTCTGGCGGCCAGTTCCGCCTCGTCGACTTCCTGAATGGCGTTACGCGCCCGTTCATAAAAATTCTGTCCTGCTTCGGTGGGTGTCAGGCCATGTGTAGAACGGACAATCAGGCTGACCTGAAGATGCGCCTCAAGCTGCGCAATGGTTTTGGACACAGCCGGCTGGCCCACACCAAGCTGACGCGCTGCCGCCGAAAAAGACCCTGTCTCCACCACGCGTATAAAGGTGGCCATCGCCTGATAACGGTCCATCACATTCCTCCGGGGAATAACCCTTATCGCCCCAACCTGTCTGCCCTGTCGAGGCCGGAAGAGGCATCTGGAGTGCATCACCTCTCTTACAAGGACATCATCATGCCCCTTCAGGCAAAACTCGACGCGTTCAGGGCCGACTTCGAGGCTGGGAAGCCGCCCTATAATGTCCCCGCCTCCGTTGTTACGGTGATGCACCGGGCAACCGCTGAGCTGATTTCCTCCGGTGTTGCGGAAAAAACCCTCAAAGCGGGCGATACGGCTCCTTCCTTCACCCTGAATGACCCGGACGGTCATCCGGTCTCATCCGCCGCTCTGCTGGAAAAAGGCCCGCTGGTCATCAGCTTCTATCGCGGCGTGTGGTGCCCCTATTGCAACATGGAGCTGCAGGCGCTCCAGCAGGCATGGCCCGCTTTCCGCGGGCTTGGTGCAAATCTGATAGCCATCTCACCGCAGACGGCCGTGAACAGCCGGAAGTCCGTCCGTCAGAACCATCTTGACTTCCCCATTCTGTCAGACACGCATAACGACGTTGCAGCCAAGTTCGGCCTGCGGTTCGCTCTGCCCGACTACCTCGTGGAACTCTACAAAAGCCTTAAGAACGATCTGCCCTCTTTTAATGGTGACGGGAGCTGGACGCTGCCAATGCCGGGCCGCTTCGTTATCGGTCAGGATGGTGTGATCCTCTATGCCGAGGTCAACCCGGATTATACCCGCAGGCCAGAACCAGAAGACATGATTCCGGCTCTTCAGAAAGCAGCCCGACTTACAAACGGATCCTGAACGTCGTGCTCCAGGGGCTTTCAGGCTCTGGAGCCTCGACCCCCAGGGAACCGCCATGGCCCAGAACAATCTGCCGCGCCAGACTGAGGCCAACCCCGTTTCCATTCTCTTTAAACGAAACAAAGGGGTGGAAAATCTCTTCATGTAAGGACGGGTCAAGGCCCGTCCCGTTATCCCTGACAAGGATGGCCGCAGCACCATCCGTAACCTCAGCAACAAGCTGGACCGAGGGTGAAGGCAGGCCGGCACACGCTTCTGCCGCGTTGTTGAGAAGGTTAAGCAGAGCCTGCTCAATCTGCGCTTTATCCACTCTGATCAGAACCCGTGTGGAGGGAAGGCAAACGTCCAGCGGGACGCCAGCGCCCCATCGGGCCTGAAAGAGGGTTTGCGTCTCACGCAGAAGCACCTCAAGCGCAACCGGGGCCAGATCCGGGGGAGGCAGACGCGCAAGTTCGCGGTAACCTCTTATAAATTTATCCAGACCTTCTGCCCGTCTCCGCAGAGTGGTCAGGGCTTCACGGATAAGAGGGGAGGATGCGGTCTTATCCGCCTCTGTAAACAATTCTTCCGCTGTGACGGACAGGGAGACAATAGGCGTGAGAGAGTTCATAATCTCATGACTCAAAATCTGAAGCAGATCCCGCAGAGCCTGTGCTTCCGCCGCTTGCAGGCCAGCTTCCACGTCCGTCAGTGCCAGATACTCAACAATCCCCCCAACGCCGGCCCCCTGCCCGACTGAGAGCGCATACATCCGCAACCTGCTCTCGGCGGAAGAGTGCAGACGTATCATCCGTCCTTCAGAATACACACGTTTTTCATGCAGGGCCGCAAGCAATTCACCCGGTGGATTGATCAGGCGATCTTCCGTTTTAAACAGCCTGCGTGCCGCGCGGTTTGCCGCGTGCAATGTGCCGTCCACGCTGCGGTACAACAACGGCACGGGCGCATGGTCCAGCAGGGCACGGTTGCGCAGTTTTTCACGGTCAGTCGGGGTCACAACAGAGGGCTCACTGCGCTGCATCCGCCGAGCCAGATCAACCTGCGTCGCAACCAGAGACACAATGCACCCTGCCCCAATGCACACCATAAGAGAGGCCGTGGCGTAAAGCCCCCGTTGCCAGACAGGCGTGAGCAGCAGACACACGGCGACAAGCCCCATCAGCCTGAGCAGGGTGGCCGAAGCCGTATGGAATTTAAAGCCCATAGCGGGCCATGCGCCGGTAGAGTGCCGGGCGTGTCAGACCCAGTTCTCTGGCGGCCTGAGTCACGTTAAAACTGTGCCGGCGCAGTGCGGCCTCAACCAGTGATTTTTCCGTATCGCGCAGGGTTTGCGGTTCAGAGGTCTGGTTTGCAGCCTTGTTTGCTGAGACCTGCCATTCTCCCATAATCACCACACGTTCTATTGCGGCCCGCAGTTCCCGCACGTTCTGGGGCCATGTCTCTGCCTGCAGGGCCGCAATGCGGCCCGTGTCACATTCGGGTTCAGGCAATCCGTGGCGCGCGGAAAAATAATGCAGAAAGTGGCTGGCTAAAGCAGCAATATCTTCCGGTCGCTCCCGCAAGGGTGGGAGTGCCAGCCTTACCATGCCCAGATGCAGCATCAGCTTGGGCTGGAGATGTGCGCTCAGTGCCGCAGGGTCCAGTGAGGTCAGAGCGATCACGCGCGGCGGTGCGCTCCCGTCAAGCCGGTCTGTCAGGCGGCGCTGTAGGGTTGGAGAGAGCGATTCGATCTCGCGGCATATCCACACACCGCCCTCTTCTGGTAAATCGTCACAGTCTTCCACGCTAAAACTTATTACAGGCCCCGCCTCTTGAGAAAGAGCGTGAATACGCCGTGCAAGAAGCATTTTCCCAACCCCGGACGGGCCGGAAACAAGAACACATGCACGGGTTGGGGCAATCCGGTCTGCCTCAGTTACGATCCGCTTTATAGCCTCGGACGCCGTGATCAGAACGGGTTCTGCGTCAGAACCATGATTGCGACCACGTTTTTCGAGAACACTCGTGACAAGACTGACCAGCCTGTCATTATTCCAGGGCTTCATGACAAAATCGGTCGCACCTGTCCGCATGGCCTCAACCGCTATGCTCACCCCGCTATGACCGGTAACGACAAGCACAGGTAAATCCCGCCGCAGTACCAGCATATCTTTCAGTAAAGCCAGTCCTTCCGCACCGCTGCGTGCGCCTTTGCTGTAGTTAAGGTCCAGCAGAACAAGATCAACAGGATGAGACGCCAGCAGCGTCAGGGCTTCCGTCGCATCATAGGCAGACAATATTTTAATCCCCCGCCGCTGGAACAGCAGACGGGCCGCAACCTGAATATCGCGGTCATCATCCACAAACAGCAGGCACGGCAGATCTACGTCGTGAGACGTATCGGTCTCGCTGAGTTCGTTCCGAAATGTCGTCATTATTCTGTTGACAGCTCCCTGAAAGGTGTCCGCTTCCGGACAGTCCGTTCATTTCCGAACAGACATATGAACGACCACAAAAATATCCTTTATTTTTCAATAGGATATAATTTTATGATTCTACGATACACTGTTTTTTAAGAGGAGAAACAGTGTATGCGTCACCCGGTTTCAGGCAACGTGGAAACATCAGAAAAACCCAAGTCCCTGTCCGGTTCCGGCATGGACCGCGCGGTTGTTCCATCCGCGAGAAAGGTCTTTCTGCGTCGCGCCGTGCGCTATGGCAGCCCCGTTGCAGTTGTCCTGCTTATCTGGGCTGGATGGTACCTTGCCCCCGCCTCCGGCTCCTTGTCCGTCAGGCGTGACCAGATTTCCATTGCCACGGTGCAGTCTGCACCTTTTCTCGACTATCTGCCGCTAAGAGCCACCGTAGCCCCCCTGCACGTTACGTTCATCAATGCCGTGCAAGGAGGCGAGGTCACAGAGGCAGTGGCGAAAGATGGTGCTCTGGTCAAAAAAGACGATGTTCTCGCCGGTCTGAGCAACCCGCAGCTTCAGTTGGATGTGACCTCGCGCGAGGCCTCAATTGCCAGTCAGCTTGGCGCAGTCAGTGCACAGCGCCTCACTTTGCAGCAAACCCGCACCACTGAAGAAACCCAGCTTGCTGAAGCCCGCTACAATCTTCTCAAAGCGCGGCACGAACTCTCCATTCGTGAACAGCTCCGGCAGCAGGGCTTTGAATCCGATGCCAACGTCCAGTCTTATAGTGATGAGGCAGAGTATTATGCCCAGCGCCTCAAACGGCTGGATGCTGCACGCGCTCAGGATCTTCAGGTCGCAGACCGGCAGGAGAAAGAAATTGATCAGGAAGGCCAGCGCCTCCGCTCCAATCTTGAAGTGGTTGAAAGCAGCCTTGGCGCTCTGACCCTTCGTGCCCCTCTGGATGGTCGCCTGACCAATTTTGACCTCCAGCCCGGCCAGTCTCTCAAAGCCGGAGACAGGATCGGGCAGATCGATAGTGAAGGCCAGTATCGTCTTGATGCCGATATTGATGAATTTTATCTGGGTCGCGTCGCAACCGGGGAGCGCGCACAGGCGGATATCGGGGATGTGAAAATTCCCCTCACCGTGACGCGCGTCCACCCTCAGGTCACCAATGGTCAGTTTCGTGCGGAACTGACATTTGACACGCCCCCGCCACCGGGCCTGAGGCGCGGCGAAAGCATTGATATCCGCATCACGCTGGGGGAGACGCACAGGGCGCTGGTTCTGCCCAATGGTGCGTGGCTTGAAGCCAGCGGCGGGTCTTCAGCGTTTGTCGTCGCGGGGAATGGCGGAAGTGCGGACCGCGTGACAATCACTTCCGGACGCCGCAACCCCGAGCAGGCAGAAATTACGGGCGGCCTGCATGCGGGGGATCAGGTGATCATCTCCTCTTACAATTCCTATAAAAATTTCAACCATCTCTCCATCCACTAAGCGACAGGACTTACAGGCATGCTCATTCATCTCTCCCGTATCCAGCGCCTCTATCGCTCTGACGAAGTGGAGACAACAGCCCTGCACGATATCGAACTGGACATCGCGCAGGGAGAATTTCTCGCCATTATGGGCCCATCAGGGTGCGGCAAATCCACCCTGCTCAATATTCTGGGCACAATTGACCGGCCCACGGCAGGCTCCTATCGTTTTGGCGATGAAGAACTGACAAAACTCAACGAGACTGCGCTTGCACGCTTCCGTCGGGAAAATCTTGGCTATATTTTCCAGAGTTTCAATCTGATTGATGAACTGACGATTGAAGAAAATATCGAGCTGGCCCTTATCTATCGGAATATCCCCAAACCGGAGCGCCGGCAGCGGGTTGCGCAGGCTATGGACCGTGTCGGGATTGCCCACCGCGCCAGACATTATCCCTCCCAGCTTTCAGGCGGCCAGCAGCAGCGCGCCGCCATTGCCCGCGCCATTGTAGGGGAACCACGCCTGATTCTGGCTGACGAACCAACCGGCAACCTTGATACCGAAAATGGCACACAGGTGATGGATATTCTCCAGACCCTGAATGATGAGGGCGCCACGATCATCATGGTCACACACTCCCCCAGCCATGCGGATCTGGCCAGACGGCGGGTTGATATGCTGGACGGGCAGATTGTCATTTCCGTGCGTAATGCCATCTGAAAGAGACAGAAATGATTGCAGCCATTCTCAGAAGTGTCGGTCGTCAGGCGCGGCGTCATCCCCTGTATGTTGGTCTGAATGTTTTCGGTCTGGCTTTAGGGATTGGGGTTTTCCTGACCCTCGCTCTCGTTGTGCGCTTTGAATACAGTTTTAATACTGGTTTTGCGGATGCGGACCGGCTGGCACGTATGGATGAACACTGGTCCGAGCCGGGCACAACGCCTTATGAAAGTGCTGATGTCAGCTTCAGAGCATTACCATTTTTAAAACAGGATTTTTCGGAAATTGAGGACGGTGTAACATTTACCGCAACTAATCTGAATGTTCAGAAAAACGGGCAGTTCACACATTTTTTTGGCCGCATGACAGATCCCGAATTTTTCCGGATGTTCTCGCTCCGGCTTTTGCAGGGCAATCCTGATACGGCACTTACGCGGCCTGATGGTCTTGTTCTCACCCGGCAGGCCGCAATGACGGTGTTTGGCAAGTTTGATGTTCTGGGGAAAACGGTAGAAATCAACCGAATTGGGCAGAAAAACACGTATATCGTGACAGGTGTTCTGGGTGACGTTCCCTCCCCCGGCCTGCTGGATAACGTGGATATGCTCCTGCCAGTCCCTCCGCAAGACCGGGTGACGCGCTCCTGTTTCCTTTTCTGGGGCAGTAGTTGCGGAGAAATTCTGCTTAAATTCCATAAACACGATGATATTTCTGCCGTAAACGCGCGCCTTTCTGATTTTGTGCTGCACCGGGCATCGGGCACGGCGGAAGACCAGATTTCCATTGGGGCGAATGGAAAAAGAGTCTACGCGCTCTCCGTTATTCCTCTGAAGGAAACACATTTTCATGACTCACAGGTCGAGGATACCGACAATAGCGCGGAACAATACGTTATTGACGGCATTGGTCTGATTGGTCTGCTTGCCCTTATTCTTGGATGCGCCAATACCGTTAACCTCGCCACCGCCCGTGCCGGGCTGAGAGCAAAGGAAGTTGCTCTCCGCAAGACACTCGGTGCTTCCCGTTTCATGCTGTTTACCCAGTTCATGGGGGAGGCCATGGTTTTTTCCTGCATTGCGGGCCTGAGCGGGCTGGCGCTTTGTGAGATATGTGTCCCGGCTATTGCCAGCGTGACAGGGGAAGCCGTCCGTATTGATTATTATTTTATAGCACTCCTGCTTCCGCTCGTTATCCTTGGGAGCGGTCTGGCGTCCGGACTTTATCCCTCATTGATTTTGTCAGGCTATAATCCCGCTGCTATTCTGGCTGCCGCCCGCATGCCAGCAGGGGGGCGCAAAGCAACTATGCTGCGGAACGTGCTGGTTGTGGCGCAGTTTTCCGTCGCAATCTGCATCGTGATCTGCACACTGGTGATTGACCGGCAAACCAGTTTTCTGCGGCATGCCAGCCGGGGTTACATCCAGTCTGGCCTGCTGATCGGCCAGCAGATGCACTCGAAAGATATCGAGGTGCAACGGCACATGCTGGATACGTTGCAATCCCTCCCTAACGTCACCTCTGTGACGTTAGGTGAACTCCAGCCCAATCCACATTCTCTCACCCGCACAGGTTTTTTTTATGAGAGTCCTGCGGGACGGGTTGACGTGCAGATGGAGCGAGATCGCGTCTCAGCAGGTTACAGAGAAACCTACCAGCCCCGCCTGCTGGCCGGACGCTGGTTTGATGCCACACACGGGCAGGATGATGGCCCCTCCAACGCTGAGTTTAAAAGCGGGAACGGCAACTGGAATGTTATCATCAACAGCAAGGCCTCTCTGTCCTTTGGCTTTAAAAACCCTGATGAGGCTTTAGGGAAAATTATCAGGGAAGGCGCGAAGCACTTCACGATTATTGGTGTTATTGACGATATCCGTTTCGGTTCCCCGCGTGAAACTGTCTCTCCGGAAATTCTGTTCTTTTCCTCCCTGCAACGCACCCCGTTTGATGATCCTGTCCCGGCTGTTCGTTTCTCCGGTGTTGCTCCCGTTGTGATGTCTGAGCGGCTTGACCGAACATGGCGGACACTCCTGCCTGATATCCCCAGCCATTTTTCCCCGGCAAATAAGCTGATGGAAGAATTTTACGCCGGAGACGAACAACGTGAGCACCTGTTTACTCTTGGCGCTGTTGCCGCATTGCTGATTGCCTGCCTTGGGCTTTACGGTCTGGCGGCCTTTGCGGCCGCACGCCGGGTGCATGAAATTGGTATTCGTAAAACACTGGGAGCCACCTCCGGGCAGACGCTGGCCTTGTTGCTGGCGGATTTTCTGAAGCCGGTTCTGCTGGCCTGTCTTCTGGCCTGTCCGGCCGCGTGGTTGCTCATGCGGCAATGGCTGAGCGGATTTGATGAACGTATTTCTCTCTCCCCGGCCCTTTTCCTCTTTGCCGTGGCCGGAGCGTCACTGATCGCAACCTGCACAGTTCTGGGTCAGACCCTGCATCTCGCACGGGCTGAACCAGCACGCGCCCTCAGAGCGGAGTAACGCCTATGTCCCGCGTTCTTGCATGCTTTGCCTTCGCACTTTCCCCCTGTGTCGCGCACGCCCAGAGCCTTCAGGAGGCTCTGGCACACGCCTACCACAGCAACCCGGCCCTTCTTGGAGAGCAGGCTAATCAGCGTGCCGTTACTGAAAACTCGGTGCAGGCACGGTCTGGCTGGAGGCCAACCGTCTCTGTCAACATGGATGCCAATTACCAGCAGGGCCCGTATACCAACGCGTTTGCTCTGGGCAGCTATACATCAAACTATGCGGAAGGATATGTTGCGGCCAAGCAGACGCTTTACTCCTTTGGCCACACGGCTAATCAGGTTAAGGCCGCGGATGCCCGCTCCCATGCCGCAGGGCACGCCTTGCGTCTGACGGAAGCGCAGGTATTCACAAATGTTATCACCGCCTACATGAACGTATTACGGGACCGTTCGATAAAAGACATCCGACAGGCGGATCTGAGCATGCTCCAGAGGCAGGTGCAACTAACGACCTCCCGCTACAACCTTGGGGGGGCGCCCTCCGAGCAGGTGACCAGAACGGACGTGGAACAGGCCGAAACACGCCGCCAGTCAGCAGAGGTGGCTCTGACGCAGGCCCGCGCCACTCTTGCAGCCTCCGAGGCACAGTTTCGGGCCGTTATTGGGGAAGACCCCACTCATCTGGTCATGCCAGCAGCCCTGCCCGGCCTGCCGTCCAGCATGCCTCAGGCCATGAAAACCGCCATTCAGTCCAACCCTCAGCTTGCCCAGATGCGCGAGACAAAAAGTGCAACACAGGCGGACGTTGAGACAGCCCGCTCACAATGGGGGCCGCAAATTCAGGTTCAGGGCACGTTTGGCACCATCGGGCCGGGCGCACCCTTCCGCGGGCGGGAGTATGGGGAGCAGGTGACAGGAACAGTCTCCCTGGTTCAGCCTATTTACAATGGCGGCCTCTACAATTCCCAGATCAGACAGGCCCGCGATAAAGATGAACAGGCCCACCAGAACGTGGAACAGGCCCGCCGCTCCGCTCTGCAGGATGTGGTGACATACTGGAATGCTGTGGAGAACGGTCTGCAAGCCATAAGAGCCGGTCAGGCGGAAGTCCGCTCTGGTGAGACAACCTTAAAAGGCTATCAGCTTGAATATGGCTATGGCCTGCGCAGCACGACGGACGTGCTCTATGCGGATCAGAATCTGCGGTCCGCACAGGTGGAACTGGCCACCAGCCAGCATGACACCATTGTTGCGCAAGCTCAGCTTCTGGCGGCTATCGGGCATTTGCAGGCACAGGATCTGATACCAAACGTTCATTCCTATGATGCCGAAGCTCAGTTGCGGCACGCCCGCACGCGTGACTGGGAGCCCCTTCAGGCGCCTCTGGCCGCACTCGACCGCGTTGGCTGGTAAGGGACAGGAGAACCGCAATGCTGACCGGAATTCTGACCCCGACGTTCCGCACCCTATCGCGCCACCGGCTTTATACGCTGATCAACCTGATCGGGCTTGCACTCGGCATCGCTGTGTTTCTCATCATGATGCTCATTGTCCGATACGAAACGACTTATGATTCCTATATTCCACACGCAGCAAGCCTGTATCAGGTGGATGAACTGCTCAAACCGGCAGGACATTCGGCTTATGAAAATGATGCCGTCAGTTTCGTCAGTTTTCCGTTCCTGAAACAGGACTTCCCTGAAATCAGCCACGCCATACGTCTTCTAAGCATTCCGCAGGCCGTTCGTGCGGGCGAGATACTGGGGCGTGAGACCGTCACCATGACGGATCAGGATTTCCTGTCAGTCTTCGACCTGCCTCTCCTGTCCGGTGACAAAGCCACAGCACTGGACGCGCCGGGAAAGGTTATTATTTCTGCAAGCCTCGCCCGGAAATATTTTGGCACAGTGGACGCTGTGGGCCGTAAAATTCGTATTGATAATCACGAGGACGGTATTATTTCCGCAATTATGGCCGACATGCCCTCAAACTCGACTGAAACTTTTAATATTATTACACTTTTCCCAAGTAAATTTTTCACAACATCGCCTTATACGCTTCCCTTTAAAAACTGGGGCAGCACGTGGGGGCATATCTATCTCCGTATTGAGAATGCCGATGCTGTTCCCCGTATCCGGCAAGAGTTAATGGCGTATCCTGCCCGGCATCCGGGCACGTATTCCCCGCGCGGAATCCAGACTATGTTTGGAACAGGCGGATTAATTTTAATACCGCTGAAAGATATTCATTTTCATAACGCCCGTATTGGCGAGGGAGGGACTAGCCGTCAGCTTGTCGATATTCTGGCTCTGGTCGGGCTTGCGGCGCTTGCCACAGCGCTGGTCAATTATATTAACATGGCAACAGCCCGTGCAGGTTTACGCGCAAAAGACGTGGCTATGCGTAAGGTGCTTGGGGCATCACGCCTCTCCCTTGTGATCAGGTTTATGTCGGAAGCTGTTTTTCTGACATGCGGCGCGGCTCTGCTGGCTCTGGCGCTGGCCGAGTTTGCTCTGCAATGGGTCAATGCCTTCGGCGGGTGGCAGATTTCTTACAACTGGTCTTTTATACTCCCTGTGGCCGGGAGTATTGCCCTTCTCTCCGGCGCGGCTGCGGGCCTCTATCCGTCCTTTGTCCTTTCTGCCTTCCGCCCCGTGGATGTTCTGTCCGCAAGCAGAATGCCCGGTGGCGGGCGGCTTGACCGCACAGTCAGAAATGCACTGGTGACGTTACAATTCACGTTTGCAAGCCTTCTGGCTACCTGCACCCTTGTCATGGCCCAGCAGGCCCGCTTCGTACAGGCTCTTGACCGTGGCATGACAAACCACGGGCTTATCGTGATTGATGCGCTCAGTGATGATACGCTGAAAAACCGGCAGGCCGCCATCATCACACGGCTTGCCGAGGTACCGGGCGTCACGGTTGCAACACGCTCGGACCTCTACCCCCACCATATGTCAGACAGTGATGACTGGAAACGCCCCGGTCAGAACACCGCTTTCAGCCTCCAGTGGGGTTATGCAACGCCGAGATATTTTGACACACTTGGGGCCAGTCTTGTTGCAGGACGCATGTTTGATGAAGAGCATGGGCAAGACTACGCCCAGACAAACGCGACGTCAGACAGCGCAAAGAATGTCGTCATTTCACGTCTGGCTGCAAAACGCTTTGGCTTCTCATCGCCCGAAATGGCACTCGGGCAGGACATTCAAGAGGCTCAGGCTACTGACAACATCATAAAATATCGCATTATCGGCGTTATTGAAGATATTCGCCTTGGAGGGATACAAAGCCCGATCCGTCCTCTGCTCTTTTTTGGCACAAAAGCGCCAATTGATTATGTGGCCGGTATTGTACGCTACCAGGGCGCAAGCGGACAGATCGAAATGAGCCGCCTGCGCAAAGTATGGGAGGAAGTCGTGCCGGATGTGCCGTTCTCCGCCCGGGATGTGTCAGATATTCTGGCTGAGGATTACCGGTCTGACGCAAACCACAGTGCGCTTTTCAGTATAGGGTCCCTTGTGGCTGTCGCGATTGCCTGTCTCGGTCTTTACGGTCTATCTGCATTTACGGTCACGCGTAGAATGCAGGAAATCAGTATCCGCAAAGTTCTGGGCGCGTGCTCAGGGGATATTTTGCGCCTTCTTATCGGCCAGTTTCTTCGCCCGATCATGTTTGCCACGGTCATTGCGTGGCCTGTGGCGTGGATGCTGATGCAGACATGGCTCTCAAAATTTGATCAGAGAATTTCTCTCACACCGGTCCCGTTTATGCTTGTAACCCTCCTGACTCTTTGTGTCGCAGCAGCCGCCATTTTCAGTCAGGCCTGGCGGGCAGCACGCCGCCCACCGGCGGCAGGCCTCCGTCAAATCCTCTGAAAGACGTCTTAATATAACGCCTCTGCTTCCGCTCTTCTGCTCTGCATACCGCGTCCTCCCTGAAGAAACGGCGTGCAGAGTTCTGATCAACCGTTATCCCGGGTTGCAGACTCTGTTGTGTATGTTGCGAGATGTATTGCCTAAAGTGGCAGTCGGCTACGCCTCTGCCTTATTCTCATTCAGAGACCTTAAACCCCTACAAAGACTTATAAAGGGCTTGAATTTCTTTTTTGTATACAAGAAAGAAATATCTGCATCCAAAGTCAGACTATAACCAGTTTAATATTGGATATTTATAGTTCTGTAATAACACAAAAATCACATTAAGTATTTTTTATAGTCCATTCATTTCCACAATGTATCGTTTTTCCTTGACGAAATCATATCTATATCGCACCAATCGGATATGGCGATTCCACTCGGATGTTTATCTATATGCTCGATAAATCTAATCTAGATCTGCAACATCTTCGTTCTTTTCTGGCTGTTGCAGAGACACTCCATTTTACATCCGCAGCGCATCGCCGTGGCGTCAGCCAGTCGACCATCAGCCTGCATATCAGCCGTCTGGAAGAGGCTCTGGGAATTTCCCTTCTGTCCCGCTCAACCAAGGTGGTCGAACTTACAAGCTCCGGGCACGCGCTTATTCGGCTGGCGCAGGATGCCCTCCAGTCTCATGACCGTATTTTTCAGTTGTCTGAAAAACTCGAAACGCAGACACAGATAAGATTAGGTTTAACGGAAGATCTTATTCTTTCCGATCTCCCTTTATTACTAAGAAATTTTAGAAAAAAGAATAATAAGACGCAGGTTAGTCTCGTCACCGGGTTAAGTCATGAATTACGCGACCGGCTTGGAACGGGAGAGATTGACCTCATGTTTGGCATGCAGGCTCCGCACGAAACGCACGGCCACTTACTGTGGCAGGAGAGCCTGAAATGGTACATGCATCCAGAAGAGACGCTCGATAAGGAAAACTCCATACCTCTGGTTGTATTTCCAGAAGGGAGCGTCACGCGCCGGATAGCGCTTGAAACCCTTAACCGGCACAAAATCCGCTGGCATATCGCATTTTGCAGCGACAGTCTCAGCGCGCTGCTCGGCGCCGTCAAAGCGGGGTACGGCTGCACCCTGCAACCCGGTTTTCTCCAGAGGAGTGCTCTGGCGTCCCCCATTGTGATGCCAGATTTACCAGATGCCCCCTCTGTTGGTTTTGTCGCACTGAACAACAAGCAGGAGTTCAGTTCTCTTGAAAACACGCTGATCCAGTCAACAAAAGATGCCTTTCCCGGCTGATATCAGCACATAAAAGCAGGCTCACTTATGATCGTGTTCAAACACTCCCCAGGCCTTCTGTGTTCCGGCGTCCTGCTGTCCGGTATGGCTTTTCTGATGGCCCCCCTTCCCTGTGCGGCAGCAGATCAAAATGATCTTACTGGCTCTTCCAACATTGTTGTACACGGGAAAAATTCCGATGATGCACAAGCCCGCAGCATGACAGATCCGTCCGTGCCGGCCTATGTTCCATCAATCAATACGCCTGCCGGTGTTCCTTCAGCACCTTCCGCACAAAGTGCCCGTTCCACCGCCCCGCAGCCCTACCTTTTTTCCATGCACACACCGCCTGTTATGGATGCGGGAAAATATCTCTCCAAAAATGGCGTGTATATAACAGGCTGGAATGTTTCCGAATATTCAGGCGTTCCGGCTGGCGGTATAAAACACGGCTCATTTTTCAATAATTTTGCAGGAATTGGGCTCGATCTGGATATGCAGCGGATCGCCCATATTCCGGGGGCAAAAATCCATTTTCTGGCAGATGACGTCGCCGGTCAGGGGCGTGCCGGGGGCGCTACGGGGTCCAGCTGGGGCTTTGTGTCCTATTATGGCAATCATAATGGTTTTCAGGTCCGGGAATTCACATGGGATCAGGCTCTTTTTAACAACCGCCTCTTCATTCTGGCTGGCCGCTCCATGCCTAAAGGCGGCGAGTTTGATGGGTCAGAACTCTATTGCATGTTCCCCTCTTTCCTGTGTTCTGTGCCGACAACCCTGACCGTTAACGGCTCCATGCCCTCGTTCGTTACATCGTCATGGGGTGCGCGTTTCCTTTATAAGCCCACAGAAAAAACGTACATCAAGACAGGCATCTGGGAGGCTGAACCCTGGCTGAAAACCACCAACCATAATAGCTGGCCCGGCCCGGACTGGGGTTTTGATAAAGCTCAGGGCGAATATATTCCAACCGAGGCTGGATACCGCACAAACTTTACCAATGACCTCTATCCCCGCGCGTATGATCTGGGGTTTGTTTACGATACAGCCAGCTATTCTGACCCTCTTTACAACAATCATGGCCAGTCCCGCCCGCTTTATGGCGGAACAGCGATGAACCGCAGAGGCCGGACCCAGCTCTACCTTCAGGCACAGCAGATGATCTGGAAGCCTGATGAGCACGGGACACGTGGGCTTATCCTGTTCGGCGCGGCCAACCTCATGACATCAGGCAACGCGGCCATCAAGGATGGCTTTGTCGCGGGTCTGTTTGACTGGGGGCCATTTGCCAGCCGCCCCCGTGACTATTTTGGTCTCGTTGGCCAGAGCTTCATCTGGGATCACCGGTTTGTTGAGGGCATGAATGATACCCTGACAGCGCACGGCCATCATGCCCGGTGGGCAAAACAGGAAACCATGGTGGAAGTAAACTATGGTCTGAATATTGCACCGGGCGTGATGTTCACACCCTATTTTGAATATATCTGGAACCCCGACCAGCTTGGCCGCAAAACCATTCTGCCCAACCTGAACACCGCCGTGCAGGCCGGTGTAATGCTGAACGTCCAGTTCAGCCCCGCTTTTGGTCTCCCCACCCTGCATCGCACACGCAACTAGTCCGCATGTCTGAACCGAGCGCCACTTTCCATAAAGGATACAGAAAATGATCGCAGCAAAATGGCGGCAGATGATTGCCGGTCTGGTCTGTATGGGAGCCATTTCCTCCCCACAATATGTCTGGACCCTCTTTACACCGGTGCTCAAAACCGATTTCAGCACGAGCGCCGCAGCCCTGCAGATTACCTTTTCTCTGCTGATTGTGCTGCAAACCCTGTTTTCGCCCATTCAGGGCTGGATTGCGCGGCACGTCAGTCCGCGTACCCTGATTATGGCCGGCATTGTTCTGACGGGTTTGAGCTGGGTCGCCTCGGCACAGGTCCACACTCTCACCATGTTCTACCTGACCTATGGCGGGCTTGGCGGTGTTGGCACAGGTATTGTTTATGTCGGCGTTGTTTCGCTCCTGATGCAGTGGTTTCCCAAAAACCGGGGTATGGCTGCCGGAGCCGCAGCCGCAGGCTATGGCATGGGGGCCATGCTGACCACCTTCCCCATTTCTCACCTTCTCGCCGCGACGGACTGGCGGAATACCATGATGGTGTTCGGCGTTATCATGGCGGTTGTGGGAGTTGTTGCAGCCTGCTTCCTGAAAGTGCCGGAAATCGTCACCACCCCTGATGCGCCCGAAGCCAGCGGATATCTTACCTCTTATGTGGTCAGAACACCGCTTTTCTGGCTGATGTTTTTCATGATGGCGACCATGGCAACATCCGGTCTGATGGTCACCTCGCAGCTTGCCCAGATCGGAACGGATTTTGGGGTCGCCCATCTCACCATTCTGGGGATGGCGGCCCTGCCACTGGCCATGACGCTTGATCGTATTGCCAATGGTGTTACACGCCCGTTGTTTGGCTGGGTTTCCGACCACCTGGGACGTGAGCAGACAATGGCGTTTGCCTTCTCTCTGGAAGCGCTGGCTCTGACATGCTGGCTTGCTCTGGCAAACCACCCCGTCGCTTTTGTCCTGCTTTCCGGCATTGTGTTCCTCGGATGGGGTGAAATTTTCTCCCTTTTCCCCGCGACGCTGACGGACACGTTTGGCACCCGTGACGCCTCGCGCAATTATGGGCTGCTCTATATGGCGCAAGGCGTAGGAGCCGTCTTTGGGGGGCCGCTGGCTGCCTGGCTACATCAGGCCAGTGGCAACTGGCATATAGTGTTTACGCTGGCCATTGGTGGTGATCTGCTGACAGCTTTTCTCGCTCTTGCGGTCCTTCGCCCCATGCGCCGCCGCTTCATGCAGAGCGCGCCGTAATGCGGAAGCTCGACCCTTTTCTGACAGCCCTTATTGGCGCTGTCCTGCTGGCAACCGTGCTCCCCTGCAAAGGGAACGCCACCCGTGTGCTGGAATATGTGACAGATGCCTGCATCATGGTCATGTTCTTTATGCAGGGTATCAAGCTTGAACGTCGCGCCATTGTACACAATATGCGCAACTGGAAGTTGCAGGGGCTGGTGCTTGCATGCACGTTCCTGCTCTTCCCGTTACTGGGTATCATGCTTCATACGCTGGTACCCGGCTTGCTGGACAGCACGACATGGCTGGGGGTGCTGTTTCTGTGCTGCCTTCCCTCAACAGTTCAGTCTTCTATTGCCCTCACGTCTCTTGCTAACGGAAATGTCGCGGCGTCCATCTGTGCGGCGACCCTCTCCAATATCGTGGGGATTTTTGTCACCCCGGCTCTGGTTTCCGGCGTTTTGCATACGCAGGGCGTCTGGTCTGCTAAGGCCATCACCGATATCGCCGTGCAGCTTCTGCTTCCCTTTGTAGCAGGCCAGCTCCTCCAGCCTGTTTTGCATAAATGGGCGCATCGCAACAAAAAGATCCTCTCCATTACAGACAGATCTTCCATCCTTCTGGTGGTTTATACCGCCTTCAGTCATGCTGTGGTTGAAGGTATCTGGTCTAAACTCGATTTTAAGAGCATTGCTGCCCTGATAGCTACGGATGTCGGGCTACTGCTCCTTGTGCTACTGATCACCCTGTTTCTCGGGAAAGCCTGCCGTTTTCCCACTCCGGATGAAGTCTCGCTTATTCTTTGCGGGTCCAAAAAGTCACTCGCCTCAGGTGTGCCTATGGCTAATGTTCTCTTTCCTGCCTCCGTGGCTGGCTTCATTATCCTGCCGCTGATCCTCTACCATCAGATTCAACTTTTTGTTTGCACACTCATCGCCCGCCATTATCACGCCAAACATATTTCGGACGCCTGATGCTTCATACATTTCATGCTACACGCGGCATGGTGACATCCCCGCACCATCTCGCCAGTCAGGCCGGGCTTGATGTTCTGAAAAAAGGCGGCACCGCGCTGGAAGCCGTCGTTGCCACAGCCGCCACGCTTTCCGCGGTATATCCGCACATGACTGGTCTTGGAGGAGATGCTTTCTGGCTTATTTCCTACCCGGATGGCCGGATCTGCGTGATTGATGCCTGCGGGGCTGCGGCCGCTAACGCCTCCCTCTCTCTGTACCAGAATGCCGGGCATACAGATATTCCGTGGCGTGGCGGACTTGCTGCCAACAGTATGGCAGGCGCGGTTTCCGGCTGGCAGGAAGCCCTTTGCCAGAGTGCCGCTATCAAGCCCGGTCTGCCTCTGTCAGAACTGCTGAAAGACGCGATCTATTACGCCGAAGCAGGTTATGCCGTCTCAGACAGTGAAGCCTCCCTCCTCAAGGAAAAGAACGCCGAACTGGCCCATAATCAGGCTTTTATGGCTGCTTATGCCGGACAAGAAGCGCTCATGAGGCGTGGCGAAATTCGCCGTAACCCTGCTCTCGGGCGTACCTTGCGATCTCTGGCCGAAGACGGGCTGGAAAGCTTTTATACAGGAGGCATCGCGCACGCTCTGGCGCATGACCTTCAGCAGGCAGGAAGCCCCCTGACGCCTGACGACTTTGTTCGGCACAAAGCGACACTGACCGCCCCCCTTCAGGCCAGCATTCACGGAGCTACGCTTTACAATACGCCGCCCCCAACACAGGGCGTTGCCTCACTGGCCATTCTCAGGCTGTTCGATCAGCTTCACGCACCAGAGGCTGAGAGTTTCGCGCACATTCATGGGCTGGTTGAAGCCACTAAAAAGGCCTTCCTCTTTCGCAACGCGCATGTCGGAGACCCTGCGTATATGACTGAATGTGCGCAAAGCTTCCTGAATGATGCCGAGCAGATGAAGAGCCTTGCCGCCAGCATTGATATGCAGCACGCTATGCCCTGGCCCGTGCCCTCCCAGCAAGGTGATACAACCTGGATGGGGGCTATTGATTCAAACGGCATTGCAGTCAGCATGATCCAGAGCCTGTATTTTGAATTTGGATCAGGCGTGTTCCTGCCGGAAACAGGGATACTCTGGCAGAACCGTGGATCATCCTTCCGCCTTGCTGAAGAAGGCTGGAACACTCTTAAACCCGGACGGAAGCCGTTTCACACTCTTAATCCAGCAATGGCCCGCTTTCATGACGGGCGATGCATGGTGTACGGCACGATGGGAGGAGAAGGGCAACCCCAGACGCAATCCGCCATTTTTACGCGCTACGCCCGCTATGGCATTCCGCTGCAACAGGCTGTAACAGCCCCCCGCTGGCTTCTGGGGCGTACGTGGGGTGCAGAAAGTGTCTCGCTGAAAATGGAAAGTAACTTTTCCGAACCTCTTATTCAGCAGCTCAGGCTGGCAGGGCATGATGTAGAACTCGTCTCTCCGCTCTCCTCTATGATGGGTCATGCCGGAGCGCTTGTTCGCCACCGGTGCGGTCTTATCGAGGGAGCCGCCGACCCGCGGAGTGACGGTAGTGTTGCCGCGTTTTGATACGGGTTCCTAAAAAATTCTGGCCTTGTTTCAGGAGGCTACCGCGTGGAACGTATGTTCCACGGCTGGTAGCCTTGGGTCTGTCCTGCGCAGGTGTTGGGATTTCGCTGTTTAACGCACCCGCAGGTGTGGCTGGCACAATCCCGACATTTACGTTTAACGGCATCACCATCAAACCCTATGCAACGGACCAGTTAGACATTGGTGGTTTTCCGCAGACAAATCAGCCTGTGCCGGGCGTTGGGGCGCGTGGTGGCCGTATTCGGAATGGTGCCCGCGTTACCATCCACAATCAGGTTGAGCTGGGCGGCATATGGGATTTTGGCCCTGCTCCCGGTGGACAGATGCGCCTTTTTGAAGGCCAGATCAGCTATATCGGCCTCAGACATTTTGTGTTTACCGCTGGTATTTTCAAACCGAGCTTTGGCCTTGAATCCATGCAGGCACAAGGCGATACAGCTTTCATTGAACGCTCCAGTATTTCCACCATCACCCGCAATATTGCCGCTGGTATTGAACGACAGGCTGTGCAGATAGAAGCTCACGGTAAGAGATACCATCTGGCGCTCTCCGGCACCGCCGGGACGGCTGGCCCGGGCGAAAACGGTAACCAGCGCGCGCTTGTTTTCCGGCTGGTGGGTGTGCCGATCCGCACGCGAGATCTGTTTTTTCACGTTGGATTTTCCGGGGAATGGGTTTTCCGGGTCGCCCATAGTCCCGGACAGCAGCCCACTGCGACATTTTCTGATTATCCAGAAATGAATGTTGGGCTCACCTCCAAATATCTGAATACCGGCAAAATAAACCTTCGGGATGTCGGCGCCTTTGGGCTGGAAGCCGCGGCCGCATGGAAACGTCTGCTTTTCCAGGGCGAGGCTTACGAGATTGTTGCCAATAAGGCCGTGGAAAACACGACGCAAAAGCTGCATTTTTCAGGCTGGTATGCTCAGGCTAGCTATACTCTGGTCGGAAAACCCCGTAGCTGGAAATCCAGAACAGCCGCTTTTTCTTCCCCAACTTGCGCAAGAAACCAGAATTACCTGTGTAATGGAATAGGAATTCTGGAAGCCTCTGCACGCTATTCAGAAGCCAGCCTAAAATCAGCCTCCGTCGATGGGGGGCAGCAGAAAGCATGGTCTGCCAATCTGAACTGGTGGCCAATGGATATTTTAAAAATTGCCCTGCAATATGAATATGGCACAATCAAAGGCGGCCGGTTTCCAGAAAATTTTCACGCTGTTCTTTCTATGATCCAAATAAAATTTTGAAGCGTTTGAGAGAACGACCTTCCCATTCAAACCCTGCCAACAGACTTTTTCGGACCATGTTGCCAGTTAGCTCAGATGATAGCAGGAAGAGGGTTGCACGGCAGCGATGAAGGTTCATTTCAGGATGCTGTAATGTATTACAATACTCATGGGCTGCTTCAGTCAGACCCAAAAATGCTCCTTAATATTTCAGACTTTATAGCGTACACTGTAATAGTCCGGGGCACCTCTATTTTCTTGACCTGAAAACTGATATGCTTTGCGATCTTCAAGATTTTCCATGAGCAGATTAGACTGCAAAGGAACGTGCATACTCTTTTTTAAATAAATATTTCTTATTTAAAAAACATATTCCTTAGACGTCGCAAAAACACTCATAGATTTTTTCTAAGTCTAGCAGCTACCAAATTGCCAGAAACTTGCACAATTATTGTGATCAGTACAAGTATCCCAACTATCCAGAGCATCATGCCTGTGTTGAATCTCTGATACCCATAGCGGATAGCAAGGTCGCCTAATCCGCCAGCTCCAACAACACCAGCCATGGCAGAGGCGCTGATCAGGGTGACCACCGTAACCGTCAGGCCTGAAATCAATCCCGGCAGCGCTTCTGGCAGCAGCACAGACCATATGACTTTTAGGCGCGTTGCTCCCATGGAGCGTATCGCTTCAATCAGCGCGGGGTCCACGTCTTTCAAAGACACTTCAGCAATGCGTGCAAAGTACGGAATAGCCGTGACTGAAAGAGGCACAATCGCAGCTCCCGTTCCAAGGGCTGTTCCAACCAGAAGACGGGTAAACGGGATGAGCAGGACGAGGAGGATAATAAAGGGTACAGCTCTGGTCAGATCAATAATAAAGCCCAGTCCTTTGCGAATAACAGGCGAAGGCCATAGACCGTTGGGTGCTGTTACAGTCAGAAGAAGCGCGAGTGGTAATCCAAAAATGACGGCAATGGCAGCAGAAGCAAAAACCATTTCCAGCGTTGCCAGCGTCGCCTTCAGGAACAGATCAAATACCTGATGGGACATAGCCAAGCACTTCCATTTTCTCGACGTTCTGCACAAGCCAGTTCAGGGCGTTCTCATCGTCCCGAGAGAGAATAATGAGATGTCTTGCGCCTGTATCAGAATAATTTTCGTTCAAATCTACTCTCAACACGTGTGATGTAATAGAAAACTGCTCATAAAGAGCCGGAATGAGAGACGTGAATAAGGCGCTTTCTGCAACCGTTACACGCAGTGCCGGTAATCCTCCATGCGGTTTTTCGCTCTGCAGAACAGACAGTCGCTGGCCTGAAAGAACGCTCTGCTCTTCTCCTTCACAAAACTGGTTTAAGGCACGCTTCTCTTTTGTGCCTGAGAAATCTTCTATGCGTGCATCTTCTATAATGCGCCCCTGCTCTAAAACCATGACACGGCGCGCAAGGCGATGGATCACATCCATTTCATGGGTGATCAGCACAATCGTGATGCCAAGTTCCTGATTGATCTTGCTCAGCAAAGCCAGAATGGATGATGTTGTTTCCGGGTCCAGAGCCGATGTGGCTTCATCGCACAGCAGGACCGCCGGATTTGTGGCAAGTGCCCGCGCAATCCCTACTCTTTGCTTTTGTCCACCCGAAAGCTGAGAAGGATGTTTGTTTTCATGCCCTTCCAGTCCAACCAGCCCTATCAGTTCCTGAATTCTTGCGATGCGCGCTAATTTGGAAACGCCAGCAATCTCGAGAGCCAGAGAAATATTGCCCCACACCGTGCGGGATTTAAGCAGGTTAAAATTCTGGAAAACCATACCAATACGTCGGCGGACTGCCAGAAGTTCCTTTTCTTTCAGCCTGCCAATTTCTTGACCTTCAATAAAAACGTCTCCCGCATCCGGGGTTTCCGCGCCGTGCAGGCAGCGGAGCAGCGTTGTCTTCCCTGCCCCGGACCGCCCGATGATCCCGACAATATCGCCTGCCTGTGTGGAAAAACTCAAATCCTCCAGCACAGGGCTGCCGCCAAAAGCTTTATACAGCCGGTCAACTCTTAGACTCTCTGTCAGACTCTCAGCCATGCGATTTCTCTAAAAACGTGACGCTGTTCATATTTTTAAATCCGCACGCAGATAGTAAAATCCGCCTTCTTCTGAAAGCTGCTGACTAAGCGTATCATAGAGGTTGTTGTTATAATCTGCCGTGAAAGACGGCACCCGGCTCGGGTAAGCATTTCCAATATTATTGCCCCCCAATGCCAGATGCAGCTGAGGCAATACCTGATATCCCACCTCAAGATTGGTCACAAAGCGCGGGCGGTTGATCTGATGGTAAAACTCTGTGGTAGAAAAGGCATTTGGCCCAGAGACAAACGTCAGGTTCGATGTTGTGTGGCCATAGCGAATTTCATGCACAGCCACATCCCATTTCCCCAATGTCCACCGGCCGCCAAAAATAAGCTTGTTTGAGGGGTTTTCCGTCGACATCAGGCTGATCTGCTGAGCATTCAGGACAGGATTGCCCTCCCCTGTCTGAGCAATATCCTTGACTTTGGTATGATTGAAATTAACGGCGGCATCCCAGTCCACCTTTCCAAACCTGCCAAAATCCGTGGCGTAACGGGCTGTAATATCAAGGCCCGTCGTGCGCGTGTTGGCACCGTTCGTGAAATAATTTGTACTGACTGCGGATTCATCTCCGGCAAACCCGGATGTATTCACCCCGGCAGCCGCGTAAGCCTCAATGGCGCGTGCCCCTGAAGCATATCCTCCATCAACAATCCGGTGTTTGATAGAGATCGTGTAAGCATCAACATTGATATGGAGCCGTGGCAACGGGTTCAGGATCATCCCGACGCTGAAATTTGTTGATGTTTCAGGACGCAGCCCCGGAGAACCTAAGGCGCGTGCCGCTGCGGAGTTCGCGGCAATTTGCCCCGTTGCGTAGTTCGGGCTGGAAATGAAAGCAGCAAAATTCTGCTCAGCAAGAGTAGGTGCCCGAAAGCCAGTGCTGGCTGTCCCACGGAACCCGATATATTTGTTGATATCATAGCGGCTGGAAATTTTGCCGGTCCGTGCATTCCCGACGTCATTATAATGCTCAAACCGACCGGCAATATCCACCCGCCAGCGCGAGATAATTTGTGTCGACAAATCAATATAAGCTGCGGCCACATGTCTGGCGGAATTAACCGCGTTTTCTGGGGTTTCTCCCTGGTAGCCCTGTGCCCCGCTCAGATAATATGACAACGGCTCCCCGGCCCCGATCGAATAGGTGTCTCTGCGATATTCTCCCCCAAACGCAATATTCAGAGGTCTGTAAAGAAACGGCAGATCAACACCACGCCGGATATCGAGGTTATTTGTCCATTGCTGATTGGAGTAATTGCCCAGATAAAAGCGGGACGGTGAATAGCCAGTTTCTTTGTAGGCATCCGCATTGGCTGAGTTATAGTCAGCCAGCGTATCGTGGTCTCCGCCAATGGTGGAACTGAGATCCCAGTCAAAGCCGTATAATTTTTTCCCGCGGAACCCTAAAGTAAAGCCATAATCATTTTCAGGCATAGTCTCCACAGGCTCAAAACCATTCGGATACATGCCCTGAAGCCCGTCGGCTGCCGCCGTGCTTGGCGCGCGTAAATAGGCCCAGCGTTCAGCATCCCGATGTGTAAAGGTGCCAAACCCATAGAGTTCAACCTGATCTGTCAGATGATAGCCGAAATTCGCCTCGATTGATTCCCGTGTGACCTGCGGCTGGCCAGTTGCAAGGTCATTATTACGGCCGGTTCTGGGGTCAATCCCTGTCCTCTGGGTGCGATCCTGATGCTTGAATTCTGCGCTGATATTCACATAGCCACGCTGGCCCAGAGCAAACCCCGCGTTCAGGTTTTCCCCTGTCGTAAAGCCATCTCCGGCAGCATATCCGCCGTTGGTGGCTTGCATGTGCAGACCATGGCTGTTTGATTTCAGGATCACATTGATAACGCCTGCAATGGCGTCAGATCCATACTGGGCTGCGGCGCCATCCTGCAGGATTTCAATGTGGTCAATGGCCGAAATTGGCAACATGTCTAAGTCAACAGGCGTCGTGCCCTGCTGGGAAGATGCATCGACAGCAATGGCTGCTGTTGTATGGCGTCTTTTTCCGTTGACCAGCACCAGCGTCTGATCAGCATTCAAACCACGCAGACTCAGAGCATCCACGACTGACCCCTGATCTGACCCATTAACTTCCCGGCTGATGGACGGAGAAAGCTGGACAAGAGCCTCCCGGATGTCCGTCATACCTGTTGCTCTGAGCTGATCCCCGCCAATAATGGTGATTGGACTGACACTTCTTGCTGCGGTTTGAGAGGGATCCCGCGTTCCTGTAACAATCACCTGTTCAGGTTCATCAGAAGCCTCATGGTCTGATTGTGTTGTACGGAGCGTATTTCTGACAACAGCCACCTTCTGAGAACGCGCGCCTTTATCAGAAGGGTTTTGTCCGCTTCCGCTCTCCGCAGCCAGAGCGGTCGAAGCAGACAGACCAAAAACAATCGGTGCCAGAATATAACCACGTATCATTATAGTGTTTTCCATAAATAACTTTAACACAATTATTCCATGTGGAATTATGAGTCAAACAACGAATAATTTATGGATTTTTTATATAACGCGATTTAACATGCACTAAATAGAGCCTGTCAGAGCCTGACGCCGGTTTCGGCCACGGTCTGACATCTGGCAAATACCGTAGCTGGAAGTGATCAACGCATGACGCGGACTGCTTATTCTCTGCCGACCATCGATCTTTCGCTCTGGGACAAAAGAGGAAAGCCCGACGCCGCTTTTCTGGACTCACTGAGGCTTGCTGCCCATGAGTACGGCTTTTTTTACCTGAAAGGGCATGGAATTCCCTTGTCCCTCAATGCTGACCTGCTCCGGCAGGCGCAGCACTTCTTTTCTCTGCCTTTGGAGCAGAAAGAGAAGATTGCCATGGTTCATTCCCCGCATTTCAGGGGATATAATCGTGCGGGACTGGAGCTAACGCGCGGCAGGCAGGACTGGCGTGAACAGATTGATATCGGCTCAGAAAAAGCTGCCCTGACAGATCTTGAGGATAAGCCCGCCTATCTGCGTCTTCAGGGGCCTAATCAATGGCCTGAAGCCCTCCCTGATTTCAAAAAAACGGTTCTGGCCTGGCAGGAGCAAACCCTCAATGTGCTGCGCCAACTTCTTGAAGCACTCTCCCTGTCTCTGGCACAGGATAAAACAGCCTTTCATCCGGTTGTGAATGACTCACCCTATCTCCTTTTAAAGCTGATCCATTATCCGGGTTCTCAAAATAATGATGAAGGTCAGGGCGTCGGTCCGCATAAAGACAGTGATCTGCTGTCTCTTATCTTACAGGATAACGAAGGCGGCCTTGAAGTTGAGCTGGCGTCCGGGGAATGGCTCAAGGCTCCGCCACAGCCGGATACGTTTATCGTCAACATCGGTGAACTGCTTGAAGTCGCGACCAGCGGGTATTTCAGGGCAGCCATTCATCGTGTGGTCAGTCCCCGATCAGGGCATGACAGGCTCTCGGCCGCATTTTTCCTTGGCGCACAACTGGATTCCACAATCCCCATCCTGCCTTTGCCGGAATCCCTCACAAAATCCAGCATCGGGCTGACGCAGGACCCGGACAATCCGCTTTTCTCCCAGATTGGCCAAAACACCTTAAAGGGCCGCCTAAGATCGCATCCGGACGTCGCAGCCCGCCATCACAGTGATCTTCTTTCTCCGGTATTACCGAAAGTTCTCGACCATGCGTAATGTATTCTCTCCCCGCCTTTCCACCGCACGGGGGCGTCGTTTTAACCGTCGTACCGTCCTGACGCTTCTGGCTGCGACACCCGTCATTCTGTCATCCACCGCCAGAGCACAGTCTCGCCCAATACGGGTTGGCATCCTCTCTGGTGAGGATGAGGATATCTGGCATATTGTTCAGGAAAATGCCCGGACTGATGGACTGGCCATTGAGGCTATTCCGTTTTCTGAGGGAACGCCGATCAATGCGGCGCTGGCGGCCGGAGATCTGGACGCGAATGCTTTCCAGCATGGCCCCTATCTTCAAGCACAAAACACGGCTCTGGGTGCCCATATTGTCCCGGTCGGTAATACATATTTCGCGCCAGTCGGGTTTTATTCCAAAAAATGGACAAGCCTTTCTGCCCTGCCGCAAGGCGCAACAATCGGCGTTCCAGCGGACCCGACAAATGAAGGCAGAGCCCTCAAGCTCCTGCAATCCTTAGGTCTCTTGAAAATTGCAACCGTACCGGATGGAATGCCCACGGCGCTGGATATTGCGGAAAACCCCAAGTCTCTGACAATTAAAGAGCTGGATGATCCTGTTCTGGCACGATCCCTGCCCGATCTGGATGCCGGGGTGGTGATTACGGAATGGGCCTATAAAGCAGGGATTGACCTCAACAAAGAACGCCTCGCGCGCGAGAGTATGGAAAATAACCCCTACATCAATTTTATTGCGGTGAATGAGAACAACGCCCATGCACCATGGATACAGCCGCTCGTGAAAGCCTTCCAGCAACCCAATGTGCGGGAAAAACTGCTTGAAGCCTATCATGGCGCAATTATTCCATCGTGGAGTTAAATACAGAATGCACCACAAGGGGCGCGGGATACTGAGCAGGCCGTTTTGTAAGACCAGAGAAACACCCCTTACGGCTCAGTCACTATGATTTTATAGACAATATTAAGAATAGTCTGGCACTTTCCCTTCCAATACTTTTTTCAGAGAGCAAAAAATTCTTTCGTCCTCGCACTGCGTCACATGGCACCGCATGGAAAGAAGATGCCGACTGGCTGACACTGAAAACATTTCCCGGAGCATGGATAATAGCGTCAGCCATGCTTTTCAGTGCACTGTCTGTCGAGTTCTGTCCTTTAGGCAGTTGGCACCACAGACAAAAGCCTCCTTTCGGCACAATCCACGGGACTATTTTCAGAGGCTTCCGTTTGGGTAGGACCATCTTGCAGGATTTTTCCGGTCGTCCCTGAATTTCCAGCATGTGTTTGCGATAGTGTTCGGCCTGCATGAATTATATTCTCAGGGTGGCCGAGCAAAATGCGTCTCACGCTCGTAACAGCCTCTAATAGTTCACTAAACTAATTGCGGAATGAGCCACCGGACGGCGGTTGTCAAAAAACGCACCAGTGCCGTTATGTGCAATCTCAGCCAGCATCCTGTCACGCATGTCGATATCTGCCTGAGTGCGCGGCAGGAAAAACGCCCCTCGTCCATCAGTTGCCAGCGCCTGATTTGCTTCGACAAAGGGTTTCAGGGCGCGTTCATATGCTTCCAGTCCAGCCAATGTATCTTCATGCGAAGCAAGCTCTCCTGCAAGGACATAAGCACCGACAAGAGCAAGGCTGGTTCCCTGCCCGGACCGGAAAGACGGTGCAAAAGCGGCATCGCCTAGCAAAACGACAGATCCTCTGGACCAGTGCGGCATACGGATCTGACTGACACTGTCAAAATAAAGATCGTCAGCCACCTCCATCTCTTTCAACAGACGCGGCACTTCCCAGCGCATACCGACATAAGTTGCCTGTATTAAATCCAGTTGCTCCCTGATCGCGCGCGGGGCTCCCTGATCAGTCATGAATGTCAGAAACCCGAACATCCTTTGACTATCCTGAACTGCAAACAATCCCGCCACACGTCCGGGTTCTGCATGGAAAATACCGCCATGTGAGAGACCCTGATCATTTTCTAATGAGAAGAGTGCGAAATCAAAGCCGAGATCATGACGGAAAAGATCCTCAGTCCCAAAGACAAGACGCCGCGTGCGGGAGTGGAGCCCATCTGCCCCAACAACAATGTCGTAGCGTTCACGAATGCCACTGGTGAACCGAATATCCACCCCCGCACCGTCGTCGTGCAGCGTGTCTATTGAGTCATTGAACCGATACCGGACGTTTCCTTGCCGGGACGCGTCATACAACAATGTTGCCAGAGTTCCTCGAGGCAACTCCACGTCTCTTTCATCGCTACCAACGGCATCATAGACAGGCACAGAGCCAATTTCACGTCCGTCTCCATCAACAAATGTCATCAGACGTGTGTTGATGTGTGCCGCACGGATTTGTGGCAATAATCCCATCCGTTCGACCACATCAATCGCCGTGCCACGAACATCAATCGGATACCCTCCAGTGCGAATAGTCGCAGCACGCTCGATAACCGTCACGTCAAAACCATAGCGATCCAGCCAGAAAGCAAGAGCTGGCCCGGCAATGCTGGCACCCGAAATCAGGACACGACGGTTTCGGGTTGGAACGCCTCTTTTGCTCATGCTATGCCTCATACATTAGATTCGTCACGTATCTTATATACCAGCAAAACAAAGGCAATAAGATTCTTTGTGTATCTTATGGGGAGTGTTATGCGCGTTCGAGGGAGAGTAAGACGGCGGGGAGCAGCCTTGGAGGACGCTATTTTAGAAGCAGCCTGGGCTGAACTGTCTGAAAGTGGATATGCCGGCCTCACGATGGAAAATGTAGCCCGCCGGGCCGGCACCAGCCGCCCTGTGCTCCACAGACGCTGGCCCAACCGCACAGCGCTGGCAACAGCCGCACTGGCGCAAAGGTTTGCTCATGCGGCACCCGTCATTCCCGATATGGGGAACGTCCGCGATGAGCTCTGCCTTCTGCTTCGCCATATGTCCGATCGTGCAAACAGTGGAGACCTTCAGCTCTTTTTTGATATGCAAAAAGATCTGGTGGCGGAGCGCTCAAGTTTTACGGAATTACGCAACCGCATTGTTGAAGGGAACCAGTATCGCGCTGTTCTGGCACGGGCCGTCGAACGCGGAGAAATTAACGAAAGCAGGCTTACACCCCGTATTGCCTCACTCCCGCTAGACCTTGTGCGGCATGACCTGATGATGACCTTCAAACCCCTTACAGATGAAGCAATCAGCGAAATCGTCGATAATATTTTTCTCCCACTTGTTGCATCGGATCATCAAGTTTGTTGACTGATATAAGAAAGTCAGAAAACCCTTGGACATCCTGATCTTAATAGATTGCCTATAGAGATAGATACACAACTGCTGTGCGGGAGAGCTATTTTTCTAAAGAGACCTCCCTCACTTATAATTCCGAAATACAAAGTCTTCTGTGATTTTCTTCTCGTGTTTCACCCAGCACAGTCCGAGGTGTTTCTGGACACAATTACTTGCAAGGACTTTCTCGATCATATTCGGCAGTGAAATCACTATCCGGATTCAGGCATGAATAAGACGCGCGAAAACGGAATTCATCCCTTTTGCGAAGCGTGGGACATAAGGATGAACACGAGCTTCATAGGTGTGAAAAGCCTCTGCGTAATGTGCGCTCCGCTTGATTTCACCAGCAAGCACATAGGCACAGACCAGAGCCAGAGCTGTTTCTTCGCGCACGAAGGGGGTTTAACAGTAAGTTACATCCCCTAATAGCACAAAGCGCTTTTTTTCGACTAGCGGGACACTGTGAACTGATACATTGATCCAAAATAGAAATCACGAACCGTGTCCAGTTCTGTGCTGATACGGTCCGTGATGATTCTCCGTCCCTTTAGAGCCGCACGCAGCACTTTTTTCGCCCCGTCTGTTTTATGAAAATAAATTGGAAAAATGACACTATTTAAATAGCTCTGATATCAAGATAATGTCTCAAAATGCCGGATAATCCACGACACTTCATAAAGAAGCCCCATACTGACAAATGCCATATGGAAGCGTCGGTTGGTGGACATAATCGCTATCCCACACAAAACAAGATAAACTGGGACACGGAACCAGTATTCTATAGAAAACAAGGCATAATGCGCGGGTCCTTTAATGAGAGTGTCAATTAAATCAAAAACAACAGTCAGGGCAAAAAACGAGAAAAACCATTTTCGCCTTGAAATAAAAAAATCTTCATATCCTGTATAATCACTAATAGAGTCAGGAAATAGAAAAGCGCTCAGGAAAAATAAGATGATCGCATAAAGAATTAGAAACAAATAGGTCTCGAATCTCCATACAGGGAGTTCAATCAGCCACAACTCCCACCACCAGAAATGCATCAGCATCAGAAGCAACGTGAGCACCCAACCAATATGTACAGGATAAATGCTCGTCTGGCTTGGGTGTTGAATAATACGGACGAGACCCGTCAGAAGTCGCGTTACGCTCAAGCCGACCACCATGCCCATAATCATGCGGACATGCTGGAAAATATCCGGTGAGGTAAGGGGATGTGGAGCCATGATCAGATTTCTCCCTGTCAGTTATGTCTTCTCAAGGTTTATCGAGATTTTTATTTAAGGGTCGGTAATCTGTATTTAATAGTAAAGCGAATTTGGTTTCCATATCAGCGAATTATATTGCCATCAAAACGGGTTAAAATATATCATACGAACTTTCGCTGGTCGGTTGACATAACACACTCAACCAGTGCTGTTCAGGGTTTCCGGCAAAACCTATATTCTTTTTTGCAGTCGCGGTTTTCTCCTGATTATCAAAGAAATATAATATAAAACATCTGTGTGATTTTTATTAACCACAATCACTCCTTAATAATTAAAAATAAAAATAAATTAATACAGGAATAATTATGAACTATACTAGGTGAGACTAAAAAAATAAGACTGGCTTCATTGCAATGACGCAAGCCTCCTACTGCTCTAATAACGCGTTAATAAACTCCTTTTATACGTTCCTGCTCTGGGATGCGGCCGTCACAGCACAAAAAAGTGCCAACGTGCTCATGCCTCCTCCTCTGCATACGGTGGCACTGCCAAGTCTCATAATAAATATGCTATTTTACGACAACACATGTCGGAGAAAACGAACAATCGCTATCTACTTTAATCACAACGGTAGGAGCGCCTTTGTAACGTTATAAAAAGCTATAAATAGTAAAAATGCAGTATAGGCCTAGGGCCTGTTAGACCTTGAATGCCAGAACGGACTGCATAGCTGTTTATGATGAGTATGATGCAGTCTGTCTTTTC